>CAYXDS010000023.1:0-19111 GCA_964463805.1 uncultured Elusimicrobia bacterium | reverse complement strand
TCTCCCGAGGACGGGTTGCGCGTGAAGCCGACGCCGGTGCCCGAATCGTTACCCATGTTGCCGAACACCATCGCTTGCACGTTCACCGCGGTTCCGATCGAGTCGTCGATCTTATTCAAGCGGCGATACGTCACTGCGCGTGGATTGTTCCAAGAGCGGAATACCGCATCACGCGCGCCCGCGAGCTGTTCAAACGGATCCTGTGGAAATTCTTTTCCGGTTTCTTTTTTGATGAGTTTCTTTTCGAGTTCGACCACTTCTTTCAGGTCAGTGACGGTCAGCTCAGTGTCGAGATGCACGCCTTTTTTATGTTTGACCGACTCGAGTTCTTTTTCGAATTTTCCTTTTTCGATTTCGAGTACGACGTTGCCGAACATCGACAGGAAACGGCGATACGCGTCCCACGCAAAACGCTCGTTGCCCGTGCGCTGCGCCATGCCGAGCACCGCTTCGTCATTGAGACCGAGGTTCAAAATCGTGTCCATCATGCCGGGCATCGAGAATTTCGCGCCGGAGCGGACCGAAACCAGCAACGGGTCCGTCGTCGATCCGAATTTTTTACCGAGGTTTTTTTCAAGTTTCGCGATGCCGTCCTTGTATTGGGCCGCGAATTCCTTCGGGAGTTTCTTGCCGTTCGCGTAATAGTAGCGGCACACGTCGGTCGTGATCGTAAAACCCGGGGGCACCGGCACGCCGGCCATCGACATCTCGGCCAAACCCGCGCCTTTTCCGCCGAGCAAATCTTTCATTTTTCCGTTTCCGTCGGCCTTTCCGCCGCCGAATGAGTACACATACTTCACTTGTTTCGCCATAACTCTTTGATCTCCTTAATAAAAACCTACCCGTACCCTCCCCTACGGGGAAGGTACGGGTATTTGTACAAATGTTTTACTGGTTTAAACTACTTTATTTCTTCGGTTGGGCCGGCTCCGCGGTGGCGGGCTCGTTTTTCGCTTTATCAGCCAACCCTTGGAGTTGCTGCTCAAGGTTGTCGCTGGTCGCGCCCAAATCGTCGGTCGGACCACCGAAATCATTGGCGCCGAATTCATTGTTGAATCCGCCGGTGGCGAGCTGACGCTGCGCGGCGATCCGCGCGAAAATACCGAGCGCGAACAGGAACGCGAACAAGATGCCGCAGGTCACCCATGTTTTCACTTTCGGCGTATCGCGGACGATAATGATGCCTTGAATCATGACGAGCGTCGCCCAAATATTCACGGCAATCGCGAGCCATTGTCCCACTTTCGGAATCGGCGACAAGAGCGCGGACACCGGTGAGAACGCGGCCAACAGTGCAAGCAAACGATACGCGGTTTTATATTCGGACGCGGTTCCTTTCAGCACGCCGTCGACAAGGCCCCAAATAATGAACGCGCCGATGAAACTTCCGAGGAACGAAACGATCGGCACGACCAGCGCGGCCAACCAGACCGTCGCTTTCGACGCGCCCGGCACCGCAGCGCTCGAAATGAACGTTCCCATCAACGACGTAATCACGCCGCTGATGATTCCCATGACGACCACGAAGATCATCGACGGCGCAATGCCCGCGTCGTCTCCTTCCTGCTTCACGCCGCTCATTGCGTCCATCGGGTGCAACCATACCGACATAAACCGGCTGACAATGCTATTCATATATTCTCCCTTTTTAAGTCGTCACTCCGGAATGTCTCTATCCGGAGTCCCGTATGGATCCCGGATAGAGACATTCCGGGATGACGTCTTTTTTAATTTTTCTTTTCCAGGAAAGTGTGAATACCACACTCTTTCTTCTCAAAACCCGCCCACCGACCGCTTCGCTCGTCTCCGTCCAACGACGGCAGCGACGTGCACGGCTCGCAACCGATGCTGGTGAACCCTTTTTCCCACAACGGATGGAACGGGAGGTCGTGTTCCCTCATGTATGCGTAAATCTGTTTCCCGCTCCAATTGGCAAGCGGGTGCACTTTTACCAAACCCGAACGGTATTCCTCAACAATCCCGATATTTTTTCGGGTATCGCCTTGGCTGCGCCGCAAACCGGCGATCCAGCAGGAAAGGCCCTCGAGCGAGCGTTGCATACAGGCGACCTTGCTGTCGTCGCAGCAAATGCCAGAACGGTCTTTGCGCGCGGCGAGGTTACGCTTGGTCACTTCCATTTCTTCCGGCGTCGCGCGGAACGTCTTCAGGTTCAGGTCGAACCTTTTCCGCAGCGCTTCGACGAAAGAATGCGTTTCTTTGAAAAGAAATCCGGTGTCGATGAACAAAATCGGGATCTTCGGATCGATTTGAATCGCCATGTGAATCAACGCGGCGCTTTGACCGCCGAACGACGAGGAGAGGCCCGCCTTCGGCCGATAGGTTTCAATCGCCCACTTAAGAATCTGTTGCGGCGAGGCCGTTTCGAATTTTTGATTGAGATCTTGGATGTTCATTTTTATTTTATTGATGCCACGATTTCATCGCGACGCGCGAACAACGGTTCCAGAAGTTCGTCGGGCACGTTCAAGTGACCTGTGCCCGTGCCGATTTTGATGTGCGGCTTGTTCTCTCCGTGAAAATCGGAACCTCCGGTGCGAACAAATCCATATTTATCGGAAATACGCTCGAAGAAAGCGGTCTGCTCGAGCGAATAGCTCGGATAAATCGCTTCGATGCCGTCCAAACCCCACGACCGCCATTCTTTCAACGACGCCTCGAGCACGTCCGGCGGGCGCTTCAGAAGTCCCGGGTGCGCGACCGACGTGACCGCGCCCGCTTCGTGCAACAAATCGATTCCCTCGCGCAGCGGCAGCTCGTCCTTCGGAAAATAGGCGCGGCCGTTGATGCTCAAATAGCGATCAAACGCTTCCTGCATCGTCTTCACCGCACCTTTTTCCATGAGCAATCGCGCGATATGAGGACGCCCCACGGTCGCCTTACCGGCAATCCTTAGAACGTCTTCTTCGGTCACTTGGATCCCTAAACTTTGCAGCCGCTCGACGATCTTTTGATTGCGGCACCGACGGCCTTCGCGCAAATATTCGAGCCGTTTTTCGAGCTTTTCGAGCGGACCGTCGAGGAAATAACCGAGCAAATGAATCGTCTGATCGTTTTCACGCGTGCTGAGCTCGATGCCGGGGATCGCGACCGCATCGTTTTGTTTGGCCCACGCGCGGATGTCGTCGCGGCGAACCATCGTATCGTGATCAGTGATCGCGAAAGCGCTCAATCTCATATCGAGACAAGTTTCGAGCACTTGTTTCCAAGACCAGGTTCCGTCTGAGTCAGTGGTGTGCAGTTGCAGGTCGATCATGAACGAGAAATATAACCTTTGGATTCCAAGTACCCGATGATCGCGTTAAAGCTTTGGTCGACCGTTTGGGTTTCGGAATTCACTTTGATTTCAGGGTGGAGCGGCGCCTCGTATGGATCTGAGACGCCAGTAAAATTTTTGATCTCGCCGGCCAACGCTTTCTTATACAGGCCTTTCACATCGCGCTCGGCCAGTTTTTTGATCGAGCATTCGACATAGATCTCGATGAAGTTTCCAATCATTTGGCGCACGCCGTCGCGCACGTCGCGGTAAGGTGAAATGGCGGCCGTGATCGCCCAGACGTCGTTGCGCGTGAGCAAATGGGCCACGTAACCGATCCGCTTCACGTTGATGTCGCGATCCTCTTTCGAGAATGTCAGTCCTTTGCTTAGGTTCGTGCGGACTTCGTCGCCGTCAAGCAGTTCGACTTTGATGCGGCGTTTCAGCAGTTCGGCGTGCACCTTCGCAGACAATGTCGACTTTCCGGAACCGGAAAGGCCCGTGAACCATAGCGTGTACGCGGTCGACATTCTCACGATCTCCTTATAGTAGGTGGTGTCCGAAGGTTAGGGGGTGGGTCAAGGTCACGGGCGCGAAGTATAGAACATTAGGGCTTATCTCGTAGCTCGACTTGCACGCGGTTGTACGCGCTGCGTGCCATCGCGTTCTTCGTATCGTACTGCACCGCCTGCTCCCACATCCGGGCCGCTTCCTTCAGATTGCCTTGAGAATACAGCAATAATCCTTTGCTGTAGAGCTGACGGCTCTGCTCGGTGTTGCGCGGCACTTCGTAGACCGCGTGCGACGCCGCCGGTTCGCCCGTCGATTGGTTCTCGAGCGCCGCGATCGACTTCTGCATGTAGTCGGCCGCTTGTTTGTTTTCCGGGTCCATTTCCTTCACGTGTTGCAGCGATTTGATCGCGTCCAGGTATTCGCCGCGGTTATATTTGGCCACAGCAATCTTCATTTCGCGCTCGATCGGTTCGTTGATGCGCTTCCGGATATCGTCGATGTACGTCGCCGCTTCGATGTTGTCCGGACGGAAGCTCAAAATCCGTTCGCACGATTTCAACGCGCCTTTCCAATCACCTTTGTCATAAAGATCTTTGAGCCGTTTCAGTTCGACGTTAACGATTTCTTTCGTGCGCTCTTCGGTCATTTGCGCGCGCGCAATCTCCAAATGGCGCGCGAGCGTCGAATCTTGCGGATCCAACGCAAGCGCCTCGCCGAGCGATTGCACGCTGCGCTCGTATTCACCCTCGAAGAACGACACATAGCCTTGCGCCGCGTACAAGTCTTCGGCTTTGGGGAAACCTTGACGGCGGATCACCTGGCGCGCGCCGGCCAAAAGTTTGTCGGAGTCGGCGCCCGTCACCGACTCTTTTTCATCCATCATCTCGCGCAGTTGGACCAAGGTTTCCTGGCCTTTCTTGAGCCAGCGCGCGCTCGACGCTTCTTCGTAAACTTTCTTGCCGAAATTGAAATAGAAACCGACGCGTTGCGACGCACCGAGATCACCGATGCCGGCCGCCGCGTCGTTGTAACCAAACGCGTAATCGATGCCCCAATCTTTAAAATGGAAGCCGACGCCGGCCGACATTTCGGTTTCGCTTAAGCCCGCGCGCAACGACAACAACGGGTTCACCGCATATTCGCCACCGAGACGCGGCTTCACCGAGCGGCCCGCCGCGCGATCGAGATCGGTCGCGACCATGAGTTTTCGGGTGGCCTGCCAGCGTCCGCCCAGGCGGACTTCGAGCGGATAACGATCCGTTTCGTCGCGCAGCTTGATGTGCGGCGCCAACACGTTGCGCAAAATCAAACCAAAGTTCAGCGAAGGATTCAGCCGATACATCGCCGAACCGTCCAGACCGTAACCGGTGCCAGAGAAATCGTCCACTTGCTGGCGAATCACTTTGAGTCCCGAACCGATCGACCAGCGCGGGTTCAATTCGATGCCGTGCGACACCAACAGCGCGGTCTCGGATACGGCGAACGAACCGCTCTTGAAGCCGAGCGTGTCGCGGCGATCAAAGCTGCCCGAATGCAAATCAACGAGGCCCACGCCGAATGTTCCAAGATCGATCGTCGGTTGCGCATAGTTAAACGCGCTGAAGCGCGTGTCTTCGAACAAGCGCGAATAGCTGGCGACCACGTTCTTCTGTTGAATCTGCGACAAACCGGCCGGGTTCGAGATCACGGCGCTTGCATCATCCGCCACCGCCGTCGAGGCGCCGGCCATCGCCAGCGAACGCGCGCTGTTTGCGTATTCAAGGAACGCACCCGCTTGTCCGCCGTCTTCGCGCGCGAAACCCAAGTCCAACGCAGCGCTTGCGCGCAGCGGCAACAACGAAACGATCAGCGCGATGGTCAGAATTATCCGTTTCATTTGACCACCGCCACTTTCACACGCGCGCGCATCACGTCACCGGACGCGTCCTTCGCGGTGATTTGCAAAATGTATCCGCCGTTCGCGACGACCTCTCCCACCCCGTTGCGACCGTCCCAATGAACGGTGTTTTGGCCGAACCGGCCGCCTTGGCTGCCCGCACCGAAATCGGACCGCAGCACCAGATTACCGAGCAAGTCGTAGAGAACCAAGTTCACATCGCTGTCCGCGCCCAGCAGGTAGCTGAAATCGGTGCCGCCGTGGGACGGCGAGAACGGATTCGGCAAGTTGATTAGATTCGTAACGCCTTCACCCGGTATCGCCTCGGCCGTGATGCGGAAGATTCCGAATTGGTTGACCGGGACCGTGATCGTGCGGACGGCGCCCGGCGAATCGTCTTTTGAAACGCCCGAATTGCCGCCGGCGCCCAGCGATTTCCAATATTCGCGCGAACCGCGCACGTACATCTGGGCGCGGTCGATCGACTGGTCGCCTTGCGTCGGCGACACTTCGCTGACCGGCCGTTGGAACCAAATTTGTGCGTCGTTCTTCAATTGCGCCAATTCATCGCCGGCCGCGTTGATCGCACGGATTTGAATCGGACCGTAGACCGTTTGCTGACCGTCGTTCAACGACACTTGCGACGCTTGATTCGCATCGAGTTTGATCATCTCGACTAACGCGTCTTCGGTCAACCCATCGGCCGGTACCGAGAACCGCAACGAACTCTCGGGCAAAATCGTGACCGAACCACCCACTTTTTGATCCATCGCGCTGATGAAATCGTGCGTTTGACGGATGACTTTACCGGTCGTGTCGAGAATGTTCAGCACGCAATGCACGCGCGCGTTGGCCGGAATTGTGGCCAAATATTTGACGGTGCTGCCGTTCAGTTGAACCGGTCCTGCCCACGCGCTCGTCATTCCATCTTTCGTGATGATGACGCGCAAGCCAGCGTCGGTGATGGAAACCGGATCGATCGAAGCGTTCGATATCGTGGCGCTGACCATCGCGGCCGCCGACCCGACCACGAACGATGCAGCCGGCGTCCACGAGACCGTGGCATTCGACAGCGGCACATTCGCGTTATCAATGCGGAACGGCACCGTCGTTTGCGATTCATTACCGGCGCGGTCGCGAGCAACCACTAGCAACGAATAATTTCCATCCGCGAGCGCGGTCGTGTCGAGCGTGTACGAATAAATATGGTCGGTCACGTTCGTGTGGCCCGGGAAAAAAGCGAGCGGCGACGCGCCCAAGCTCATGCGTACCGAGGTAAGCGGTAAGCCCGAACTATCCGATGCATCGGCAACCAAATTCTTGATCGAGAAAATCTGTTGATTCGCCGTCGGTGCGGTCACCGACAAAATGGGCGCAGTATTGTCGAAGAACACCTGCGCGGTTTGGAACGTCGAACCGGCTCCGTTCGTGGCCACAAAGTCGATGTTGTGATAGCCGTCCGCATAAACGGTCGTGTTCAAATTCGTTTTGTACTTGTTCGTGCCCGCCACGAGCGTTGCCGGAAGCAACGAACCGCCGTCGATGCGGAAGCCGGCGCTGGTCACTTCGCCGTCGACCGTCATCTCCAAAGAGGAAACCGCGCTGATCGCGTCATTCGTCTTCGGCGTAAGGATCGTGACGACCGGCAAACCGGCCGGGCCGTTGTTCACGATCACATTGCTCGACAGCGTCTTCGTATTGCCGGCCAAATCGATGACCAGGATAGTCACCACATGGGAACCGTTCCCGACCGAACCGGTGTTCCACGAATAAGTAACGTTCGCCGACGTGGATCCGTTCGGCGGAGTCACGGAAGTCACCACGTTGCCGTCGATCAAAATTTGGAGTTGTGAAATTCCGTTGTTGTCCCCGCCGTTCGCTGAAATTGCAAAGGTTCCCGACGTATTACCACTCGGCAGCGTCGAGCTTGGAATGGTCGGCAACGTGTTGTCGATGGTGACCGTTACCGATGCGGTTGTCGTTTGACTCGTCAAATCCTGTGCCGTCACCAGAATTGTTGCAGAACCTTGCGGAAGCGGATTCGTGTTCAGGTTCGCAACCCAAACATTCCCACTCGAATGGGTCATAGCCTGCGATGCGCCGCCGTTCACAGAGAACGTGACGCCGTTCATTCCGCCGTCGTCGGTCGCCAGCACGCTCAATTGGATCACACTGCCGATCGACGAACCATTGACCGGGTTTAAAAATTGCACGCTAGGCGGCGTGTTGACCGCGTTGACCAGGATCGATAAGGTCCCGGAATTGCTGTTATCGACGCCGTCGTTCGCTTTGAACGTAAAACTGTCGAGACCGCTGAAGTCGAGCGCGGGCGTGTACGTAAAATTCGGACCGCTGCCGCTGAGCGTGCCGTGTGCGGGCGCGTTCACGATCGCGTACGTGAGAGGATCTTGATCGATGTCGGTGGCAACCACCGCAATGACGACGGCCGCATTTTTGTTCGTCGAAGCGGTGCCGTCGTTCGCGACCGGCGCGTTGTTGACCGCTTGTACCGTGATCGACACAGCGGCCGTGTTGCCGTCGATTTGTCCGTCGTTCGTTTTAAAGGTGATCGCGTCGGCGCCCACATAATTGAGCGCGGGCGTGTATGTGATAGACGGCGGCGTGCCCGTCAATGTCCCGTGGGTCGGACCGGCGACGATCGCATAGGACAACGAGTCGCCATCAACATCGTCGCCGGTCAAAACCACCGTCTTCGCGTTGTTCTTCGCCGTCGAGACGGACTGAGCGTGGGAGTTCGGAGCGTGGTTCAAATGGTTAACTGTGATCGAAACGGTACCGAGATTGCTATCGGCAAAACCGTCGTTGGCTTTAAACGTAAATAAGTCGGACCCGTGATAATGCAAAGCAGGGGTGTAAGTTAGATTCGGCATGCTACCGCTCAACGTGCCATGCGACGGTGACGCCACCACGGAAATTGTGAGCGGATCACCGTCGAGGTCGGCAGCAGCCAATAAGATGGACTTCGGCGTATCCTCGTCCGCAATGACGACTTGATTCGCGACGGTCGGCGGATTGTTCACTCTTGTGGTCGGATCAAAGATGTTCAAATTTACCGCGGCTACCGCGCTATCGACAAACCCGTCGTTCGCTTTGAACGTAAGGATGTCATTGCCCACATAATCAAGCGCCGGCGTGTACGTCAAATTCGGGACTGTCCCGCTCAACGTTCCGTGGGAAGGATTGGCGACCAGCGCATATGTCAATGGATCGCCGTCGGCATCGGTGCCGCTCAACGTAACGGACCGCGCGATGTTCTTCGGCGTCTGCACATACTGCGGCGTGGCCACCGGCGCTTGATTCACGTGTGTCACCGTGATCGAAATTGTTCCGAGGTTGCTGTTGACGGTTCCGTCGTTCGCTTTAAACGTAAACGAATCGGCGCCATAATAATTGGAGGAAGGCGTATATGTAACGTTCGTGCCCGAACCGCTCAACGTTCCATGCAGCGGTTGCGAAACGATGAAATAGCTCAGAGTGTCGCCATCGGCATCGGTGGCCCCTAACACAATCGGCAACGACGTGTTTTGCAATGTGTTCACCGCTAGGCCCATCGCGACCGGCGCATCGTTGACCGGCATCACCATCAATGAAAACGTGGCCGTGTTGCTGTCGAGCGAACCGTCGTTCGCTTTGTAAGTAAAACTGTCCGAGCCATTGTAATCGACCGACGGCGTGTAAGTTACGTTCGCGCTGCTCAATCCGCTCAACACGCCGTGCGACGGCGCCGAGACGATCGAATAGGAAATCGCATCACGGTCCGGATCGGAAGCAACCATCGTTAAAGCGGCCGAATTGTCTTCAGCCAAGGTGCGTGATAACGATTGCGCGATGGGCGCATGGTTTGAAGTGCCCGACAACACAAACACGCGCGAGGTTGATCCTTGATTACCGACCGTATCTTTCGCTTGAAAAACAATCGTGTGCGCGCCGTTCGTATTCACCGGCACGGCCAATGTGTACGTGTTCCCCGATTCGGTGAACGACATTGGCGTTCCGTCGATTGAAATGGTTTTCTCAGAGATTCCGTTCGCTTCGGTGATCGTCGCTTGAATTTGCGACAGCGTTCCGAGCACGACCGTGGCGACGCTCGGCGACGTGATCGAGATCGTCGGCGCCGTGTTGTCGATCGCGATCGATTGAGAGGCGGTGGCCGTATTTCCGACCGCGTCCGTGCCTTCGACGGTTAACGTGTGATCGCCGTCGGCCACCACGACCGTGTTAAAGTTGTACGGGAAGGATGTCGCCAACTGTACGCCGTCCAATTTGAAACGACGCGCGACCACGCCCGAGCCGGAACCGTCGTCGGCATTCACGTTCAAGACCTCCACGCCGCGAACCAGATTTGAGATGGCCGGCGGAGTGAATGAAGGCGAAACCGACGGCGCCGTGTTGTCGACGCGCAACGTGCGGGTCAGTTCGCTCACATTGTTCGCACGGTCGTAGCATCTGGTCAAAAAGTCTTGGGAACCGTCACTCAACAACAGCGTGTTGAAATTATCGTATTGCCAGTCTAACGTTCCATTCACACGAACATAGGGCGGCGGCACGCCCAGATCGAGAGCCACGCCTTGAACGCCGCTCATCTGGTCGTCTGCGGTCACAGTAAACGACACATTGCCGGCGACCCACGCGTTGTCGAGCGGCGTGTCCGGCGTTTTGTAAATGCAGGACGGCGCCGTGTTGTCGATGCGAATGCTGAAGGTGACGACGCTGCTTCCGCCGGATGCATCTTGCGCAACCACCACCAATGTTTGAAAACCATCTGGAATATTCGTCGTTGGAAGCGTCACAGCCGAGGTTCCATACGTGGGATCGATCGTCGCAACGACGGGTCCAGCCGCCGATCCTAAATGGACTTGTGCGAGGGCGACCGTCGGCGGCGCGACGTTTAACTTAACCAGCGCGGCCACCGTATTGGCGCCGTATGTGACCATATAAACCAGCAAATCATTTCCGAGATTCGTGGCGCTTGGCGTATACGTAACAGCGTTGCCACTGACCACGGCCGAACCACGTGCCGGCGGCAAAATTCTGAACGGTTCTCCCGTGTAACTTAAATCGAAGTTCAGTTCGTCGCCGTAGGCCGTTGCGTAGGTATTGCCGGCCGCCGTTGGAACCAAATCCGTCGGAGAATCGACCGTGATGTTGTAAACGTGGTAAGCGTATCCGCCGCGGCCATCCAGCGCGAGCAACGCGAACGAAAGCACTCGATTCGCCGATGCAGAATCCGGAGTAAACGTGACTTGTCCCGCCGCGATCGCTACTGAACCGGCGGCCGGAGCGGAAATCAGCGAATAGCTCAGCGTATCGTCATCGACGTCTTTGATCGGCAGACTGAACGTCAGAGGCGTATTGACATCGGTCGAGGCATCGGTCTGGGTCGGAAGCGGATCATGGTTCACATCTTGTCGTCCCAGGATTGCATTGAATACGAAATTGCCATGGACGTAATCGTCGGACCCCGGGGGGAGGTCGACCGACACCTTGATTTCATTGGTTCCTTTATCTCCTTCTTCCCAAATGTGATAGTTGGCGAGATTAAGCTCGAACCATTCCGGGGTGGGATCGGACCATGCGATCGTCCGCGTGCCCGCAACCAGCGCCATCGACAACATTATGGCGAACGGTTTGCGGAGCTTCATTTGAGACCGCCTGTTCTGAGAGAAACGGCGATGCGCGATTGCACCGGTTGCGGCGGCGCGCTGATCGCCGCGTTTGCGTTGGAAGGCAGTGGAATCGCCGGCGCAAAGGGCAACTCGAAGATAAACGTGGAGCCTTTGTCCACTTCGCTTTCCACCCAAATCTTTCCGCCCTGCGCCTTAATCGAATTTTGAACGATGTTGAGGCCCAAGCCCGATCCAGGCACCGGTTTCTCGACGCGATCGCGCGTGTCTTTCAGGCATTCGAATTTCTTGAATACCGCGTTCAACTTATCCGATGGAATTCCGACGCCGGTGTCCTGCACGCCGACCGTCGCCTTGCCGTTTTGTTCTTTCAGCCACAGCGTGATGCCGCCTTTGTTCGTGAATTTGATTGCGTTGTGAATCAGGTTCGACAACACTTGGCGAATTTTTTCAGGGTCGGCCATTACAAGCGGGAACTGCGCAGGAACCGTCGCTTGGATTTTCAATGTTTTTTCCATCGCGCGCGGTTCGAAGAAATCGGCCATTTCGCTCAAAATTTTTCCGAGGTCGACCGGCTGGATATCGAACGTCATTTTGCCGGCTTCCATGCGCGTCAGATCGAGAATGTTGTCCACGAGACGATTCAACCGCTCGGAACCGAACGTGAGCCGGTCGATCGAACGGCGCACTTTCGGATCGCTGTTCGCGACCGGCATCTCGGCCAATAATTCGACGGTCGCGATGATGCTCGTCAGCGGCGAGCGAAGTTCGTGCGTCACGTGCGACATAAAATCGTCTTTCAAATGATCAAGCTTGATCAACTCTTCCGACATGTGGTTGAACGTGCGGGTCAGTTTGCCGAGTTCGTCGGAGCTGGTTTCCGGAATTTTCACGCCTTTTTGACCGCGCGCGATCGCGTTCGCCGCTTCCATGAGATTTTTAATCGGGCGCGCCAACGCGGCGCTGAACACTTGCGCGATGAAAAGCCCGAACAGAATAGCGATCAGTCCGATCACCGAAAAACGCTTGATCGCCTTCAACACCATTTCGCGCAACAATGCGTTCATCACGTCTTGCGAATAACCGAGCCGCACGTAGCCGATGCGGTTCACCGGCTTTGAAATTTCAATGACCGGGCGGCCGTTGACCACCGTGTCCCGCACAATCGATTTTCCTGAGTCTTGGACCGCCAGCACGTTTGTATCGTTTTCATCGACGTAGTGGATGCGGTCGGATCCGAGTTCCCACACCCACGGGCTGCCGGCCACGTTCTTCGGATAAATGAAACCCGCGTAAACAACTTTCGGCGCGGACAGAGAAACGAGGTTTTTCGCGTATTTGAAAAGCGCCGGCTCGTCGAACACGATCATCGTGTCTTCGCAGACCCGCGCAAATTTATCCAGTTCTTCGATCTGCTGTTGTTCGCTCTCGGCGCGGAGGCGTTTCTGCTCGTAAATAAGCAACGACACCATCATCCCGAGGACGACGGTGAGAATCAAACATGAACTGGCTAGGTGAAACTTCGTTCGTAAGTTCATTTTATCTCCGCTCCAAATTTGTCCGTCGGAAGGTTAAGAACGCTTTAAATCCGGATTAAGAAACGATGAAGGCTCCGGGCCGCTTCGACGACGTGACAATGGAGTTAATGCATCGAAGTTGCCATCGACGAAAAATGGCATACTTTTCAGCATGAAAATCACTTGGGGGCTGGTTGGCTTGGTCGCTGGAGCGACGATGCCCGTTTGGAACATTCCGCTGATCGTGCGCATTATTAAGCGTAAGTGCTCGGACGACATCAGTCTTGGATGGCTGTTCGGAGTTTGGATCAGCATCCTGCTTATGGTGCCCGCGTCGATCAGCACGAATGAAATCACGCTGAAGGCGTACACCGTGAGCAATGTGCTTTTCTTTACCGCTGTCGTCGTGGTAGTCTTGCTCTATCGCAGAAAAGTCGAAAAAAGTTAGCCCTTCGATTTCACTCAGGGCAAGGAGTTCTCATGATCGTCCCCACAATTCTCGAACGTTGGAATCAAGGCGCAGCCGTCACATACGATATCTACTCACGGCTGCTTAAAGATCGCATCCTTTTCGTCGGTGGTTTCGGCGGGCAGGTCGATACGGATTCGGCGAACATGATCATCGCTCAATTGCTGTACTTGGAATCGGAAGACCCCGAGAAAGAAATCAACTTGTACATCAACTCGCCCGGCGGCATGGTGACCGCGGGACTCGCGATTTACGACACGATGCAATACATCAAATCCCCGATCACGACGATCTGTATGGGAATGGCCATGTCGTTCGGAGCGGTGTTGCTGGCGGCGGGAACCAAAGGCCGTCGGTTTTGCCTGCCGAATTCCCGCATCATGATTCACCAACCGTTGATTTACGGCGACGGAATTTCAGGGCAAGTGACCGACATCGAGATCGAAGCGAAGGAAATGACCGAGACGAAAGAGCGTCTCAACGAGATCATCGCGCGTCACTGCAGTCAGCCGATCAACAAAGTGGCGGCCGACAGCGAGCGCAATTACTACATGTCAGCCGAGGAAGCGAAAGCGTACGGATTGGTCGACGAAATCATCCAGTTCAAGAAGCAGCTTCTGAAGCCTTAGACGGAAACTCTCCACGCATCGCCTTGTAGCAGATGTCGATCACATCCTGCGAGAACTGACGCTCGGGCGATATCACCCAATGCAAGTATTCAGGGTAGGCCTTGGCGACCGTCCGCAACGTTTGTGATTTGTATTTACCGAAGTTGAATACCGCTTCGCCGTCTCGCCAGAAGAACTTTCCTTCTGAATCGACGAACCGGTCCTGATTGCCGCGGCAGAATTTGTGCAGTTCGGCCATATCGCACGGCAAGTCCGGATAACGTTTCATCTGCGCGAGAAAAACTTCGAAAGTGGCATCGATGTCCGCCTGCGCCGAATGCGCGGCCGTCAGATCCTTATCGCAATAGAACTTGTAGGCGGCCGATAAATCGCGTTTTTCCTTTTGGTGGAAAATCACCTGCGAATCGATGACCGCGCGTTCCTCGAGTTTAAAGTTCATTCCGACGCGCTTAAATTCCTCGACCATCACTTTCACATCAAACCGCGCGATGTTGTATCCGCCCAAATCGCAGTTCTCAAAAAAAGCGGCCACACTCGGCGCCGCTTGCGCGAACGTGGGCGCCTCGGCCACCGCTTCATTCGTGATACCGGTCAAGGCCGCAATCTCAGCTGAAATCCGCATGGACGGATTGATGCGTTGCGTGAAGTTTTCTTTGCGGCCGTCCGGGTAAATTTTCACGGCGCCGATTTCGATGACGCGGTCGTATTTCATGTCCAGGCCGGTCGTTTCGAGGTCGAAAAAAACAACGGGCCGCTGAAGCGGCAATGGGAAACTCATAGCGATTTGATCCAATCCTTTAGTCCGGCGACCGTGCTGCGGAACGCCAAATCTTTCCAGGGTAATTCATCGATTTTAAAAAGCTTCACGTCTTGTGATTCTTCACCGGGCCGCGGACGTTCGCCGCGCGGCACACGCCCCACGAAAACCGTGGTCACGACGCCGGCGCCCGCATACGAATACACGCCGACCAATTTCTTCAACTTCACGCGCACGCAAATTTCCTCCAACGTCTCGCGCTGGGCCGCGTCTGAGACCGATTCGCCGATTTCCTGATAACCGGCTGGGTACGTCCATTTTCCGAAACCCGGCTCGATGTTGCGTTTCAGCAGGGCGATGCGGCCGTCCGGCAAAACCGGAATCAAGCCGGCCACCGATTTCGGATTCAAATAGGTGATGTGCAGGCACGACGAACACACCAAGCGGATTTTCTTGTCGGCCGGTACGAATCGCTTCCGTAATTTTCCGCCGCAAATGAAGCAGAAACGCACTTCGGCAGGATTGATCGTCCACCACAACTTCCGCGGTTGCTTCAACGGCGCGCTCCGTTCTCATTGAGTTTTATCGTCGGCACCAGCTCGTCCTTTATCTGCACGGGGAATTCTTCTTTGTTCGGATGATAACGTCCGGGCAGATCCGCCTGCTTGTACGGAAGCATTTCCTTCACGCAAGCGGTCATGTCGTCTATCAATTTTCGGACCGGCAAGTCCCAAAATATTTCGCCGTACGGTTTCAGCAATTCGACGCCCGCGTCGTACAACAACTTCGCGCCTTTGAGATTGTGCGCTTCGAAATGATGCAGCGCCGTTGCAAACTGAATGAGTCCTTGGACAAAGTGATTGGCTTCACCGTGCTCTTCGTGCCAGAGGTCTTCCCAGGTTTCGTGCGCGTCGTAATACTCGCGTTTATTGAAGTGTTCGATACCCTTAAGATATCGCGGATCATGCACCATACGGCAGGATGTTAATTTAGTTTCCGGGGTTCGGACAATTATTTCGAATCGGGCAGTGCGCACAGTCGGGATTGCGTGCTTTGCACACGCCGCGGCCGTGCATGATCAGCGCGTGCGAAAACCAAATCCAATCTTTCTTCGGAATTTTCGAAACGAGATCCTTTTCGATTTTTTCGGGTGAGATTTCGTTCGATAATCCGAGCCGATGCGAAAGCCTTGTCACGTGCGTATCGACGACCACGCCTTCGGCCTTCTCGAACGCGACGCCCATCACCACGTTCGCGGTTTTCCGCGCGACACCCGGCAATTCGAGCAACTCGTCCATCGTCTGCGGAATTTTTCCGACGAATTTCTCGTCGACGATTTTCGCCATGCCGCGGATTGATTTCGCTTTGTTGCGGTAAAAACCGGTCGAACGGATCAACGATTCGAGTTCGGCCGGATCCGAGTTCGCATAATCGGCGGCGGTTCGATAGCGTTTGAATAATGCGGGCGTCACCTTGTTCACGCGCGCGTCCGTACATTGAGCCGACAGAATCGTAGCGACGGTGAGTTCGAGCGGATTGCCGTGCGTGAGCGCGCATTCAGGATCGGGATGAGTTTTCTTCAGCGCCTTGAGCAGCGCCGGAACATCACGGTTTTGGCGATACACTTATTTCTTGCCGGCGACGGTTCTTTCGGTGGATTGATAAATCGCGAACGAAATATTTCCGTCGGATTTCGACGAAATATAAACGCGGTTGCGACCGTCTTTCTTCGCTGAATACAGCGCCTTGTCCGACGATTCGATCAAATCTTGGTCGCTCGTCACGTGCACATCCGGATACGACGCCACGCCGATCGACACGGTCACTTTCTGTCCGCCTTGCGACGCCGCGAACGGGAAATAATGTTCTTCAACCGCGCGCCGGATTTTTTCGGCAACGCTCACGCCCGCATCCAACGGCGTCTCCGGCAACAACACCACGAACTCTTCGCCGCCGTAACGCGCGACGATGTCGGTGCCCCGAACATTTCGAATGAAGATACGCGATACTTCTTTCAACACAATGTCGCCCGCCGGATGGCCGTTGCGATCGTTGTACGCTTTGAAATTATCCACGTCGATCATCAACAACGTGAGCGGGCGGCCGTAACGCTGCGACCGAGAAAACTCCTCTCCCAATTGGATACGGAAGTAACGCATATTGAACAAACCCGTCAACGCGTCACTCTGCGACTCGTTGCGCAATTTCTTTCGCTCGACCGCGATTTCTCGCGACATCTCGTTAAACGCATCTTGCAACTCACCAAGTTCGTCTTTCCCGATCCGCGGAATTTGCACTTCGGTGTTTCCGCGCGTGAAATTACGAATGCCTTCGAGCAACAAGCTGAGGGGCTGAACAAGATAACGCAACAAATAAGCCCAAAGAATCAAGAAGCAAATCGCGATGATGCCTAAGAAACCATAGGCGACCAGCCCGTGGCGATACAGCGTGCTTTGCACTTGCTCCCGACGAACGATCGTCATACCCTGGCGCAATCCTTGAATTTCGTCGATGAGCTTTTGTATCGGCATTAAAAATTGGTCTTTGGGACCGATCATTCGCAACGCGCGCGCCGGATCCTTTTTATGCGTGAGCAAAATTTGGCGTGTGATGTTGTCGAACTGCACATACAGCTCGTCGATTTCGGTGAGTTTGTCCTGCTCGATGTCTTCGGTCGCGAGTTTCTGCGCGTCATGGAATGCGCGCGCGTAGGAGTTGCGTGTTTTCTCAAACTCGTCGAGCCACATCTTATCGTTGGAGATCAGGTAACGATGGACTTCGTTGTCTTGCTTCTCCAACGATACTTCCATTTCGCTTAACGCCGTCACCATCGGCAAATGACGATTGATCACGATGTTCGCCACGTTTCCAAGCACGCGCGTGCTGCGGCTGCTCATGTAAACGGCGAGCATCGACGAGATCGCAAACAGCGTGAAGAAAAATAGGATACGGCTACGAACGCTTGTCATCCGAAAATATTCCTCTTAATTGTTCTGTGGGGCGGGAGCGGCCAGCAACTGCGGCGGCTGGAACAGGTCTTCAACCTGCGTCATCTTGAGCGCCGCGAGCGCCGGCACGACCAAGTCCGCGTGCGAAAGTTCGAACGCTGGATAGGAGGTAGCGACTGCAATGCATTTCATACCGGCCGAGTGAGCGGACGCGATCCCTTCGCGCGAGTCTTCGATCACCGCGCACTCTTCCGGACGGATGGCTGAACTGCGCCGTCCCGAAGCATTCAGCGATTCGACCGCTTTCAAGTAACTCTCTGGATTGGGTTTTCCATTCTCCACATCATCGGCACTGATGATGGTTTCGAAATAGGTGCGGATGCCCGCCGACTCCAAGACGGTTTCGAGTTCGTGGCGTCGAGCGCCCGAAGCGATCGCCAACGGATACCGTTGAGACGCGGCCATCACGAATTCCGGGACTGCTGGAAATGGCAGGATGCCTTCGGTTTGGATTAGTTCCTGAAACGCTTTGCCTTTCTCATCTATCAACAGCTTTAGATTCTCGATTGAAAGCGGCTTTCCCTGGTCTTGATAGAAACGGGTGAACAATCCACGATCGTCCATCGCCAGATATCGTTCGCGATAAATCTCTTCCGAAAGAGTATCGCCATGCGAGGTCAACACTTTCTTAAACGCCGAATAATGGACGGGCTCGGAATCAACCAACACCCCGTCGCAGTCAAAAATAATCGCACGCAAAGCCATCTTGTTTGCCTCCCTAACTTTATAAGGATAGGCTCCGGTCGATCTATTTTTCAAGTATGTGCTTGTCATAAACTCTAACTCCGCACCGCGTTCCAAGTGGCGGTCACTTTTTCCAACAAATTCAATCTGATTTTCTTAGTCATCACAGGATATTCGTGCTTTTGTAATTTTGCAAGCAACTTCAAATAAATTTCTCCCATAATTCGCGCTGGCAGAAGTTCACGCTTCCATTTCTGCGGCAACAATTCCATGGCTCGACGGTAATGAGCGCGCGCGGCATCTGCTTCATAACGAATCAACTTCGCAAATTCGGGAGTCGGCCTGCACTCAAGAATATCCTCAACTCGACAACCAAACTTATCCAGATGTTCAAGCGGCAGATAGATGCGATTCATCCGCGCATCGACGCCCACATCGCGGGTCACATTAATCCACTGAATAGTGATGCCGAGCCGGACCGCAAAATCTTTCGCTTCTTGCCACGGAACACCGAAGATCGGTAAACAAGCCCATCCCACTGTGCCGGCCACGCCATAACAATAACTCTCCAAGTCCATCGGAGTTTCAAATCGATTTTTCTTTAGGTCTACCGCCAACCCGTACGACATAAAATCCAGGAATGAAACAAACGGAACATCAAATGTTTTGCAAACCGATAAAAATTCGGCTCCCAATTCCTGCTGACCAATTGACTTTAAACCTGATGTATCCTGCCGGT
>CAYXDS010000022.1:0-19508 GCA_964463805.1 uncultured Elusimicrobia bacterium | reverse complement strand
CACCTCCAGAGTCATTTTATGACTTGAAGTGTCCGTTAAATCGGGGGAAGTCCAAGTCGCGACATGCGACATTTTATCGAGAAGGTATCACATAATGTGATACCCAGAATTGCAATCGGCTTGTGAGTTGTCGTCGAAGGATTTGTGTGATAGATTGTAACCGTTATGAAAACGTATCGGTTTCCGGTTGTCATTGAACAGGACGAGGACGGTTGGTATGTCGGAATCGTTCCCGATCTCAAAGGTTGCCATACGCAGGCAAAAACACTTCCTCAACTTGAAAAGCGGATTCGCGAGGCCATCCAAGTGTGCCTCGCCGCGGAAAAGGGGAGGGTGACCCAAAATAAATTCGTAGGAGTTCACCAGCTCGAAATCGCCGTAAAATGAGCAAACTGCCTGTCATCTCTTCAGCCCAGATGTCGAAGATCCTTCGTCGTCTGGGTTTTTCTTTTGTACGCCAGAAAGGAAGTCACGCCTATTTTAAACACCCTGATGGTCGTTCCACCGTTGTGCCCTTCCACAAAGGCGAAGATCTCGGGCGCGGTCTGATCCGCGCAATCTTACGCGACATCGATTTATCCCCAGAAGATTATGAGAAAGTCCGAAGAGAAATTTAAAGCTAGACAGGACATGCAGGACATGGGGTCAAGTCGCGACATGCGACAATTTAATTCACGCGGCTTTATCGAGTGACACCGACAAATGAAAGCCGAGCGCGCGGAGAATGCTGTCGAGCGTTTCAAATTCGGGGTTTGCGCCTTTTTTTAGGATTCGGTACAGATTGACGCGATTCATCTTTGCGGTTTTGGACAGGCGTGCGATCCCTCCTTGTGCTTCTGCGACGTGGCGTAACGCGAGCAAGAACGCGTCTTTGTCGTAGTCCTCTAAGATCGCATTCAGATAGCCGACGGCCCGCTTCGGATTTTTCAAATATTTGATCAACTCATCGTTATAAGGCCGGCTCGGTTTCATCCTTGGTTCTCCTTTTAAAATCATTCCAGTAAAAATGTGCCTTTCGAATATCTCGCGATTGAGATTTTTTGTCGCCGCCGCAGACAAGTAAAATCAGCGTCTGCCCGAGTTCGCCAAAATAAATGCGGTACCCCGACCCAAAGTGCAGTCGAAGTTCGGAAATGCCGTCGCTGATATATTTATGATCTCCCCGAAGACCCGTTTGCACGCGCGTCAGTCGTGCTTGGATCCTGTCCTGCAACGTCGTGTCTTTTAACGAATCAAACCATTCCAGACAAGGAGATCTTCCCTCGGCGGTTTGATAAAGCTGAATCTCTATCTTGATTGAGGTCATGAGCTTATACCTTATGTTTCATATATGAAACAAATGCTAAGGAGGGGGCTAGAGGGAGGGATTTGAAATAAGGATCGTATAAAAATTAGTTAAAGTTCGAGGAAATGGGGTTGAAAAAAATCCACATCGCCATCGGCGTCGCTGACATCGCGCGGTCTATTGAGGATTATTCACGGCGGTTCGGGTGTGCTCCTTGTGCGGTGGTGCCGGGGAAATATGCGTTGTGGCGGACGGACGGTGTAAATTTTTCGATTCGGCGCGTCGACGCGCAGGAAGTGGGTAAGTTGCGGCATTTGGGGTGGGAAGTTGCAGACGCTTCCGGATTTTCGAAAGAGACCGACGTGAACGGGGTTGTTTGGGAACGGTTTTGTGCGGATGCGCAACAGCGGGAGATCGAGGAACTTCGTTGAGGAATAAATCGTGAACGAATTTAAATGCCGGGGCATCCTAATTATGAAATCCAGTAAGTTGACGATTCTTTGTGGCACGATGATTATTTCCGCGTTCTTTAGGGGGCGTATCGCATTTGCAAGTTGCAGTGGTTTACGCGGAGCGGACTTAATCCATTGCCAAGAAAGTGAACAGAAAATGTTGCAGCAATATCACTCGGAAGCGTTAAAGACCGATTCTCAGTTTGTTATCGATCCGCAGAATGTCGGTGGCATCACGCCATCGTCAACACGCGAAGACGTCGTGAAAATCTTTGGAAGCGAAAACGTCGAGCCCTATGATGTGCCGGTCGGAGAAGGCATGACCGTGGAAGGGACCCGCGTCTATGGAGGGACGAACAATCAATTGACCATTGAGTGGAAAGAAACAGGAACGCCGGAACGAATTACCATAGGGGGAATAGGGACCAAGTGGAAAACTCGCGAAGGAATAACGGTCGGATCCGGTCTTGATGACGTTGAGACGGCAAACGGTAAACCTTTTAAGCTGACTGGATTCGAATGGGATTACGCGGGACGAACGGTTTCCTGGGAGGGTGGGAAGCTGCCTAAGCAATTCCAATTTGATTTCGCCTACACGAAGGTCGTCTCCCAAGCTGAAGAAGCGCAAGTCATCGGAGATCGCGATTTCAGTTCAAGTCACCCCGTTATGCAGAAGAAGCAACTGCGCGTAAACATGATCTATGTCCGTTGGTGAGTCTGACGAACAAGAAATCCGAAAGATTCATTCGATGTGGATGAACGCCGTCAATGGGGGCGATCTAGATCGATTGCTGACGTTGATGACTGACGATGTCGTGTTCCTCGGTCCGGGCCATGCGCCGTTTGGACGGGATGGATTTTCTGATAACTTTTCGGCCGCTCTGCGACAGTTTCGGTTTCATTGCCGCAGCGAGTTGGAAGAGGTCGCAGTCATCGGCGACGTTGCCTACACCCGATGCCGCTGGCTCTTAGCCCGTGATGCTCATACGCTGAGCTCGGCCGAGAAAAAATAATGGGAGATATAAATAAATGAAGACCAACCTGAAGGCGCTCGCTTCGACCATGGCGTTCGTTACATTTATGCCGTTCGCGACGGTTCGAGCGCAAACGAGCCTTACTGCCGAGCGAGCTCGCGCCATCGCCAAGGAAGCGTATATCTATGGCTTCCCTTTGGTGGACAGTTACCGCATCCAGTACGCGTACTTTGTGGACGCTCAGAACCCTGAATACAAAGCGCCGTGGAATCAATTGCGCAACTTCTCGCGCGTATTTACGCCGGAAGACAAGGCGGTGCAAACACCCAACTCGGATACGCCCTACTCCTTTCTCGGAATGGATCTGCGTGCCGAACCGATCGTACTCACGGTGCCCGCGATTGAGAAGGAGCGCTATTTCAGCATTCAGCTCATCGACGCCTATACGTTCAACTTCGCCTATATCGGCAGCCGCACGACGGGCAACGGTGGTGGCAGCTACCTCATTGCCGGTCCGGGCTGGAAGGGCGAGACGCTCAAAGGCATCACGAAGGTAATTCGTGCGGAGACCGAGTTGGTGCTTGCTCCTTATCGCACACAACTTTTCAACCCAGCTGACATCGGCAACGTGATACGGGTGCAGGCCGGCTATAAGGTTCAAACGCTTTCGGCGTTTCTGGGCCAACCGGCCCCCAAGGCCGCGCCGGCCATTAATTTCATACAGCCACTGACGCCTGAAGGGCAGCGGACTTCACCAGAGTTCTTCAATATCCTGAACTTCGTTTTGCAGTTCTGCCCCACTCACTCGTCCGAGAAGGAATTGATGAAACGGTTCGCTGAAATCGGCGTCGGCGCGGGCCGGACCTTCGATACGAGCAAGCTTTCCGCCGAGATGCTGCGAGCAATCGAAGCTGGCATGGCCGACGCATGGGCCGAGCATGCAAACTTGCAGAAACAAATCGACGCGAAGGAAGTAACCTCCGGTGACTGTTTCGGCACCCGCGAATTTCTGAAAAATAACTACCTGTACCGCATGGGGGCCGCCGTGCTCGGCATCTACGGCAATTCGAAGCAGGAAGCGATGTACCCGATTTACAGCGTCGATGCGGACGGGACGAAACTCAATGGCGCGAACCGCTACACGCTACGGTTCGCGCCGGGTCAATTTCCTCCGGTCAACGCGTTCTGGTCGTTAACGATGTACGAACTTCCGTCGAGCCTGCTCTCGGCCAATGTGTTAAATCGTTATTTGCTCAACTCACCGATGCTGCCGCAATTCCAGCGCGATCCCGATGGCGGCATCACGCTTTACATTCAGAATGCCTCCCCCGGCAAAGAGCGTGAAGCCAACTGGCTGCCGGCGCCCCAAGGCCCGTTCTTCTTGGTCATGCGACTCTATTGGCCAAAGGCCGAGGCGCTGGAAGGGAAGTGGATCGCGCCAAAGCTGAGACGGATCCCCTAGAAGCTCATGGGCAACTTCCATGATAAACGGTCATTTACGCAGCAAATGGAGCAGAAGCGAGACGATCGCGCTCAGCAGCAAGCACGTGGTCAGCGGGAAATAGAACTTTACGTTTCCTCGATCGATGGAGATGTCGCCGGGTAGATGGCCGAGCCAGGGCAGATGCGGTTTGCCGAGAAGCAGCAGGCCGATGATGACCAAAAATAGACCCAAGGAGATCAATACTTTTGCGAGCGAATAAAATGGCATGGCCCATTTTACTTTTGATTTATCAAACTCGAGGAGACCACCGATGTCCCGAACGATTACCATCAGCTTACCCGTCGCCGATCTGAAAAGATCAAAAACTTTTTACACGGCGCTTGGTTTCGTCAACAATCCGAAGTTCAGCGATGACAACGCAGCACTCATGGTGTGGAGCGAGACGATCAGCGTGATGCTTTTGACCCACGCAAAATGGCGCACGTTCACGACCCGCCCGATTCCGCCGAAAACATCGAGCGAGGTTGCGCTCAATATCTCGTGCGATTCGCGCGCGCACGTCGACGCAATGAACAAAGCGGCGTCCGAAAACGGTGGAACCGCCGATATAAATCCCGTCGAAGAACATGGGTCCATGTACGGCCGCGATTTCACCGATCCGGATGGCCACGTTTGGGGCGCGATGTGGATGGAGAAGACTGATACAAAAGCGTGAAAATTAAATATCGCAAACCATTTCTGATCGTCGCATCCATCGTTTTTGCTCTCGGCGTGGTGATGACGTGGATTGCCGAGAATGAAATTCGTCGCGGTCGAGCGGCGGAACAATGGCCCGTGGTGCAAGGGAAGATCATCGACAGATATATTATGGAAGATAACGCTCCCGGGCAGCGTTGGTCGGGATCGATGAAAGTTTATGAGCTCGGAGTTCGGTATGAATACGAATTCTCCGGGACCCGCTTTACCTCAGATCGCATCTCATTTTATTTGACGCCTCACTTTTATCGCCGAGCGCAGGCGGAACAGTGTTTCCCTGGCTGGACCGTCGGACAATCCGTGGATGTCTATGTAGATCCTTTGCATCCGAGTCAATCGGTCCTAAAACCCGGTATCAGTTCATTTCAAATGACTCGGTTTCGAACCGGAATTTTGATAACTGTTATCAGCGCCATCTTCATTTGTTGGTTGTGGTTGAATTCCTTAGCTATTCTGGAGTAAAAATGAAACGACGGTTGTGTTCCGTTTTCTTTCTGATTCTTATTTCGGTTGCGTGCTTTTCCGCGCAATCGTCCGTTCAAGGCATCTACGGTGTTCATACGGGATACGTTGGGGAAGCAATCGAGCTAAAAGACGGACAATTTCGATATTGGTATTCAACGGACATGCTTTACCCTGGAATGCCTCAATATCCGTTTACAGGAACGTATTCTATTGAGAAGGATATTCTTACGCTGCACCATCCGGACTTAGAAAAGAAGGCGTGGCGTTGCAAAATTATCAATGGGAACCGATTTTTGATGCCCGTTGAAAAATCACGGTTCGAATTGAATCTTTTGCAATTTCATCGGAAAGATTCCGATAGCCCTTGGGATGGAACTCCCGATTACGAGATGACGCAGAAACTTATCCATGGAAATGGGAAATGGAAATAGAGTCAATTCGCAATATGCGACAACTTATTTTCACGGTAGTGTCCTTCCTCTGTCTTATGGTTCCGCAATTTTGCCAGGCGAGTTGCAGCCGATTGACGGGCGCGGATTTGATTCGTTGTCAAGAAGCCGAAGCGACGATGTTGCGTCAGGCGCAAGCTGAATTCGCAAAATCAAGTGTAAGCGCGCCCTCTATCATCAAAAAGAAATCGAGGAGATTTGGCCGAGGAGAAACTGAATTTTTAAGACGCTCTTAATCATTCTGGCGGTGGCCGTCGTGGTAGGAATCGTTAAGTGGGTTCAGCGCTGCCCGCGCTGCAAAAGCATGACGGGGCCGAAAGGCGTTTCGGGGGCTTTGTTGCCGGGGAACCGCTACAAAGTGAAACGAATGTGCCGCAAATGCGGACACACGTGGGAGGAAGAGACGGAATATGAAACGATACCGTAAAAGATTCGTCGGCTTTGGAACGAACGATAAATGACCGACGTAAAAATTCTTTTTAATGACGGCGCCGCTTACGAGCGGTACATGGGGCAATGGAGCAAGTTGGTGGGCGATGCGTTTTTGGAGTGGGTGGCGCCAAAGCCGGGTTTGAAATGGCTCGACGTCGGGTGCGGCAACGGTGCGTTTACGGAAATGATTTTGGCGCGCTGCGCGCCGGCGTCGGTGGAGGGCATTGATCCATCGGACGCGCAACTGGCATTCGCGCGCGAGAACGCGGGATTGCGCGCGGTGAAATTTTCAAAAGCGGATGCGATGGCGTTGCCGTTTGCGGACGATGCGTTTGATGCGGCCGTGATGCCGCTCGTCATTTTCTTCGTGCCCGATCCGGCGAGAGGCGTGGCCGAGATGGCGCGCGTCGTTGGTTCCGGCGGCCTGGTGACCGCCTATGCGTGGGATTTGGCCGGAGGCGGATTTCCTTATCAGATCGTTCAGGATGAAATGCGCGCAGAGGGTTTGCCGGTCGGCATTCCGCCGAACCCGGGAGCGGCCAATTTGGAAACGCTGCGCGAACTATGGACGAATGCGGGCCTCACCGACATCCAAACACGGGTGATCAACGTGCAACGCACGTTCGCTGATTTCAACGATTATTGGATGACCGTATTGAAAGGGCCGAGCCTGGGCCCGGGTTTATCGTCGCTGCCGGCCGACAAATCGGCTGATCTTCAAGCAAAATTGAAAACGCTGTTGCGACCAGACGCATCGGGCCGTTTCACGTGCCAAGCGCGTGCGCACGCGGTAAAAGCACGCGCTTGACGACAAAAGACAGAACTGATCCAATCACCCCCCTCATGGCAACTTCAAAAGATTTACACCTCGGTATTAACAAAAGTCATTGCGCGAGCCTGTGTTTGGTCGACAAGGCCGGCGTTCCGGTGTTTGCGGCCAGCGAAGAACGTTTTACGCGCGTAAAACTGCAGCGCGGAATGCCGCACAAAACCTACGAATTTCTTTCCAAGGCCTACGATATTTCCGAAGCGCGCATTTCCATCGGCCGGCTCCCGACGTCGCAACGCATCATCCGCGAAGCCGAATATTATTTGCATGGAATCCGCGCGAAACGGTACACGATTCCGCTCACCCAACGGTTGTCCGAAGTCGCTTACTTTTATTACAAGAAAAAAATCAAACAAGACCGTTCGCTTCATCGGCTTTCGATCGACACGCGTTACTTCATGAACCGCCCGGTCGACCAGGGTTTTGAACACCATCTGTGTCATATGGCGTCGGCTTATTATTGCTCCGGGTTTAAGGAAGCCGTTGGCGTCACCGTCGACGGTGTCGGAGATTTGCTTTCGGCGTTGGTCGCCACCTGCAAAGATGGAGATATAAAAGTTAAAGAGAAACGGTTCTTCAATGAGCACTTCTCTGGGCAAGCCTATGAAGTGGTGACGGGCATGTTGGGATTTGATCCGGACCGGCACCCGGGCAAAGTCACCGGATTGGCCGCCTACAAAAAAGCGCCCGATGCGTTGGTCAGCGAGCTCGACAAATGGTTTCAAGAGCAATATCGAAACGGCGCCGAACAAAATTGGTTCATTGCGATTCACACGCGCGATGAAAAGCAATGCCTGGCCGAATTGCGGAAGTTGCGTGAAGATCGGTTTGGAAAATGGAGCCGTGAGGAAATTTCGAGCGCGATCCAATTTATTCTTGAGCGGGATGTCGTGAACTTTATTAAGAGCCATGTTCCTCATCCGGAAACTCAAAACATCGTGTTGGCCGGCGGCGTGTTCGCCAACGTGAAATTAAACCAACGCATTAAAGAAATGGGTTTTAAGGGAATCTTCATTCAACCGGCGATGGGAGACGAAGGAATTGGGCTCGGCTCGGCCATTCTCTCCGCTCGCGAGAAAAACCACTTTTTACCCCATGAACTTCACGATGTTTATCTGGGGCCGGGTTATTCGAAAGAAGAAATTCGCGCGAGCCTCGATAAATTTCAAGTGGCTTATGAAGAATTCAGCGGCGCCGACCATCCGCTCGAGAAAAAACTCGCCCAGTTACTAAGTGAAGGCTACATCATCGGCCGATTCCAAGGCCGTATGGAATTCGGTCCTCGGTCGCTGGGCAATCGATCCATTCTTTACGAAGCGAAGGACCCGACGGCCAACGATTGGCTCAATAGACAATTGAAACGGTCCGAGTTCATGCCGTTCGCTCCGGTCACGCTGTACGAGCATGCGGCCGCGTGCTACAAAAATGTTGCGGGCGCCGAACATGCGGCCGAATTCATGACCATCACGTTTGACGCCACCGACGAGATGAAGAAGAGCTCGCCGGCCTGTATTCACGTCGACGGCACCGCTCGTCCGCAATTGGTGAAAGAATCGGTGAACTCGTCGCTCTATTGGACAATCAAGCATTACCATGAAATTACCGGCATTCCGACATTGATTAACACCAGCTTTAACATGCACGAAGAGCCGATCGTCTGCACCCCTTCGGAAGCCATTCAGGCGTATCTTAGTGCGGACCTCGATGCGTTGGCCATTGGCGATTTTTTGGTGGTTAACCCAAAACGCCGCGCCGATCAGAAACAAAAATGAGCGTCATAACGTTTTCCGGACATGGCCTCAATAACATGTTTCTTCCGGAAAAATACCGCTTCGCGTTTACTCTGCGCGAAGGCAAAGGCCTCGATGATTCCAACCCGCGCTTGGCCTGTAAATACACGTTAAACACGCTGCTCGGCCTTCATCAAACGAAAAACGCCAATGGAACATTTGCTCACAGTCTTTCAACCATGTATGAAAGCACGTGTGCCGAGTTAAAAACACTTGATCCGCAACCGGCGGACATCGCGATGGCGCTGTGGGCCGGATATGAAACCGAATTACGGATTCCAGCCTGGATCACCACAAGCTTTGATCTTGGTTTGGATGGGTTTCGGGATTGGCACGCGCAAGATATTTCGTGGTCGCTTTACGCCATTTGCGTCGCGCATGCGAAAGGCGAAAATCGTTGGGACGATCACGCGCATAAGCTCGCCAATTTCTTAATCGAAGAGTTGCTGTGCCCAAACACCGGCTTCTATTTTTTCCATCGAAACAATTTGCGGCGTTCTTTCTCTAGTTTTGCGGTGCCCGTGTATGTGAACTTGGCGCTCGCCGAATATTCATCTGTTTTTGGAAATGCGCGCGCCGCTGAAACGGCAAAAAAAGGAATCTTCGCGATGCTAAAGCTTCAGCATCCGAAAACCGGAGGATGGGCGTGGTTTCATGATGTGAACACCGGGAATATTATGGACTGGTATGAGTTGTACAGCGTGCACCAACACGCGATGGCGCCGATGACGTTGTTGCGCGGCATCGACCTTGGAATCCCAGCCTGCGAAGCGGCGCTGACCAAAGGCTTCAAATGGATCTTCGGAGCCAATGAACTCGGCGTTTCGATGGTGTCCGAAAAATCAAAAATCATTTATCGTTCCTTCCGTCGAAAAAATGCTTTTTTAGAAAGGCCCAAGCGATTGTTGCGCGCGCAATGGAACAGTTTGCTGGGCCAATCGGCCAAAGAAATTTCTGCCGGCGAACTTGAAATCAATAATGAATGCCGCAGTTATGAATTGGGCTGGTTGCTATGGACGTTCGCCGGTCGAAAAGATTTCCTCGAATTGACGCAACACGATCAATTCAAAACGTCATCCCTCCCAAGCCGAGAAACGGCGAGCAAAATGAACGTCGAAGAATTTGTGTAAGTGGAAATTTGATTAAATAACATCCACAAATTTTTTCGGAGGACTCCCTGTGAAGACCCTAACCCGCTTCGCTACATTGTCTATTTTGTTGACGCCCGCCGCCTACGGATCACCGATTCAAAATCTTGAGATGCCAGCCTACGAAACGAAATTGGCCGAAGACCGGCTCTCAAATATGACGTTGCCCTACAAAGGGCCGTACACCTATCGATGCGGCGGCGCTCAATCGGACGCGTTGACTGTCGTGTTCTACGAGACGACGCCGCCGAAAGCGCTGTTCGGCCGCGGCAATCACTCGGTGATGGGATTCAAAAAGAAATTTTCGGACGGCGAAGAGAAATACGTGGGCCCCGGACTCGTTTTTAAAGAAAACGAACATGAAGTCATCTTGACGTGGATGGGCTCCGACGTGAAATGCAGCGCTGACGAGCGCTAACGCGGCCAAACGCCGCCGGCGCTGACCGGTGCTTCATCGAGCGGAGGCTGCATATCGTTCGCGTTGTACGCGTCGGCTTTTTCCATTTCGATAATGACGCGCTCCGGCGACCGTTTCTCGCCGCTTTTTGAGAGTTTCTCGCACTGTTCCGAACAAAATGTATACGGTCCCGTGCTGATGCCTTCACCTTTCCATTCGTTGCGGCTTTGTCCGCAAATCGAGCATTTTTCGTTGTCCATACGTTCCTCCTTCCATCTTTAATTAGTACGAACGATCCGAAAACTTCGTTCGAACGAAGTATGATCGGCGTCATGGAGCGTAGGTTTACCGAATGTTATGAACATCCTTATCAGTCCCACCGCGTTTAAAGGCACGCTGACTCCCACCCAATCGGCGCGACTCATCGCGCGTGCGGTGAAACGAAAATTTCCGAAAGCGATCATTGATAGTCTTCCGTTGGCCGACGGCGGCGACGGCACGCTCGACGTTTTGTACGGCGCGCTCGGCGGCAAAAAGATTTCGACGCGCGTCGAAGGGCCGCTCGGACGACCGGTCAACGCGGTGTGGGCCAAGATCGGGCGCATGGCCGTGATCGAAATGGCGCGCGCCTCGGGGCTCGCGTTGGTGAAAGGAAAGAAAAGAATTATGGAAGCGACGAGCGTCGGCACCGGACAATTGATCCGCGCCGCGCTCGACCGCGGCTGCACGAAAATCGTGCTCGGCGTCGGCGGCACCGCGTGCGCCGAAGGCGGCGCGGGCGCGCTGCAAGCGTTGGGGCTCCGTTATTTTGACCCGAAGGGGCGCGAGCTGTCGGCGAAGCCGAAAGATTTGGTACGAATTGCGCGGGTCGAGTGGAAAAATTTCGACGCGCGCGTGGACAAAGCGGAGATTCGCGTATTGTGTGACGTAACGAATCCGCTGCTGGGAAGAAACGGATCGGCGCGCACGTTCGCACCCCAGAAGGGCGCAACGCCAAGCCAGGTGAGGATTTTGGAGAAGATGTTGAAGCGGTGGTCGGCGTTGGCACGCGTCGATGCGAAAAATAAAAAGGGTGCCGGCGCGGCCGGAGCGCTCGCGTTCGGATTGGCAGGGTTCGCGCGCGCGAAATTAACGCCGGGCACTTCTTTCATTATGGATGCGTTACAGTGGAGGAGCCGGGCGCGCCGCGCGAAAATAATTTTCACTGGAGAAGGACGGTTGGACCGAACAAGCTTTCAAGGCAAAGTGGTTGGTGAAATCGTAAAACGACGCGGCCGCGCGAAAGTAATCGTCGTGTGCGGCTCGTCCGCATTAACGCGATCGCAAGCGAAAGCGGCCCGCATCGCCGACGTCGTAACGTTGAAGGAGTTTTTATGAAGACCCAAACAGCAGCACCGGTGCAGGATTTGACACGCGTGTTGTCGCCGAAGTCGGTGGCCGTAATCGGCGCGTCGCGCAAAGAAGGATCGGTCGGTGAAGCGATCTTCAAAAATTTGCTGCGCTCCGATTTTCAAGGCGTGCTCTATCCGGTGAACCCAAAAGCGTCGTCACTCGGCGGCGTGCGCTGTTACGCGAGCGTGGCCGAAATCAACGCGCCGGTCGATCTCGCAATTTTGATTGTGCCGAACACCGCGGTGCCGTCGGTACTCAAAGAATGCGCGGCTGCGCACATTCCGGGCGCCGTTGTGGTCAGCGCAGGTTTCAAGGAAATCGGCGGCGCGGGTGTAAAACTTGAAGAAGAAGTGAAGAAAATCGCTGAAGAAAACGGCATCGCATTAATCGGTCCGAACTGCCTCGGTTTCATTAACACCGACCCGCGCGTGCGACTTAACGCGTCGTTCGCTCAGACGATGCCGAAGGCGGGCAACATCGCGTTCATTTCTCAAAGTGGCGCGCTGTGCACGGCCGTGCTCGATTACGCGAAAGCCAAAGGCATCGGCTTCTCGAAATTCATCAGCATGGGCAACAAAGCGGTCACGAACGAACTCGATTTCCTGCGCGCGCTGCGCGATGACCCGATGACCGACGTGATCCTCATGTACGTCGAAGACATTTCGGACGGCCAGGAATTCATTTCGCTCGCGCGTCACATCACCGGCGAAATTCACAAACCGAAACCGATCATCGCGATCAAGTCGGGCCGTACGGTCGAGGGCGCGAAAGCGGCGTCGTCGCACACGGGATCGCTGGCCGGTTCCGACGACGTGTACGACGCAATCTTTCTGCAGTCGGGTGTGCTGCGCGTCGAAACGGTGGAAGAACTTTTTGAATATGGCGTCGCTTTCTCGCAACAACCATTACCGAAGGGAAACCGGGTGGCGATCGTCACGAATGCGGGCGGTCCCGGCATTATGGCCACCGACGCGGCGGTTCGTCATGGACTCGAGCTCGCGAAATTCGAACAAGCGACGATCGACCAACTGAAAAAAGAATTGCCGATCACGGCCAACGTGAACAACCCGGTCGATGTGATCGGCGATGCGCGGCACGAACGCTACGAAGCGGCGCTGCGCGCCGTGGTGAAAGATCCGAACGTGGACGGCGTAATCGTGATTCTCACGCCGCAGGCGATGACCGACAGCCGTGAAATCGGCGAAGTGGTCGCGAACGTCGCGCAAACAATGAAAGTGTCGCCGTGGTTGGCGAAGCCGGTGCTCGCAAGTTTCATGGGCATCGTCGATGTGTCCGAAGGCGTGGCGCTGCTCGAAAAAGCGGACATTCCGCATTATCAATTTCCGGAAAGCGCGCCGCGCGCGCTCGCGCAGATGCATATGTATCAAAAGAATTGGCTCGACCGGCCGCGCACCGAGGTGCGCACGTATCCGGTGCAAAAAGAAGTGGTGCAAAGAATTTTCAAGAAAGTGCGCGACGAAGGCCGTTTGTACTTGCCCGAAGTGGAAGCGCTCGAAGTGTTCAACGCGTACGGCTTGCCGACGTTGAAAAGCAAACTCGCGAAGACCGAAGAGGAAGCGATTCAAGCGGCGAAGGAAATCGGATATCCGGTCGTTCTGAAAATCGCATCGCCGGCGATCGTGCACAAACTCGACGCGGGCGGCGTGGTCGTGAACATTCAAGACGCGACCGAACTGTCTCGCGCGTTTCGAAAAATGATCAACACCGCGCACGCGCTGGTCGGCGCCGACAAAGTGTGGGGCGCCGAAGTGCAGCAGATGGCCGGCAAAGGCGTCGAAGTTTTCTTAGGTTCCAAACGCGATCCGAAGTTCGGACCCGTGATCGTGTTCGGTTTGGGCGGCACGTTTGTTGAGGTGTTTCGCGACGTGTCGTTCCGCTTGGCGCCGCTGCGCGAATGGACCACGCGCGCGATCATCGAAAAAAGCAAAGCGTTTAAAATTCTTCAGGGCTATCGCGGTCAACCGGCCGACATCGCGAAAGTTTCCGAATGCTTGGGCCGCTTGTCGCAATTGGTGGTGGATTTCCCCGAGATCGAAGAACTCGACATCAATCCGCTGATCGTCTACCCGCTCGGCAACGGCGCGCGCACGCTCGATGGTAGGATTGTTTTAAGAAAATAAGTCATTTTAATTGCTTATTTTCCATGTTTACACCGGGAATCCCGGTATGTTGACATATAGCCGGGATTCCCGGTAAAATAGGCTATGAAAATCCACCTTCCCAACAGTGCTTTTTTAGGGAATATAGATCCTTTTCTTCGAGGATTCGATCCAACTCAAATAGATCGACTTGAAATCACAGCTAATAGTAAATGGATTGCGGTACATCCCGTAGTTCTTTCCATGATTGCCGCAATGGGTTTGACCGTGAATTCAAAAAATATTTTTTGCGAAAAATTTGAGGCCAAATCGAAACACTATCTCGAGCGGATGGGGCTTTTCCGAATGTTAAATGTGCCCTCCGGCATTACTCTCGTTGAGCATGAGCCCGCTGGCCGTTTTATTCCGCTCACCCAAATAAAAACTTCGGACGAACTATCAAAATTTATAACTGAAATGATTCCTTTGCTGCACTTGGCTCCTCAACCGGCTCAGACCATTGGTTATATCGTCAGTGAATTGGTTCGCAACGTCATCGAACATGCTTCGGCAGAAAACGGAGCTATTTTATGTGCGCAATACTATAAGAAGAGTAATTCAATCGGCATCGGAATTGCGGACACCGGGCTGGGAATTAAGTCGACAATTAATCGATCGCATATTGCAGAGACCGATGTAGATGCTATTCGCTTGGCGCTATTTCCTGGTGTTACCGGAACGACGCGCCGCGAAGGAGGCACCGAACAGAACGCTGGTGCCGGCCTTTTTTTCATTAAGTCGATCGCAAGCGTTAATCATGATTTTTTTGACGTTTATAGCGGCAGAGGCTTTTATAAGTTGCTCACGAAACACGCGTCAAAGAAACTGAATGCGGATCCGTTTCGTGACCGTCACTCCAAAGATAACGATCTTCCGTATTGGAAAGGAACGGTGGTTGGTGTGGATATAACACTCGATCAAACTGAGGAATTCTCATCGCTCCTCGATTTAATACGTAACACGTACAGTAACGCGGTTCGGGCAAGAAAAAAGGCCGCTCGTAAGGAGCCGAAATTTATATGAGTTTAATTTCAATATTCGGGAGAGCCGGAGCGTTCGCTGAAAATAAAGACGTGGCGAGGGGAATTCGGCTTAATGAGATCTTGCCGAGTTTGGAAAGAAACGAGACGGTCGTTCTTGACTTCGAAAAAGTTGAAGCAACCACCCAATCTTTCATTCATGCATTAATTAGCGATATTTTCCGACGATACGGTACGGACACGCTCGACCGAATCATATTTAAATCTTGCAATAATATGGTTAGAAAAATTGTGGGTATCGTATCGGACTATATGCAGGAAGGAATGGGGATTGATACAAAAAAAGAATTCGATTAAGGCGCCAATAATCCCCAAGAGTGGAGAAGGTCTCCATCTTTGGCCCAGCGGCTGCCGATGTCGGTGCGGTAGAACATGTTCGGCAGGATGATCGTTTTGATGCGGTTGTATGTTTCTTTCTGCGCGTCGGACATCGTTTGACCTGAGCCGGTTACGACCATCACGTAACCGCTCGAACCGGCGATGCGCCAGTCGCCATCCACGAGATGCACGTCGCAGTGATGAATTCCGGTGAGCGGTTGTTTCTTGAAGATGATCACCGCGTCGTCGGAAAATTTCTCGAACACGTCCGGGTCGTCGTACGGATAAGGCGGCACCGCGATCACGACCCCGACTTGATAACCTTTGTTCGTTTTCAAATTGAACGGCTGCCGATTCGCGATCGCGTACAACAAATCGCTCCAGCGGCTCGCCACGCCTTCCATCTGAATGTTGATCGTCGGATATCCGAATCGCGGCGTGATCTCAAGCGGATAAATGCCGCGCGTGTTCACGATGCAATTGATGTCGAAATAACCGATGAATCCGATTTCGGCCAACCGCTTCTCGAATTTTTTCAGCGTTTCGTTGTAGAGCCGGTTCGGCCCCGCCCAAAACATGGACGTGCCCATTTCGCCGGTGGTCGGCCCGATCTCGTCGTTAAACATGCGTTTATGTTCGAAGTTGATGCAGACCGGCAATAAAAATTCGTTGCCGTTGAAGAACGCGCCGATCGCCACTTCGACGCCCGACACGAATTTTTGAAGTTGAAAACTGCGGATCTTCGAACCCCATCCGGTTTTGTAACGCTCGAGCATGTTCACGAGATCGATGCCGTCTTCTTCTTGCCCGACGAACGAAAGCACTTTATCGTCCTGCGCTTTGCCGTTCGGTTTCACCACGTAACGGCCCGGATTGCTTTTCACGAATTTGATCGCTTCGTCGAACGAGGAGAAATCCCAGCACGGAAGCGTGTTGATGCCGACTTTGCGCAATTCTTCCTGAGCGAGGTCGCGGTCGAATTCGAGTTTGTCGGAGAATGGTGTGCCGCCGACGACCGCTTTGCCTTCTTTTCGGAGTTTTTCTGCTTCGGAGCCGAAGCCGATATCGTCGAAAACGATCACGTCGGCCCAGTCCGTGTGTTTCTGCCAATCGTCGACTTTATCGACAAATCCGTCGGAAACGTTTTTCTCGTGTTTGTCGAGAATACAGTAGCGAACCTGATTCCCTTCGTTCTTCACCGCGTACGCGAGATCGCCGATGCATCCGATGTCGGAAACGAATAAAAATTTCTTGGAAGTGCCGTTAGCCTTGTCGCCGTTCATGTATAAAAAGTGTGCTAAGAATACCGCGAAATTTCAACACAAACATCTATAATCTCAGACGGCAAAGGAATCGAGTCCCTTCTTCTCCTCCTTTTCACCGAAGCGAGGATCCCAGCATGTCCGTTTCATCCATAACACCGTCTTACCTCCCTCAATTAAAGAAGTTTTTCGGTTACGATTCATTCCGTCCCCATCAACACGAAATCATCGAAGATGTGATCGCCGGCCGCGATGTTCTTGCGTTGTTGCCGACAGGTGGCGGCAAATCGCTGTGCTTCCAATTGCCGGCGCTCGTCCGCGAGGGACTGACCGTCGTTGTGTCGCCGCTGATCGCATTGATGAAAGATCAGGTGGACGCGCTGGTCGCGAACGGACTTCCGGCCACGTTCATCAACTCGTCGCTGTCGCGCGATGAATCGCGCACGCGGTTCAAGGATTTGTCGGCCGGTAAAATGAAATTGCTGTACGCGGCGCCTGAGCGGCTGTTGATGCCCGACTTCATCGTCGAACTGAAGAAATGGAACGTCACGCTGATCGTCGTCGACGAAGCACACTGCATCAGCGAATGGGGTCACGATTTCCGCCCCGAATACCGGCGAATCGTCGAACTGCGCGCGCACGTGCCGAACGCGTCCGTGCTCGCGCTGACCGCGACGGCCACCGAGCGCGTACGTGCGGACATTGTCACGCATTTGCAGTTGAAGGACCCGCGCGTGTATGTGGCCAGTTTCAACCGTCCGAATCTCACGTATCGCGTTCTGCATAAATCGACCTCCTATCGACAATTACGTTCATTTATCGAAAACAGCTCGAACGAAAGCGGCATTGTCTATTGCCAAAGCCGCGCGACGGTTGAACGCGTCGCTGATCAACTGAAAGAAGACGGAATCTCGGCCGCACCGTATCACGCGGGTCTGGAGGCGTCCGCGCGCGCGAAAAACCAGGACGCATTTCTCAAAGACGACGTGCGCGTGATCGTGGCCACGATCGCGTTCGGCATGGGCATCAACAAATCAAACGTACGCTATGTGGCGCATTATGATTTGCCGAAAAACATCGAAGGTTATTATCAGGAAACCGGTCGCGCCGGCCGCGACGGTTTGCCCAGCGAATGCCTGCTGCTGTTTCAGCCGGGCGACGCGATCAAGCAAAGACGTTTTATCGACGAGAAAACGGATGCGCGCGAGCGCGCGCATGCGCTGAAGCAATTGGACGAAATGGTCGCGTTTGCCGAATCGTCGACGTGCCGCCGCGCCGCGTTGCTCGCGTACTTCGGTGAAACGTCGGCGTCCGAAAATTGCGGGAATTGCGACAATTGTTTGTCGCCGAAGCAGTTGGTCGACGCGACTGTCGACGCTCAAAAGTTTTTGTCGTGCGTGTTTCGAATTCGACAAAAAAGCGGTTTCGGCGTCGGCGTCGCGTACATCGCGCGCGTGTTGCGCGGCATGGATTCCGAGCAGATTCAAAAGTGGGGACATCAAACGTTGTCGACATACGGCATCGGCCGCGATTTGGGCCGCCGCGAATGGAATATGATCGGCCGCGAACTGGTGCGGACGGGGCTGCTGAAACAGTCGTCGGACGGTTTCGGTGTTGTCGATTTGAGCGAGGCCGGCTGGATTGCGCTGACCAAACGCGAAAAAATTCTTCTGTCGCCGCACGTCACCGAATCCGCTCAGATGAAACGCGCTGAAAATCCGTATGGAAACGACCCGTTGTTCGAGCGGCTGCGCCGGTTGCGTAAGAAAATCGCCGACGAGCGCGAAGTGCCGGCCTACGTGGTGTTTTCGGACGCGACGCTGCGGCAGATGGTCGCGCACAAGCCGAAAACCCGCGCGGAAATGGCGCGGATCAGCGGCGTCGGCGAGAAAAAACTGCAGGAATTCGGCGACGTTTTCCTTCGAGAATTGCACGACTGATGTCATTGTGAGGCCCGTCTTTGTCTCATGGGCCGCGGCAATCTCATGAATTGCCACTTGTCGACGGAAACTGATGAGATTGCCACGCACTACAACTTTATTAATGAATGAGGATGTAGTGCTCGCAATGACAGACTTGTATGACTACTTCTAGTAGAATCCGCGCATGCAGATCCAACTCCTCCTTATTATAGCGGTGTCCGCCGGGCTGTTCGTGTTCCTGTGGCTGATGATGAAAGCGCAAAAAGAATCGCGCGACAGAATGGAAGAAATGAATCGCCAGTTGCTCGACGCGCAGCAGAAAGCGAACCCGGCCGTCGAATTTTTGCAGCGTGAAGTGTCGAACCTGCGCGATCAAATGGCGAAAAGCTTGGCCGACTCGGCGAAACTCGTCGTGGATTCCCAGAAAACGGTCGGCGACCGGCTCGACAAAGCGGCCGAAGTGGTGGGCCGCGTGCAGAACCAGCTCGGCAGTTTGGACCGCGCCACGCAACAGGTGTTCAACGTGGGCAAAGACATTTCGCAGTTGCAGGACATCCTGCGGGCGCCGAAGCTGCGCGGCGCGTTCGGCGAACTGTTTCTCGGAGATTTGCTCGCGCAGATTCTACCGCCACGGCATTACACGTTGCAGCATACGTTTAAGAACGGCACCATCGTGGACGCGGTCGTCCGAATCGGTCGGCTCGTTCCGGTGGATGCGAAATTCCCTCTCGAAAATTTTAAGCGGCTCGTGATGACGCAGGACGCGCAGGAAAAAACGCAAGCGCGCCGTAAATTCATCACCGACGTGAAACGCCATGTGGACGCGATCAGTTCAAAATATTTGCTGCCCGATGAAGGCACATACGAATTCGCGTTGATGTACATTCCGGCCGAAGCGGTTTATTACGAAACGGTCATTAAAGACGACAATTTGGCGGACGGTGAAGAGTCGTTCATGATGTATGCGTTTTCGAAGCGTGTGGTTCCGGTGTCG
>CAYXDS010000021.1:0-19522 GCA_964463805.1 uncultured Elusimicrobia bacterium | reverse complement strand
ATAGCAGCCGGCGCCGATCACGAACGACACCGGGATCGTGAGCACCCATGCCCAAACGATTTTCGTGGCAACGCCCCATTTCACAGCCGATGCGCGCGAGGTGGCCCCAACGCCCATGATCGCACCGGTGATCGTATGCGTGGTGCTAACCGGAATACCGGCCAATGCTGTGCCGATCAGCATGACCGCTCCGCCCGTCTCTGCGCAAAAACCGCCGACGGGGCGCAACTTCACCATCTTCTGCCCCATCGTCTTTACGATACGCCATCCGCCGAACAAAGTTCCGACGCCCATCGCCGCGTGGCACGCGAGGATCACCCAGGTCGGCACCGCCGCATGTTCGGGCAAACGTCCCATTGAAATCATCAAGATGTAAATGATGCCCATGGTCTTTTGCGCGTCGTTCGTGCCGTGGCCCAAACTATAAAGCGCGGCTGAGAACAATTGACCTCGACGGAAATTGCGATCGACGCGATCGGGAGCCGTGTTCTTAAACACATTTAAAACAATCACCATAAAAATAAATCCGAGCACGAACCCAAGCACCGGTGAGATGATAATGAACGCGGCGATTTTTACGAAACCGGCCAAAATAATCGCACTCCAGCCGGCTTTGATCACGGCGGCGCCGGCAAATCCACCGATCAACGTATGGGATGAACTCGAAGGAAGTCCCCAATACCACGTCAATAAATTCCAGATGATGGCCGCCACCAAACCGGCAAGAATCACGCGCGGATCGGGAATGCCCGGATGAATCACACCTTTGCCAATCGTGGTCGCCACTTTCACCTCAAACGCGAACGCAGCGACGAAGTTAAAGAAAGCGGCCCAAATAACGGCAGCGCGCGGCGACAACACGCGCGTGGAAACAACGGTCGCGATCGAATTGGCCGAGTCGTGGAATCCATTGATGAAGTCAAATATCAATGCGACGGCAATAATGAAGATGAAGGTCGTTGAAGCGTTCATGAAACGGGGATGTGTTACGCGTTCTTAACGATGATGCCTTCGAGCGTGTTCGCGATGTGCGACATCTTATCGTGAGCGTCTTCGATGGTTTCAAAAATCTCTTTCCATTTGATCACATTCATCGGATCGCTCGACTTGAAAAGAGCGGCCAGCGCATGTTTCAGGAGTTCATCTGCTTCATTTTCAAAGCCTTTTATCTGAATGCAATGGTCATGCACACGGCTCGTGCGGCGGAAATTATGAAATTCTTTGACGGCCAAAGACATGCTTTCGCCGCTCTTCACGAGCAAATCCGCCATTTTCAACATCATGTCTGGCATCGGAGCGGTAAGATCGTAGAGTTGCATGCGATCCGACAAAGCCTGCAGAATGTCGCATACATCATCTATTTGGCCGGCCAAGTTATGAATATCTTCGCGATCGATCGGCGTAACGAAGGTTCGGTTTAACTTGTCGATGATTTCGTGGGTGAGCATGTCACCCTCGGTCTCGATATCGCGAATGCGCTTAAACAAATCGGATTTTTCATCCCATTTGTGCATAAGCTCTTGGAAAGTGACAACGGCCTTCTGCGCGTTGGCGGCGCCATTTTCAAGCAAATCAAAAAATTTTTCTTCTTTCGGTATGAGACCGGCGAACATAAAAGCTCCTCAACGTAACGTTAACGACACAAGGTCGGCAACAATACTAAATAGAGGACTATTTGGAGGGTGAAGGGATATCTTCTATGTGGTGACGGATGTCTTTGCCCAAGACCATGAAAATCACGTCTTCGGCGATATTCGTCGCATGATCGGCGATCCGTTCCAGATTGCGCGAGATGAGAATGAGGCTTAACGCGCGCTGGATCGTTGACGAATCGGATTGCATCAAATGCATGAGCTCGTGAAATGCTTCGCTTTTTAATTTGTCCTCTTCGGAGTCGCGTTGAACGACCGCGCGCGCGAGATCCACGTCTTTTTTGACATAGGCATCGAGCGCGTCTTTGACCATGCGCTTGGCCAACTCCGCCATACGCGGAATGTCGAAAAGCTTTTGTTCGAGTTGCGGGTGGCCGAGCAAGATCGACGTGGTCTGCGACACGTTCACCGCTTGGTCGCCGATGCGCTCGAGATCCGAATTGATTTTCAACGCGCCGACGACGAACCGCAAATCGGTCGATGCCGGCTGATACAGCGCGAGCAACTTCAAGCAACGGTCGTCGATTTCGATGTGCAGCTGGTTCACCTGCTTTTCGTTTTCGTGAACTTTCTGCAGCGGCTCTTTCGTGCGTTCGAGCAACCCGAGAACGGCCATGTGAATCATCTCCTCCACCAAACTGCCCATGTGGAGAAGACGATATTTCAGTTCTTCTTCGACTTCCTCGTAATGCCTTCTCAAGCGCGACCCCTCGTGCGTGATCATCCGAACCGCCCGGTCACGTAATCGTTGGTCTTTTGGTGCTCGGGGTTCGTGAAGATTTTTTCGGTGACACCGAATTCAACCAAATCTCCAAGCAGCATAAAACCTGTGAAATCCGAGGAACGTGCCGCTTGCTGCATGTTGTGCGTGACGATAACGATCGTCAAATCTTTTTTCAGCTCAAGCAAAAGCTCTTCGATACGCGCGGTCGCGATCGGATCGAGCGCCGAACACGGTTCATCGAGCAACAAAACTTTCGGGCTCACGGCGAGAGCGCGCGCGATACACAATCGCTGTTGCTGACCGCCGGACAAATTCAGCGCCGACTGAGGCAACTTATCTTTCACTTCTTCCCACAACGCGGCCTGGCGCAAACTCGACTCGACCACCTGCGAAAGTTTCGCTTTATCTTTAACACCGTTCAGAACCAGACCTGCCGCCACGTTTTCAAAAATTGACATGGTCGGAAACGGATTCGGCCGTTGAAACACCATGCCCACTTGCTGGCGCAGCACGACGGGATCCATATTGAAAATGTTTTTATCGCCGAGCAGGATTTCACCTGCATACGTGGCGCCCGCGTACACTTCATGCATGCGGTTCATGCAACGGATCAACGTCGATTTGCCGCAGCCGGACGGACCGATGATCGCCGTAATGTGACGATCGTACACGGACATGTTGATGCCCTTGAGAATATTGCCGACGCCGTAACCGGCGAACAGGTTTTTCACCTCGATGGCTGTGATGGTTTCTTTTACGGGCATGGATGGTTGTTCGATTGCTTGAGCCGGCGGTGTCGCCGGTTTAACAGGCGCGTCATTTTCCATAATTATTTCCATTAGTGCGAGGCTCCTTGCGGCCGTTTCATCAGCGTCCGGGCGATAATGTTTCCAATCAATACCACGAGCATCAAAATCAGCGCGGCGGCCCACGCTTGGTGATGCCAGTCTTCATAGGGAGAGATCGCGTACGAAAAAATAGTCAGCGGCAAAGTGGCGATCGGATGCAGCCATCCGTCGCTCCAATAACGATTGCCGAACGCAGTGAACAACAACGGCGCCGTTTCTCCGGCGACTCGCGAAATCGACAAAATGGCGCCGGTCATGATACCGCGCGACGCGGTCGGCAACACCACGCGCAAGATCACTTTCCATTGCGGCACGCCGAGCGCGAGCGCCGCTTCACGGATGCTATTCGGCACAAGGCGAATGAATTCTTCGGCGTTGCGCAATACAAGCGGAATCATGATGATCGAAAGCGCGATGCCGCCGGACAACGCGCTGAAACCTTTCATCGGTAAAACGACGAGAGCGTACGCGAAAATGCCGATTACGATCGACGGAATTCCGTTCACGACGTCCGCGCAATAACGGATCACGAAACCGATCTTGTTGTCGCCGTATTCGGACAAATAAACGGCGCCGAGAACGCCGATCGGAATGCCAATCAGACTCGCAAGCCCAACCACGCGCAATGAACCGGCGATCGAATTCGCGATGCCGCCGCCGGTCTCGCCGACCGGTTTCGGCAATTTCGTGATGAAATCAAAATTCAGCGAGGAGAATCCGTGAAACGCGATGTAACCGAGGATGTAAAACAAAAACGAAAGCGACAACAGCGTAAACAACCCGGTGGTTGCGAACATCAGGGTGTTGACCATCTGACGTGTTTTTAAATTTGCGTTCATGCGCGCCTCCTTTTCGCGTCACCGAGCCGGCGAATCATGAGACGAGCCGCGCCGTTCACGACGATCGTGATGCAGAACAACACGAGCCCGATGGCTATCAATGAATGAATATGCATGTCCGACGTCGCCTCGGCGAATTCATTGGCAAGCACGGCCGACATCGTGTAAGCCGGATCAAAAAGAGCAGCCGAAATTTTCGGCGTGTTGCCGATTACCATCGTCACAGCCATCGTTTCGCCAAGCGCGCGGCCGAGCGCAAGAAAAACGGCGCCGAGCACGGCCGAACGCGAATACGGAAGAACCACGAGCATGATCGTTTCCCAATGCGTGGCGCCAAGACCGAGCGCGGCCTCTTTTAATTGACGCGGCACCGACAAAATCACATCTCGCGAAATCGTCGTGATGTACGGCAGAATCATGATCGATAAAATAAGTCCCGCCGAAAGCATACTTACACCGTACGGGGCGCCGCGGAAAATCGGAATGAATCCGAGCGTTTTCATAATGAACGGCTGGGCCGATTTCACCATCGGCACCAAAATAAAAATACCCATAAGACCGAGAATCACGCTCGGAATCGCGGCCAACAGCTCGATGAGGAACGTGCAAACGCTCGATACGCGCTTCGGCGCCATTTCGGCCAAGAAAATCGCGGAGCCGATGCCGAGCGGAATCGCAATGGCAAGCGCGATGGTCGCCGACACGATCGTTCCGTAAATAAACGGCAATGCGCCGAACACTTCTTCAACCGGATCCCATGTGGTCGACCATAAAAACTTCAAGCCAAATTGTCGCCACGCGAGAAAAGAAGTGGAAATGAGTTTGAAAAACATTCCAAAAGCGACAGCAACGACCACTCCGGCAAACGCAAGCATCGCGTACCGGAAAAGGCGGTCCCCGGCACGCTCGTTAAGACGAAGACTCCTAAGGGGGATAGGAGGAGCGGCCGGGGATTTAAGGATTTTTTCTTGTTCGATTGTCGGCGTCATTAACTAATGCTTTGAATCCGTGCTTTGATCATGTCTTTCACCGACGACGGGAGCGGCGCGTAGCCGAGAGACGACGCGAGCTTTTGTCCGTCTTCGAGCATCCAACCAAGGAAGTCTTTCAACACTTTGCCGTTTTTGCCCGAATTATTTTCATAGACGAGCAACCAAGTGTAAGTGGAAATCGGATAGGAAGTCTCACCGGCCGCATCGACAATCGATACGCGAAAATCTTTCGGCATCTTCGCGCTACCGGCGGCCGCGGTGACCGATTCAATCGAAGCGGCGACGAACTTGCCGGCCTGATTTTTGACGGTGGCGCTCGGTAATTTATTTTGGCTCGCATAGATGAGTTCGGTGTAACCGATAGCGCCGGTCGTTTGTTTTACGATACCAACCACACCCTCATTCCCTTTGCCGCCCAAACCAATCGGCCAATTGACCGCTTTGCCTTGGCCGACGCGCTTTTTCCACTCGGGGCTCACTTTCGACAAATAATCGGTGAAGCAATACGTGGTGCCGGATCCGTCCGCTCGATGAGCGACCGTAATCGGCGAGCTCGGCAATTTCGCGTCTGGATTCAACGCCTTAATCGCCGCGTCGTCCCACGATGTGATGTCGCCGAGAAAAATCTTCGCGATCACATCGCCGGTGAGTTTCAGATCAGCGACGTCAGGTAGGTTCCACGTGATGACGACGGCCCCCAGCACCGTTGGAATGTGAATCATTTTCCCATCGACACCGAACATTTCTTTGTCGGTCATCGGTCCGTCCGAAGCTCCAAAGTCCACCGTTTTGGCGGTGAACTGCTTGATGCCTCCTCCGGAACCGATCGACTGATAGTTTATTTTAACGTCCGCATGCGCCTTGTGGTACTCGTCGAACCACTTGCTGTAGATCGGGTACGGGAATGTTGCGCCCGCACCATTCAATGTGGTGTCGGCAAACGCCGTCAGAATCGGGCTCAGGCTTATAGTCAAGGCCAAGGCGGCCCGCAAGAAAGTATTTTTCTTCATAGTAGCTCCTTTAATTATCAGACAACTAGAATTTCACACTAACGTCAACTTGGATACGGTCCATCGTGCCCTTCGGCGCCACTTGACCGCCGTTCGCGACGGTTAAGGTCTTCTCGATGTTCTTGGTTTGGAAGTATTTTGCTTGCAACGTAAGGAAGTCGAGCGGAGAATAGGCGAGCCACATGATGTGACCGCGACGGTTTGTTCCGCCATCACCGAAATCCGAATCGGCGGCATCGGCCACGGTCGCATCGGCCTCTAAGTATTTATAGAAATAACCGGCTTCCCAACTCTGCGCGGCTCCAGCCTTACCGACAATCGTTCCGACCTGATAACCTTTATTCATTTTCTGATTATATTTGCTGGTCTTCTTTGCGCGCATGTTCTCGACGATGGTCGCTTGCAAAGACAATGGAATCTTTCCAATCCAAGATGACAATTCACTGGTGATTTCTGAAACGCCGAAATCGTTTGCGAGTGCGGTCGGAGTTCCACGGTTGCCTTCCTGCAATTTCTCAGCGCTCGTTCCATTATTAATGGCCGGAACGCCGGTAAAGGAATTTCCTTTCGCGTTCTTCCAGTCGTGGTACGCCCACGCCAATTTCAAACGAGATTCAAACGGCAGATGCGTCTCAACTCCAAACTGTTCGGAAAACACGTAGAGGTCACGAAGGGTGTTCGATTTCTCGTCCGCGACCATTTGCAAAGCGTTCGCAAACAAATTCACTCCGCCCAACAGGAATGAAAATTGTTCGCCGGCGCCTTCCGGGTTCAAATCAGCATCCCAAATCGCATCGGTCGAGTATTGGCTCCACAACGGATAGGTCATTTTACCGCCGCTCAATGTCATGAAGTCTTTCGGTTTCCATTCGAGATAAGCGCGATCGATCCAGATTCCTTTTTGGTCACTCAACGATCCGAACGTCTGGTTCGTGGAAGTTTGTTCGCCCACGCCGGAAGCCAAGCGGGTCTTTAGAGTAAGGCGCCCCGGGAGACCGAAGTCGGTGGCCAAACGCAGACGCATGCGGAAACGCCCACGATCAGCGGTGGTGGAAGGCGACCGGAAATGTTGGTTGTCATAACGCAAGCGATAATCGCCGCTCCATTTGACGAATTGAAGATACTTGGCAAATTGAAGATCGGTGTCTGCGAACGACTGATTGACGAGACCCGCCATGCAAGCCGTCAACAAAGCTGCGAAGCCGATCCCCCTCTTTAGTTTTGCAACGTTCATGAATACATCCTCCTGAGTTCGTTTTAATTCGAGAGGATTGTAGGTGAGCCGGCGAGACAACCCCATAGTGGCGGCGTAAAGTCTATATGACAGCCGTGTGACGGTATGACGGACAGATTTAACGGGGGAGTGAAAGCGGCAAAGTGACGGTAAACATCGATCCTTTTCCGACGGAGCTATCCACGGAGACATGCCCGCCGTTTGCCTCAATCAGGTGCTTGACGATCGACAATCCGAGGCCGGTACCACCCATCGCGCGCGAACGCGCCTTGTCCACGCGATAGAAACGCTCGAAGATGCGAGGCAGATCTTGGGCGGGTATGCCCACGCCGGAATCGCTCACGCGAACTTGGATCCATTGAGCCTCCGGCGTAGCTACAATTTGAACGCGCCCACCTTCGTGATTAAATTTGATGGCGTTATCAAGCAAGTTCGCCAACACCTGTTTCATATGCCCACGGTCAACTGAGAGAGCCGGCAAATCGGCGGGAATCGATGACTCAATCACGATTTTTTTCTTATCGGCAATCGGCTTCAAACCTTTAACGACATCATTGACCAAATCATGAAGAGCCAGAGATTCAATATAAGGAACGCGTTGCCCAGATTCGATTGCGCTTAAATCAAGAAGATCCTCAACAAGCGCGGTCATATTGTCGGTTTGTTTCTCGATCGAACGCAAAAACTCTTTCGCAACGGCCGGATCTTCCAATGCGCCATCGCGCAACGTCTCAGCGAAACCCTTAATAGAAGCAAGCGGCGTACGTAACTCATGGGAAACATTTGCAATGAAATCGCGCCGAACCTGCTCCAGGCGCCGTACTTTCGTAATTTCGTGTAGCACGAGCAGCGCGCCGACATGACGTTCATTATCTATTAACGGAACAGCAATGGCTTCAAACAGATGTTCATCAGGATTGAATGTGCGAATTTCATCTGTGCGCGGCTTTTGGTCTTGCAAAACATTCTGAATCAACAAATTCACTTGGTTCTGCCGCAAAACTTCCAGCAGATGACGACCACGAACCGGCGCCACAGAGATATCGAAAATGCGGGCCAATGCTTGGTTTAAAAATAACACACGGCCGTTGGTATCAACCGCAATCACGCCTTCCATCATGTTGGAAAGAATCGTGGTGAGATGGGCGCGATCGATATCGAAATCGGACATGTTCAGTCCAATTTTAATCGGTATCCGACATTTTTGACAGTAATCACACGCTTAGCTTCGGTACCGAGCTTCTCGCGCAACCGAGCGATATGCTGGTCCACGGTACGAGTATCGATTTCCAGCGAAGAATCATAGCCCCAAACACGCTCCAACAATTGGTCGCGCGTCAGTACGCGTCCTTTAGCTCCAATCAGACACTTAAGGAATTCGAACTCCTTTGAGCTCAGCGTTACAGTCGCACCTTTCACTTTGGTGATGTATCTTTCGAGATCCACCTCCAGATCACCGGCACGAACAAAAGCCTTCTCATCATCGGCCCCCAGGGATCGTCGGAAAATCGCTTTAACGCGCGCGATAACTTCTCGGACGCTATAGGGCTTCGTCACATAATCATCGGCGCCCAATTCGAGTCCCAGCACCCGGTCAACCTCTTCGGTTTTTGCGGTGAGCATAATGATCGGGACTTTTGACTCTTGGCGGATCGTCCGACAAAATTCAAAGCCGTCCATTCGGGGCAACATAATGTCGAGAATAACGAGGTCGGGCTTCTCTTTGCGGAATTGAGACAATCCCGCTTCCCCGTCCGCAGCCACCGAAACGCGATAGCCCTCTTTCTCAAGGTTATACTTGAGGATCTTTATTAGGTCTTTTTCATCTTCAACAATTAGAATTTTTTCTTTAGCCATAGGGCGGTTTATACCAAGCATATATAGCGGCAATATCTGCGTCATATGACGGTCATATGACGGTTTAGCTGATTTTACACCACTGTCGTTTACAGGACCGGCGTTTCTTTGTAAATCTTTTGCTGCTTCCCCGACGGGACAACTTATGAACACGCCGAAACGCCCCCCCCAAAACGCCGAATGGCGTTCATTTTCCGAACATGTCAAAGAACTTGGCGGATCCTCGCGTCGCGAACTTCCGGCCCCGCTGAATCCACCGGGAAAATTTTTCAACCGCGAATTAAGTTGGCTCCGATTTAACGATCGCGTTTTGGCCGAAGCGGAAAATACGACGGTACCGGCGCTGGAACGGCTGCGATTCGCATCGATCGTCAGCTCCAACCTTGACGAATTTTTCATGGTGCGAGTGGCCGAAGTGATTCGTCGCTCGCATCAACAACGGTCGCATTCGCATTTGGCGAACTTTTCCGCGCAGAGATTACTAACTCAGATCCGCGACCATGTGTTGCGGCAAAAATCGCATCAAGCGCACGTGCTGCGCGATTTATTCGCCACGATGGCGAAAGAAGGAATCCTCATCCATTCCGAATTCCCCGACGATCCGGCGCTCGACCGCGAAATCCTTCAAAACTTACCTGAACTGAAATTCATTATTCGTCGCAACAGCGAACCGCTGCCGCCCTTGATGAGCGACCGGCTGCACGTGTTCGTTCGATTCGCCGATTCGACGGCGATCATTACGATTGAAGAACGCGGCGCGCGGCTGTTGCAATTAAACGCGGCGGGCAAAGGATTACGCTACGCGCTGCTCGAACGTTGGCTGGCGGCGCGCGCGGCTCAGCTTTTCCCAACGCACCACGTGCTCGAAGCGTTTCCGTTTAAATTGATCCGCGACGCGGACCTGCGCTATCACCCGGACGACGAAGATTCGCTTGAAGATCAAATCATCGAGGCGGTTCAAAGCCGCAGCCGCGCGCGCGTGGTCCGACTTGAAGTGGACGCTCCACACTACTCGGAAGGAGCGCTTTTCCTCGCATCGTCGTTGCGGCTCGATTCGGCCGCGTTGTATCGATTTGATCTGCCGCTCGACTTGCGCACACTCGCGCGCGTGTACAATATCGAATCCTTCGGCACGTTGCGCTACCCGCCGATCAAACCGCAAATTCCCCCGTTGCTCGAAAAAACCGATTTCTTCGAAGCGGTCCGCGCACGCGATATTTTGTTGCATCATCCATACGACGCCTTCGATGCGATCGTGAAATTCCTTCAGGCCGCCGCCAAGGACCCGCACGTCACGCACATCATGCACACGATGTACCGAACCAGCAAGGAATCGCCGATCATGGAAGCGTTGAAAGAAGGCGTGCAAAACGGCAAAAAAGTCACCGCGTTTATCGAAATCAAAGCGCGGTTCGACGAATTGAACAACGTGCGGTGGGCCAAAGAATTGCGCCAAGCGGGCGTGCGCGTGGTGCGACCGCTGGCCGGATTCAAAGTGCATTGCAAAATGACGCAAGTGATCCGCAAAGAAAACGAAAAGGAAATCTCCTATCTGCATTTGGGCACCGGCAATTACCATCCGGGCACCGCGCGGCAATACACGGATTTGGGTCTGCTCACCTGCGATACGGATCTGGGCGACGAAATCCGCAAATATTTTCAAGCGATGGCCGGTCATCAAATGAAAATGAATTTGAAACATTTGATGGCGGCCCCCGACAATCTACAACCTGGTTTCGTGAAACTCATCAAAGCGGAGACTGAAATTCACAACCGCGGCGGCAAAGGACACATCATCGCGAAAATGAATTCGCTGGTGGACCCCGCCGTGATCGAGGCGTTGTACGAAGCGTCAAACTCGGGCGTCAAAGTCGAACTGCTGGTGCGCGGCATCTGCTGTTTGCGGCCCGGCGTTAAAGGCATGAGCGAGAACATCAAGGTAATCAGCATCGTCGATCGCTTTCTCGAGCACAGCCGCGTTTATTACTTCCGCGCGGACGGCGCGAAAAAGATTTTCCTGTCGAGCGCCGATTGGATGCCGCGCAATTTTTACGCGCGCTACGAAGTGGCGTTCCCCATCAAAGACCCCGTGTTGAAAAAATATATTCGTGAAGTCGTGCTGGCGAACAGTCTCGCCGACAACGAACGGGCCTGGCTGCTCAAATCGGATGGCTCTTACGAACGCGTGGTGCCGGGTCCCAACGCGAAACTGGTGCGGTCGCAGTTCTTATTCGAAGAGCTCGCGCGCAACCGCTACAAAGGAACGATTCTGGCCGGACGGCCTTAACTGTTACGGTTCGGCAGGAAAATAGACGTGCAGCGATGATATTTGTCGAGCGGTTCGGGCTTTAAATCGAATTTATCACACAGCTTTTCATCGAACTCAAGAAGATCGGGCACATGTTCGATTTTTCGCTCAAGCGCATGACCGTCCGCCTTCACCTCATTCTCATACTCGCAAAACGTCGACAGCGGATGCAGTCCATTTTTATTGATGTGAAACGCGAACACGCGATCGAGCGACGGTTCGAGAAACGCGGACCTCAATTTCACTTTGAATTTTTCCTTCTGGTACACGCAAATGATCGGCCCTTGTGAAATGCGCGATATCACGGCCGTCCCGAGGTGCTCGCGCATCGCGGCGGCCATCTGGCGGCCGAGCCGGCGCCGCAGCACGGCCTGAATCGGCGTGCGAGTAAAATGGATCACATCATGGTGGCTTTCTTCAAGCATGAGATCGCTTAGCGGTTTCGTCGAGAACTCGGACCGATACAGCAGCCCTTGTTCTTTGTATCCGGGGCCCTTATATTGCAAATAAACCTCGGCTCCGTTCTTTTTGTAGCGAAGCCGCAAACTCACGCCGAGACGAACCAGATCCATCTGGGGCGTATCAAGGAATTGGTCAAGAAAAGAATTGGTCTTTACGTGCTCGACTTTCTTTTTGTTGATAAGATACTTCCGAAGCTCTTTCGCCTGTTCCGGCAGGACCCGCTTCTTCGATTCGATTTCCACGTATCGGAAGTCATCGATACGAAGACGATCGCAAATGCGGGATTGAATGAGACGCAAAAGTTTTTTTGTCGTGGCCATTTTCCGGTATCAGTATAGCACGCGCACCACCTGCGAACTTTTTTTAACTTCTTACGTAATGCAGAGGTTGCCCATGAAACGAAAACTGCTGGCCACATTCTTGCCGTTGGCGTTGGTCCCGCTGATGGGGGCAGGGTTATTCGCATATATACGCGCCAAACGCGCGCTCACCGAAAAAGCGTTCGCCCACCTCGAATCCATCGCGTCCCTGCAGAAAAGTCTCGTAGAGAACTCACTGGATGAACATTTTGAACGTTTTGATCTTGTACGAGATCGCTTACAAATCCGTATGCGCGTCGACCACTATCTGCCGTATCCAACGAAAAAAGACGCGGCGCGGCTGCAGCGCATGCTGCTCCAAACAAAACTCGAGGGCCAAGGCTTTCAAACATTGTCGATTCTCTCCCGTCGCGGAACCGTGATGGGGTCGACCGATCGGGCGATGATCGGCCGTGACCTATCCAAAGAGCGGATTTATAACGAAAGCAAAAAACGAAATTTTTTCGACGTGGTCAGACTGCCCGGCAACGAAAAATACGGCGTTTATTTCGCGGGCCCTTTGACGTATGAGCGCGAGTTTCTCGGCGTTTTTCTCGTCGAAGAGAATTTAGACCAAATGTTGCCTTGGATTCGCGACAATTCGGGTCTCGGCAACACCGGCGAGGCGTTTCTCGCGAAAAAACTTTCGAATGGAAAAGCGCTTTACTTAACCGCCTTGCGTTTCGATCCTGAAGCATCCATGCGGCGGGTCGCCAACGGCCAGGAAGAGGCATCACTCAAACAGGCGCTCCAAGGTATTGAGAAACCGGTGGACGGCGCCGTCGACTACCGTTTGCAATCGGTGATCGCCACCACGCGTTTCATCAAGAAGGCCAATTGGGGCTTAATCGTTAAGATCGATCAAGCGGAAGCGTTCGCTTCGGTGACCGAATTGCGTCGATGGTTCTATTTGTTTTTACTGATTTCGGCGCTGTCGATCATCGCGCTCTCACACAAGCAGGCGATGTCCATCGTGCAACCGTTGGCCAAGCTGACCGCCATCGCCCAAGACATGGAACGCGGGCAGTCGTGGCCGCCGGATGCAAAATTTCCTCCCAAAAACGAAATCGGCCTGCTGGCCGGCGCGTTTCAATCGATGGCCGGCAATTTGTTGCGTTCGAAAGAAAGTCTCGAGCAAAGAGTGCGTGAACACACCGAAGAATTGCAGCGGTCGCGCGCGTTTTTAAATTCGATCGTCGAAAATATTCCGAACATGATTTTCGTGAAATCGGCGGAAGACCTGCGCTTTGTCAGCTTCAATAAAGCCGGTGAAGAACTGCTGGGATTATCGCGCGACGCGCTGATCGGCAAGAACGATTATGATTTCTTCCCGCGCGAACAGGCGGACTTCTTCACGGCGAAAGACAAAGATGTGTTAAGCGCCAAAAAACTGGTCGATATCTCCGAAGAACCGATTCACACCGCGAAAAAAGAACTGCGGCTGTTGCACACGAAAAAAATCCCGATTCTCGATGAACAAGGAATCCCACGCTATTTGCTCGGTATCTCCGAAGACATCACCGAACAAAAGAAAGCGGAAAAGTATTTGTTGGAACAACAAGCGGAATTGGCCCGGTCGAAAGCGGAGCGCGAGCAACTGCAACTATTCGCATCGGTGGCTGCGCACGATTTGCAGGAACCTCTGCAGAAAATCGTTTCGTTCGGCGATCTTCTGCGCGTCGAATGCGGATCAACGATCAATGAAGAAGGAAAAGATTATCTGATGCGCATGCGGAACGCCGCGAAACGCATGAGCGAACTGATTTCAGACCTATTGAAGTTCTCGAAAGCGGCGACAAAAGAAGAGCCTCTCGAAACCGTCGATCTAAAAACCGTCGTCGAAGACGTGATGTCCGACCTCGAACTGCGGATTTACGAGTCGGGCGCGCGAATTACGGTCGGCCCCATGCCCACCGTGCGCGCGAACCGCGTGCAATTTCGGGAAGTCATTCAGAATTTGATTTCGAATGCGATCAAGTTCCGCAAGAAAACGGAACCGCCTTTCATCACGCTGCAGGCGCGCGACTTCGACGATACGGTCGAAATAACAGTCGCCGACAACGGCATTGGTTTCGACGAAAAGTTCTCGGAACGCATTTTCCGGCCGTTCGAACGACTTCATCGGCGTACCGAATACGCGGGAAGCGGCATCGGCCTTGCGATCTGTCAACGCATCGTGGCGCGTCACGGAGGGAAAATCACGGTGCGAAGCAAGCTCGGCGAAGGATCCGCCTTTACCATCAAATTGCCGAAGGGGGCGACCATTCATGAGCACGCGCGCGGCGCAGTCGAGTCCGTCAAATAAGATTTGGATCGCCGAGGATGACGATGATCACTATTTTCTTTTACAGAAAATATTGAACGAATCCCCCTGTCCCGCTCGTATACATCGTGTGGTGGACGGTGAGGAACTGATGCTCCAATTAACGTCGGACGAACAGGAAAAACCGTGCATGATCATCCTCGACATCAATATGCCGCGCAAGGACGGGTGGGAAGCGTTGCAGGAAATCCGCGCGCACCCAACGCTAAAACGCATACCGGTGATCGTGCTGAGCACGTCGGACGTGGAAGAAGACAAGTTTCGCAGCTACGAGCTTGGCGCGAACTCGTACATCCGCAAACCGATTGAATTCAAGAAATGGGTTGAAGTGGTCGACGCAATAAATCGCTATTGGTTCGGCGCCGTCGAGTTGCCCGAGAAAGGAGAACCGCGCAATGATTAAAGAGCAAATGAAAATTTTAATGGTCGAAGACGATCCGGAGGACGTATTTCTCGTGAGAAAAATGATCGAGAAAGTCGACCACGGCACCGTTCGGTTGGACCATACGGACCAATTGCATATCGCTCTTGAGAAATTATCGAACGAAAAAATCGACGTGGTCCTTTTAGACTTATTTTTACCCGATAGCGAAGGCCTTCACGCTCTCGAAAAAATGCGGACGCGCGCACCAGGGGTGCCGATCGTGGTATTGACCGCGCTGAACGACGAATCGGCGGCGCTCGAAGCGGTGAGCCGCGGGGCCCAAGATTATTTGGTCAAAGGAGAATTGAACGGGCCCGCGTTTCTGCGGACGCTTCGTCATGCGATCGAACGGCAAAGAATTCGCGATGAGCTGAATGAAACGAATGCGCGGCTCGAACAATTATCGCTCGTGGATCCGATGACCGGATTGTTGAATCGGCGCGGCCTGCAACGGATCTTGTCGGGTCAAATTCAGCGCGCGAGCCGCGAGGCGGATTTACTCGCGCTGTTGCTTGATCTCGACGACTTCAAACAAATCAACGACACGCTCGGCCATGCGGTCGGTGACGTGGTATTGACCGAAATCACGCTGAGAATGAAAAGATCCTTGCGTGCGACCGACTTCGCGGCGCGCATCGGCGGCGACGAATTCGTTTTGTTGTTGCCGGACACGCGAATGGCCGAAGGAATTCGGGTCGCCGAAAAGGTGCGGCTCGCGATTTCGGGAAGTCCCGTACTGTTATCGTCTGATAAACCGGTAAAAGTAACGGCGAGCCTCGGCTTGGTGGCCGTCGCGCCGTCGACCTCGTCGATCGACGAACTGCTGGTCGCTACGCACGACGCGCTCGCGAAAAGCAAACAAGCTGGCAAAAACCAAGTATCGTACGAATCGCACGCGAATACGGACGCCGCGCAAGGCAGTCCGTTGCAAAACATCTACCGCGATTTACTGCGAAGCCAGTTCATTCCGCTGCAACATTCGATCTTCGACTTGCATTCGTTGAAACGCGTGGGCCAAGAATTTCTGTCGCGGTCGGGCATCGACCACTTCGAAATGCCCGATGATTTTTTCCGCATCAGCTTTGAGAACAATATCCTAACGCTGGTGGATCATCGTTGTTTCAAGGCGTGCATCGCGGCGACCGCAAAAATGCGGCCGGGCACCCGCTGCCATCTGAATCTATTTCCTTCGACGATGATCGATATTCCCGTGACGCACCTCATCGACGACATCCAGAAAGAAGGAAACCCGTTGGTTCAATATTGTTTGGAGATCAGCGAACAGCAAATCATCGGCGATCCGTCGTACTTGGTCGGGCCGGTGACCGAATTAAAAAAAGCGGGCATCAAAGTCGCGATCGACGACGTGGGCTTCGGCCGCAGTTGTTTCGAAAGCCTGATCCTGCTGGAACCGGACATTCTCAAAATCGACAAAGGCTGCGTGATCAACGTGGCGAAAGACGAAGCGCGTATCCGCGCGCTGAAACGCATTCTCAACGTGGCGCGCGTTCTCGAGACCGACGTGATTGCCGAAGGAATTGAAACGAACGAAGACCTCGAAGTGCTGCTTAATCTAGGCGTGAAATACGGCCAAGGATTCCTGCTCGAAAAACCGCTCGAAACGCGGCAAACGGTGAACGCCTAAAGACCAATCACCTCACGAGAGTCTCCGGAAATTTCATTTGTAAAGAGCGTCTAACCTTGCTCGATCCTCGTTTTCTTTATCGCCCTTGAAATAGATTTCAATCAGGTCGATGCGATCCAATTGCTCGTGATAAGCATAAATGACTCTTATCCCGCTCTTACTTCCCCTGCCTTTGAGGGCCCGGCAAGCGAACTTTTTCGCCTTGAAGACAGAGGGAGGCGTTTGATTTCATGAAACATCGCCACCGTACTGTCGAACAGAGTACTCGGGCGTCCGATAGAAAACGGACTCGTACTCAATCTTGCCTCCTTCTTTTGCGGTCATCGATGGTGGTTTTTGACGTAGGTGGCTCCAATTAATTGTTCCTCATACTTCTCGTAGAAATCAAAATCGATAAAGTAGAGAAGCTTGTAGAGAACGGTTTCTCCGACATTGTATTTGCAGCCAACTTTGTTAAGGACATACAGCAGGTCAAGGTGGCTAGCTTCGACATCCTGGGAAATCCCTGTGTAAAAAGAGCTGTCCAAACATTGTCCGATGTAAACCATCCAAACTGGCCTAACTCCCTGGAGTGAGCGAGCGTCATTTGCGAGTCGAACTCCAGTTATCCAACGCTAATCAAAATTTTTTCGATTACCGTTCGATACCTCCCGGATATCGGACGCTGATCAAAGGGAACTGGAGCGAAGGAACCGGCGATTCCGGAGCCAGGGAGGACGCGGGGAGCTGCTTACACTGCGGGACAGATGCGCTGTGAAGTTAATTTTGGCGGCGAGGGGACGGCAGAGGATTGTTTATCCGTCCGAGGCGCTTATGATTCGGTTAAGACAGCGGCGTTGGAAAACGGAAGCCGCGCCTTCTATTTCATCTTTAAAAATTCCTGCAACTCATAAATCTTAATGATCTTTTGGCCGTTCCATTCATAAATCAATTGACGTTCCTCCCGACAATGGCTCAATAGTGATGGTTTAAAAACAGCCGCACATTCACCTTTGGAGTGGCGTACGCTGTTGTAAACAATTCCGTTGGATCCATGCTCCCAAAGATTTCGCCCAAAAGCCTGGGATTGGACATAACTGGTTGGGCTGTAAAGAGTGGGATGTTTTTTCTTCATTCCCCGAAGGTCGTGAAGGTTGCCACTAAGCGTTACCACAACCACGCGCATTGGAAGCATCATTGGCCCTTCGGTGGTGGCACGCATGAATTCTTCGCGATGATATTTTGTTTCCTCGACAGCGGCCGTGAGACTATTGGCTCCATAGTAGACGCCGTACGATCCGTCGCTGAAACGGCTCTTGTTGAACAAGGAATAAGAAAATGACGCCATGATGTACTGGCTGCCTGGACCGTGCACCCGCTCCCCGGGGGGAAGAAAGTCAAATTCACCGCGTTCCAGACGCAATCTTGTGCTGGTTAGGCCGTCAATTTTCTCAACAGCAGGGATGTCTTTGGGGTCAGCGACGCGATCGAGGAGATTTTCGGAGGGGTATCGGGTCGGAATGGCGCGCCAACAATTTTTCCAGTGGACGCGGCTAACCTGAGTTTTCACACCCAACCACCTCGATGGGCATCAAGATATTGCCGGACCAAAAAGAGGTCGCTGACATAACCAGAAAGCATCCGATCCAGGGCAGATTTTCCTCCAAAAAGAGGGGCTTTGTTGGGCTTACGCACCCAGGCATCGGCCGCCGCCGGATCGGGCAGAAGAATTTGCAGGGCCTTGTAAATTCCAATTATGTAGGAAATACGCTCCAGGGTATCCCGGTACAAATCAACATCCTGACTCTTCTTCCAATTGAAAAAGGTAGCCCGCGAAGGCTCACCCAGAAGCATCAACTGGTCTTCGGTGCTTAATTTCCAAGCATCGGCGATTCGCAAAAAGGTCCTCATCGCAGGCCCTGAAAGCGCCTTGGTATCCACCATCGCATGAGGCATTGTTGATGTGCTCATCTGGTTCCCTCCCTTTTATTAACGCCCTCAGTATATAGTCTATATTTATACTTGTCAACCATATTTAGACTTTGTATCGTTTATTCGCAGCAAAAAGAAAGGGCCTGAAATCAAATTCGAGAATGGACTGGACGAGGCCGGTTTTGATTACCGTAAGGAACGCCTCCCCGACTCCAACGGTCATCGAACAAATTCCGAAGACCGTTCGATATCGGACCCCGAGTTTAACGGTTTTCGAAAAGATCTTCTGCATTTAAACCTGCTATTTGAGCCAGAGAGGGACGTCGACGGTTTCCTGCTGTGGGATGAGACGGAATTTGGGATCGTGAACGTTGCCAAGGGGAAGAAACTGATGTTGTCGCCGGCCGAGGCCATGGCGATCCGAAGCCGACAGCGGCGGTGGCAAGAAGCGAAGTCGCCTCGGCACAAAATTGCGTTTACATGACATACACAGGACGGTATAGTCGTTCCTATGAACGCAGATAAATCTACCCGAAGCAATTCAATGAGGACTGTCAGCATTAACATCCGTGCGCGACAGCGCCAGCGCGATCTCATTGATCGGGCCGCTGCGGCGCTCGGTAAAAACCGCTCTGACTTTATGTTGGAAACGGCTTGCCGGGAGGCGGAATCCGTGCTTCTTGACCGGCGCGTCTTTGTGCTTGACGATAAAACCCACGAGCAATTTGTGGAGCGCTTGAATGCTCCTCCTAAAACCAATTGGAAGTTGCAGGATCTTTTCGAAACCAAGCCGCCGTGGGGGAAGTAAGAGCCGATTAGGTAGAATAACGACGTTTTAATAATCAAAGGCCAAACCCCTCGCTGGCCACAAGGAGGGGCTGGGATTGACCCGTTTCAGTAGACAGTTTATTTAAGCCGCCTGAGACTTTGCGTC
>CAYXDS010000020.1:0-19665 GCA_964463805.1 uncultured Elusimicrobia bacterium | reverse complement strand
CGCCGCGCCAGCACCACGCCGCGCGTTTGAATGCCGACGAGTCCCACGTTTTCCTTAGCGAAATCGTATTTGGAAACGAGCGCGCCGGTCAGTTCGACCAACGCTTCGTCTATTTTTTTTGACGGGATCGTCTCCCGCACGCGCAACGGCGCTTTTACGCTTTTCGTCATAAACATTACGCGATGACGGCGCGCTTGCTTGCGCGCTTTGAGTGCCGCGCTTTCATGTTCTTGATGCGCGATGAAATACGTTTGTTCTTTAAAACTTTGCCGGCGATGTCGTTGCGGAAATGCGCGTTCTTAAATGAAATCATTTTCACGCCCTGATAAGCGCGCACGACGGCCGATTCGAGCGTTTTACCGATTCCGGTGACGGTGAGTACGCGGCCGCCGGAGGTGACGATGTCGTGTCCGCTCTGTTTGGTGCCCGCGTGATAAACGAACACCGAATTCTTATTCTCCACGCGCTCCAGTCCGTGAATCGATTGACCCGCGTCGAATTTTTCCGGGTAACCGCCCGAGGCCATCACGACCGTGCACGCGGCACCCGAACGCTGCTCGAGCCGTACGTTCGCGAGCGTGCCCTGCGCGACGGCCAGGAACACTTCGTACATGTCCGATTTGACCAACGGCAACACCACTTCGGCTTCGGGGTCGCCCAGGCGGCAATTGAATTCCAAAACCTTCGGTCCCTGTTTCGTCAGCATGATGCCGAAATAAATGATGCCGCGGAAGTCGAGTTCTTCAGAAGCGAGTCCGCGCAGGAAATTTTGCACGATGTGTTTGTCGACGCTCATTCGCGTATGGTCGTCATAAAACGGCGTCGGCGCGTACGCGCCCATGCCGCCGGTGTTTGGTCCGCGATCGTTGTCGAACGCTCGTTTGTGGTCTTGCGAGGCCGGGAACGGAAGCATCGTTTTGCCGTCCGTGAGCGCGATCACGCTCACTTCGGGGCCGCGCAGCGTTTCTTCGATCAAAATTTTCTCGCCGGCCGTCCCGAATTTTTTTTGCTCCATGATTTCGGAAATCGCCTGCAACAGTTCTTCGGACGTTTGCGCGACGACCACGCCTTTGCCGGCCGCGAGTCCGTCCGCTTTCAACACGCGGAATTTTTTACCCGCCGGCGATTGCACGAACGCCTTCGCCTGATCGGCGTGCTCGAACATGCGGTAATCGGCGGTCGGAATGCCGTATTTGATCATGAATTCTTTGGCAAAAATCTTACTGCCTTCAAGTTGCGCCGCTTTTTGGCTCGCGCCGACAACCAGATGGTTGCGCTTGCGCAATTCGTCGGAAAGTCCGGCCACGAGCGGCGCTTCGGGGCCGATCACGGTCAACTTGATTTTCTTTTCGTTGATGAAATCGAGCACCGCGAAAACGTCGGACACGTTCAAGTTGACGTTGGTCGCTTGCTTGGCGATGCCGGCGTTGCCAGGCGCGCAATAAATGTGCGCCACGCGCGAACTGGCTTTCAACGCGCGCACAATCGCATGCTCGCGCCCGCCGCCGCCGATGACTAATACTGACTCTAAACTCATAAGCCGTCTTCCCCGCGAAGGCGGGGATCCAGGCACTTTTGGAGTGCTCGCTCGCAGATTTTAGGTGTCTGGGCCCCCGCCTTCGCGGGGGTGACGAATTGGGGTGTCAACATGGCACCGTATTGTTCGATTGCACGCCTTTCTCCAGCGCGATCGGGTATTTGCCGGTGAAGCAGGCTGTGCAGAAATCTTTTTTCTCCATGCGCGTGGCGCCGAGCATGCCGGCTTCGCTTAAATAGGCGAGGCTGCTCACTTCGAGGTAGTCGCGAATTTTATCGATGGAAAGTTTGGAGGCGATCAGTTCCTTCGTGGTCGGCGTGTCGATGCCGTAGAAACAAGGACTGATGATCGGGGGCGAGCTGATCCGCATGTGGACCTCCTTCACGCCGACCCGTTTCAGCATGCGCACGAGCTTGCGGCTGGTCGTGCCGCGCACGATCGAGTCGTCGATGAGAATGATCTTCTTACCAACGAGCGCTTCGGAGACTGCATTGTACTTGATCTTCGCTCCGAAATCGCGGATCGACTGTTTGGGTTCGATGAACGTGCGGCCGATGTAATGGCTGCGGATCAGTCCCATATCAAAACGTTTGCCCGATTGTTCGGCGTAGCCCATCGCGGCGACCGAGGCCGAATCCGGAATCGGAATCACCATGTCGGTATCGGCCGGCGGCGGCGCCTCGCGCGCGAGCTGACGGCCCATCTCACGGCGGATTTCGTACACGTTGTGTCCGAAAATGCGGCTGTCGGGCCGCGAAAAGTAGACGTATTCGAACACGCACATCGCTTTGTCTTTCGATTTTTCAATCATGTGCGATTTGACGCCTTGAGCGGTGATATCGACCAGTTCGCCGGGCGCGATATCGCGCACGTACTTCGCGCCGATCAAATCGAACGCACTCGTTTCCGACGCGACGGTCCATGTTTTGCCGATGCGGCCGAGCGCGAGCGGACGAACGCCGTACGGATCGCGCGCGGCCAAAATTCCTTTTTTCGTGATGAACACGAAGCAATAGGCGCCGCGCAGTTTTCGCAGCGCATCAAGCAACGGGCGCACGAACCCGGTTTCTTTTGAGCGCGCAAACAGATGCAGCACCACTTCGGTGTCGGAATTCGTTTGGAAAATCGCGCCTTGTTCTTCGAGTTTTTTGCGCAACTCGATCGCGTTCGTGAGATTGCCGTTGTGCGCGACCGCGATCCGTCCGTTGCCGGTGTTAACCGTGATCGGTTGGCAGTTGCGGATCGACGAATCTCCGGCCGTCGAATAACGCACGTGGCCGATGGCGTGGTTACCGGTCAATTCTTCAAGCGATGATTTATCGAACACGTCGGCCACGAGGCCCATGCCGAGTTTCGTGTGCATGCCGGTGCCGTTGTAAGTGACGATGCCGGCCGCTTCTTGACCGCGGTGTTGCAACGCGTAGAGCGAAAGATAAACGAGCCGCGACGCGTCCGGGCTGCCGAAGACCGCGGAAATCCCGCACTCTTCGTGCATCACGTCGAACGGATCTTTTATGTCATTGCAAGGCCCCGAAGGGGCCGTGGCAATCTCATTGATTGATGAGATTGCCGCGTCGCTGAAAGACGCTCCTCGCAATGACAACTTAGTTAATGAACAACTTTGCATAGTTCACTGCCTTTTCCCAGAACCAATAGCCGTCTCCCCACTCGCTTCCATTGGGCGCCGGTCGGCCGGTCCAGTTCGGATGTTGATAGCGTGAAACAAAACGTTCCGGATGCGGCATGAGTCCCACCACATTGCCGAGTTTGTTGCAGATGCCGGCGATCGCCGCTTGCGAACCGTTCGGGTTGTTCGGCGCGTAGCGGAACACGATCTGCTTGTTTTTCTTAAGCGCGGCCATGATTTTTGGCGAAAGCGTGAGAAATTTTCCTTCTCCGTGCGCGATCGGCAGTTCAAATGCGGCGGGCATATCGTCGAGCCATTTCGCGGCCGATTTATCGGTTTTCAGTTTCGTCCAATGGCATTGAAACCGCGCGGAATCGTTCAAGCTAAGCGTAACCAGCTGCTTTTCTTCAAACGCATCGAAGCCCGGCAAGAGCCCGGACTTCACAAGGATTTGAAATCCGTTGCACACGCCGATCACAGGCCGCTTCGATTCGACGAACCGCGTCAGTTGCTCTTTTAATCGAATCCGCATTTCGTTGCCGAGCACTTTACCGGCCGAGATGTCGTCCCCGTACGAAAAACCGCCGGGAATCACGATCATGTGGAACGGATGCAGCCTCAGCTGGCCCGTCAGCAATTGATTGATGTGCGCGAGCTGGCATTCGGCGCCCGCTTGTTCGAGCGCGTGAATCGTTTCCTGATCGCAGTTGGTGCCGGCGGCCCGGATGATCAGCGCCTTCGGTTTCATTTTCGACGTCGCGGGGGCCGTCGTTAATTTGCTCGCTTTGCTCACAGCGTCTCCAATGTTTTTTTCCAAATTTGTTTCAATGCTTTCACTTGTTCTTGGAACAGCACTTGTCCGTTTTGCACGACTGAGAATTGCGGCTTCTTCGTGGTTCGGCCGATTTGTTCGACGAACATGGGGCCCATCGCCTGCTCAAACGCCTGCTGATGTGCGGGATCGACTTCGACGAGCAACCGCGACGGCGATTCCGAGAACAGTTGAACGGCCGCATCCCACTCGCGCACGGGCAAGTTCAGTTCAACGCCGACCGTGCCGCCAAACGCCATCTCTGCCGCGGCTACGCCAAGTCCGCCTTCGGAGAGATCGTGGCACGCCAACACGAGTTTGTGTTTCATCGCCGCTTGCAGCTTCTTGTAAAGATTTTTCGCCTCGGCGAAATTCACGGTCGGCAAACCGCCGGTCGCGTTGCCGGTCATTTGCGCGTAAAGAGAACCTTTCAGTTCAGTTCGGGTTTCCCCGATCAAATAAACCAAGTGCTCGGCGCCTTTAAATCCGGAGCTCACGCAGCCGCGTACATCGTCGAGCACGCCGATCGCCGACACAAGCAATGTCGGTGGAATCGAATGAATCGCGCCGTCCGAGGAGCGCCACGTATTGTGAAAACTGTCTTTGCCTGAAATAAAAGGAAGTCCGTAAGCGAGCGCTGCTTCTTTCGCGCCTTCGGCCGCGCGCACGAGACCGCCCAAATCATTCACGTTCTTCGCGTCGCCCCAGCAGAAATTGTCGAGGATCGCCGCGTGCTTGAGATTGCCGCCGACCGCAATCATGTTGCGGTACGCTTCGTCGACGGCCACTTTGGCCATCACGTACGGATCCCATTTCCCCATCTCCGGATTCATTCCGTTCGAAACGACCACGCCTTTCCATGCCGACAGTTTCGGCCGGAACACGCACGCATCGGTCGGCGCATCATGGTCGACGCCGGTGAACGGTTTAATTACGCTGCCGCCTTGAACCTCGTGATCGTACTGCCGCACCACCGATTCTTTGCTCGCGATGATTGGATGAGCGAGTAACGCCTTAAATATTTTTGCCGTGTCATTGCGAGACCCCGAAGGGGTCGTGGCAATCTCATCAATCAATTCATGAGATTGCCGCGTCGCTTCGCTCCTCGCAATGACAGATTGACGGTACGTATTCTTATGCACCTCTGAATTCCACTTCGCGTTCAGTTCAAGTTTCGGGCAGCCGTCGTGTAAGAATCCCATGTCGATATCGGCGACCACTTCGTTGTTGGTAGCGACGATCAGTTTCTTGTCATCGGTAAATTGTCCGATCACAACCGCTTCGACGTCTTCCTGACGGAACAACGTGCTCAACGATTGCCAATTCTCAGGCGGCACCGCGAGCACCATGCGTTCTTGCGATTCGGAAACCCAAATTTCCCACGGCGCGAGCCCCGGATATTTGAGCGGCGCTTTCTCGAGATCGACGCGCACGCCCGTTTTTTTGCCGAGTTCGCCGATCGCCGATGAGAATCCGCCGGCGCCGCAATCGGTCACGGAACGATAAAGTCTTTTCACGCGTGCTTGCAGCAACACGTCCATCACTTTCTTTTCGACGATCGCATGTCCGATCTGCACCACGCTCGACGTAATTCCTTTCTCGAGCGGCGCGGATGAAAACGTGGCGCCGTGAATGCCGTCGCGTCCGGTGCGTCCGCCGACTGCGACGACCAAGTCTCCCGGTTGAACGGTTTTCTTGATCGCATCGACCGGAATCAATCCGATCGTGCCGCAGAACACGAGCGGGTTGCCCGTGTAGCCGGCGTCAAAATAAACGGCGCCGTTCGCGGTTGGAATTCCCATTCTGTTTCCATAATCGCGCACGCCGCTGATCACGCCGCGCGCGATGCGTTTCGGATGCAGCATGCCTTCGCGCAGCGTCTCGGGTTTCGTGTCGAGCATTCCAAAACAAAAAACGTCGGTGTTCAATACCGGTTTGCCGCCGAGCCCGCAGCCGAGAATGTCGCGGATCACGCCGCCGATGCCGGTGCCGGCGCCGCCGTACGGTTCGAGCGCGGTCGGATGGTTGTGCGTTTCGACTTTGAAACAGATCGCGTCTTGATCGTCGAACGCGATCACGCCCGCGTTGTCTTCAAACACGGACAAGCAAAACGGCGAATTGAGTTCGTTGGTGGCGCGGAACACGGTTTCTTTCAATAAATTTTCATATTTCTTCGCGCCGAGCGGTTGTTCGCCGTCGAGTTTTTCCTCTTCATATGAGCAGCGCGCGCGGAACGTTTTGTGGTAGCAATGTTCGCTCCACGTTTGCGCGATTGTTTCAAGTTCGGCGTCGGTCGGATCGCGATGCAACGATTCGTAATGCGCTTGAACTTTTTTCATCTCCTCGAGCGAGAGCGACAGCATGCCTTTGCGGCTGATGTCGAGCAGTCCCGCGTCGTCGGCGCTTCGTAGCGCGACCGTGTTCGCGAGCCTAGATGTTTCGGATGCGGAGGTCATGGATCAACTCGTTGGCGAGAACTTTCTTCGCGAGATTTTCGACGGTCTTCACATTTTTGATTTTCGGAAACACATAACGGATCGCCGACGACGCGTGAAACGCGCCCGCGTATCCCAAATCTTTAATCCCTTTCTGCACAGTCTCACCGACCGGATCGGTCACGCCCGGCTTCGGCCAAACATCAAGAACGATGCCGCCGTTCTTCGTCGCCTTTTTTTTCTTTACCTGAATCTCCGGATGATCGATCACAACAGACTCGACAACCGGATCCACAAGCAGCGTATTCGCAACATTCTCGGCAGCCGCTAAATTTAAATTTCCCTCAATCCGATACAAGCGTTGCGTCTGCACCACCGCATTTTTCGGTGCTTCGCCGGCCTCAATGAGTTCGGACCGCACGCTCTTCGCGAGCGGATCAAACTCAGGCTTCAGCGGATGAATTTCAATAATGGTTTCCATAACTCTTTTGTTGTCTTTCCCGCGAAGGCGGGAATCCAGACACCTCAAGTGTCTGGGCCCCCGCCTTCGCGGGGGTGACAGCTAATTAAATTTTTTTCCAGTTATTCTCTCAAATGCGTCCATGTATTTTTGTTGAGTTTTCTCGACGATTTCTTTCGGAAGTTCCGGCACCGGCGGTTTCTTGTCCCACTTGATGCTTTCGAGATAATCGCGCACGAACTGCTTATCGAACGAATCCTGTGAGCGACCTTTCTGGTACGTCTTCACATCCCAAAACCGCGACGAGTCCGGCGTCATCACTTCATCGATGAGAATCGGCTGTCCGCCGACCATGCCGAATTCAAATTTCGTGTCGGCCAAAATAATGCCGCGAGATTCGGCCCACGCGCGTCCGGCTTCGTAAAGATCGAGGCTTTTGCGCTTGAGCGTTTGCGCGAGCGGCAACCCGATTTGTTGAGCGAGCTCGTCGAAGGTCATGTTTTCATCATGCGCGCCGCCTTCGGCTTTCGTGGTCGGTGTAAAAATAGGTTCCGGCAACTTTTCGGATTCGACCAGCCCGGCTGGAAGCTGAATGCCGCAAATCGAACGTGTTTTCTGATAATCCTTCCAACCCGAACCCGATAAATAACCTCGAACGATGCACTCCACTTCGAGTTTTTCGGTTTTCTGGACGAGCATCGATCGCCGCTCGAGCTGCGCCGCGTATTTCTTTGCGTCCTCCGGATATTTTTTAACGTCGGCCGTGATCAAATGGTTCGCGATCACCGTTTCGAGTTTCTTAAACCAAAACACCGAGATTTCGTTAAGAACTTTCCCTTTGTCGGGCACCGCCGTCGGCAAAACAAAGTCGAATGCCGAGATACGATCGGACGCCACCAAAAGAAGCTGACTGCCCAAATCATAAACATCGCGAACTTTTCCGCGACGGAACAAAGGAAGATCAATTTCAGTCGACATCATATTTGTTGTCATTGCGAGGAGCGCTTTTTGCGACGTGGCAATCTCATAAATCTCGCGTTCAATAGGAAAACGGCATCGATGAGATTACCGCGTCGCTTTGCTCCTCGCAATGACAAAATTACTACTCCCATTCGATCGTTGCCGGCGGTTTGGAGGAAATGTCGAGGACGACGCGGTTGATGCCGCGGACTTCGTTAATGATTCGATTGGAAATGCGGGACAACACGGGACGCGGCAGATCGGCCCAGTCGGCGGTCATCGCGTCTTGCGACGTCACTGCGCGAACGGCCACCGTGTTTTCGTACGTGCGAAGATCGCCCATCACGCCGACCGATTTGACCGGCAGCAACACAGCGAACGCCTGCCACAGTTGGTCGTAAAGTCCGGCTGCGCGCACTTCGTTTTCAACGATCAAGTCGGCTTGCTGCAAAAGTTTCACGCGTTCTTTCGTCACTTCACCGAGAATACGGATCGCGAGGCCCGGTCCTGGGAACGGATGCCGGTTCAAGAGTTCCGCCGGCAAGCCCAGCTCGCGGCCGAGCGAGCGCACTTCGTCTTTAAACAAGAACCGCAGCGGTTCCACAAGTTTCAATTTCATTTTCTTCGGCAATCCGCCCACGTTGTGATGCGTTTTGATCGTGGCCGACGGTCCCTTGACCGACACGCTTTCGATCACATCCGGATACAACGTGCCCTGCGCGAGAAATTTTACGCCTTTAATCTTTTTCGCTTCGGCGTCGAACACGCGCACGAATTCGAGCCCAATAATTTTGCGTTTGCGCTCGGGTTCGGTCACGCCTTTCAATTTCTTAAGGAACGACGCGCTCGCATCGATCACGCGCAGATTGCTGCCGAGCGAACCATCGAATATGCGGCGGATCCGTTCTTTCTCACCCGACCGCAACACGCCGTTATCGACGAAGATGGCTGTCAATTGATGGCCAATCGCGCGATGCAGCAACGCCGCCGCCACCGCGGAATCGACGCCGCCCGAAAGACCCAAAATTACTTTCTCGCTGCCGACTTGCGTTTGAATATCGCGGATCGCTTCATCCACGAACGATTTCATGCTCCACGCGGCCGAGTCCTGGCAGATGTCGTGCGTAAAGTTTTTCAGGATATCGACGCCGTTCGGCGTGTGGTGAACTTCCGGATGGAATTGAACGGCGACGATCTTCTTCGATTGGTGTTTGATCGCCGCGTAAGGAGCGTTCTCGGAAGTTGCGAGCGTGATGAATCCTTCCGGCATCTTCGTGACCGCGTCGCCGTGGCTCATCCAGACCGGCAGATTTTTCGAAAGTCCGGTGAAAATCGAATTGCTCGTGGCCAGTTTAATCGTGGCCGGCCCGTATTCGCGCTTCGAGGACGCCTGGACCTTTCCGCCGAAATGCTCGACCATCACTTGGAGCCCGTAGCAAATTCCCATGATCGGAAGCCCGGCGTCCCAAATTTTCTTGTCCGGCTTGGGCGCGCCCTTTTCATAAACGCTCGAGGGGCCGCCTGAGAGAATAACGCCGCTTGGATTTAATTTCTCGAGCGTTGCCCACGGCGTTGAGAACGGATGAATCTCGCAATACACATTCGACTCGCGCACCTTGCGCGCGATCAACTGCGTGTATTGGGATCCGAAGTCTAATATCACAATCATTGTTCTTTCTCCCGTCGTCTTTCCCGCGAAGGCGGGAATCCAGACACTTCAGGTGTCTGGGCCCCCGCCTTCGCGGGGGTGACGGCTAAATTACTTCCCCATTCCTATTTTTTGCGCTTTCTGGAAAAGCTTTCCTTCATTCTTAATTTCCGGCGCGAGCACGATCTCCGTCATTTGGAACTGACGAATGTTCGCGGCGCCGACCGCGCCCATCGACGTGCGCAGCGCGCCGACCAGGTTTTGCGTGCCGTCGTCGGTGCGGGCGGGACCGTTCAAAATTTCTTCGAGTGATCCCGTCGTGCCCACGCGAATGCGCGTGCCACGCGGCAAGTTGTGGTGCGGCGTCGCCATGCCCCAGTGGAAACCGCCGCCCGGCGCTTCTTTTGCACGCGCGAACGCGGAACCAACCATGACCGCATCGGCGCCGCACGCGAACGACTTGCAGATGTCGCCGCCGGTGCTCATGCCGCCATCGGTGATGATCGGCACATATTTGCCGGTTTGTTTGAAGTGAGCGTCTCTCGCGGCCGCGCAGTCGACGGTGGCCGTCACTTGTGGCACGCCGATGCCGAGCACGCCGCGCGAAGTGCAAGCGGAACCCGGGCCGACGCCGATCAAGATGCCGGCCGCGCCGGTCTGCATGAGCTCGAGCGTCGCATCGTATTGCACGGAGTTGCCGAGCACGACCGCGATCTTCATGGTCTTCGAGCAGAATTTGTGGAGGTCGACCGTTTTGTAGTTGGTCGCTTGGTGGCGGACCGTGATGACGGTCGCTTGCAGGAACACGAACGACGCGCCCGCTTCTTGCGCGATGGGCCCAAATTTCTCGGCGTTCTGCGGAATGCACGACACGGCCGGTTTGATGCCGCCTTTTTTCATTTGCTCAACGCGCTTCGCGATCAGTTTCTCTTTGATCGGTTCTTTGTACATCTTCTGCACGAGCTCGGTGGCCGTTTCCGGATCGGCGCGCTGAATCTCATTTAAAATTTCCGTCGGATCTTCGTAGCGTGTTTGAACGCCGTCCAAATTCAATACGGCCAAGCCGCCGAGTTTGCCCATCGCGATTGCAAATTTCACGTCGACGACGCCGTCCATCGCGCTGGCGATGAACGGAATGTCCAATTGATTTGGGCCAATCTTCGTCGATATGTCGACTTCTGCCGGGTTGATCGTCAATGCGCCGGGCACCAACGCGATTTCATCAAACCCATAAGCGCGTCGCGCTTCCCGTTCCCGACCGATAAAAAATGCCATATGCGTAACTCTCCTTGTCTAAATAAAGCTGTCTTTCCCGCGAAGGCACACGTTGAGCCTTCGCGGGGGAGACGGCTATCTGTTTTTATATTTTTGCGGCAGTTGGTTCCAACTGAGCCTGATACTTGCCGTTTTTATCCCGGTAGGAAACGGCGCAGACGTCGTCGGATTGAAGAAAAACCAGTTGAGCGATCCCTTCGCCCGCGTACAAACGCACCGGAAGCGGCGTCAGGTTGCTGATCGAAATCGTCGGGTGTCCTTCCCACTCGGGTTCGAACGGCGTCACATTAATAAAAACGCCGCAACGTGCATACGTGGATTTTCCATAGCAGATCGTGAGGATGTCGCGCGGGATTTTAAAATATTCAATCGTTTGCGCGAGCACGAGCCCGTGCGGCGGTAGGATGATGTAATCGTCGGCGCGAACCGTTTGAAACAAGCCCGGTTTGATGTTTTTCGGATCGATTTCAATCCGTGATTCGGGTTTCATCACGCGAAAACTGTTGCCGAGCCGCATGTCATAGCCGTAACTCGATACGCCGAACGAAATCAACCGGCGAAGCGCGCCTTGCGGCAATTCCATTTCTTTCACCTGTTCGCTCGCGAAAGGGCTGATCATGTCATTCTTTTCCGCTTGTTCAATGATCCACTTGTCTGACTTAACTGGCATTTATTAACTCCCTGTAAGTTATAAGCCGTCTTTCCCGCGAAGGCGGGAATCCAGGCACCTTAGGTGTCTAGGCCCCCGCCTTCGCGGGGGTGACGGCTTAATTACACTCAGAATAACCGCAATCGTTGCAAATAGGTCCTGAGCAACCGGATCCAAACCGCACGTTCGCGCTGTAGCACTCGGGACACTGATCGCTGATATGCGACAAATTCCACAATTCCAAAGACGGAACATCTTCGACGCTCGTGATCGACTCTGGCATCAACGCCGGCGTGTCGTCGGTCGCCTGCGCGAGCCAACCGTGTTTGCGCAGATGCGTGCGCAGCGCAGTGCCAATCCCATGCGAAATCGAATTCACTTTCGCTTCGCCGAATCCGTACGGACGATCGCCCTTGACCGATTCCAAATGGCGCAGTAGTCCGCTCGGATTTCCGCCCTCTTCTAAATATTTTGAAACCAAAACGCCAATGATCGACGTAAGCCCTGAAATTTCGGAGCCGACCGGCGGCAAACTCGCAAACAGCCGGTACGGTCCATCCTCATCGTAATCGATGTGCACGTGCAACGGTCCGTGTCCGGTCTTGATCTCATAGTACTCCGAAGAAACGCCCAATGACAAATCGCGCGCGCGTTTCACCTTTTTTACGCCGGAGAAGAGATTCAGCACCTGCTGTTTTTTACTGCCGTCGCGATAGATCGTAATCCCTTTGCAGCCCAATTTGTGAGCGAGCAAATACGCGCGACGCACATCCTGCGGCGTGGCCGTGTGACGCATGTTGATCGTTTTCGAAACCGCATTGTCCGTGTGCGTTTGAAACGCCGCCTGGATCCGCACATGGAAATCGATCGAGACATCGTGCGCGGTCGCGAACAACGCCTGGATATCCGGAGGGATTTCTTTAATGCCGCGCACGGATTTCTCGTTTTCTTCGATCTTTCGCCACAGGTCTTGTTCGGTCAGCCCAAAGAAATTGTTTTGTTCAGCGATCGAACGGAACAACGGGTTCACTTCAAAAAACACGTCTTTCGGGTCGGGCGTCGCGCCGGCTTTGACCGCCTCAAGCGCGCGTGCGTTGTAGCGAGTGTACGCGATCGCATAAAACGGCTCGATGCCCGCTCCCTGAAGCCCGGCGGCCAACCCGATGGTTCCGGTCGGCGCAATGGTCGTGCGCGCGCAATGGCGCGGCGTGCGGGTGACTCCGGCGAAGTGCTTTCCAGCCGGGTCATAAATGCTGTCACGCCAATTTGGAAATACACCGCGCTCTTTGGCCAGTTCTTTAGAGGCGTCGAACGCCGCATCATTAATATAGGACATCAGCTTTAACGCGAGATCGATCGCCGCGTCCGAATCATACGGAACGCCCATCTTCACCAGCAGTTCGGCCCACCCCATAATGCCGAGCCCAATGCGCCGATTGCCTTTGCCGAGGACTTCCATCTCGGGGAGCGGGTAGTTGTTCATGTCGATCACGTCATCCAAGAACCGGACGGCCAATGCGACCGTCTGTTTGAGCTCGGCCCAATTGATGTCGGCTTCATTTACAAACTGAGCGACGTTGATCGATCCTAGGTTGCAGGGTTCGTTCGGCAACAACGGTTGTTCACCGCACGGATTCGTAGATTCGATGCGGCCCAATGCCGGCGTTGGATTCGACGTTGAGTTGTTTATTTTATCTATGAATAAAATCCCAGGGTCGCCTGATTTCCAGGCATATTCGACAATGAGATCGAATACTTCGCGCGCGGACGCATGGGCGGTCACTTCGTGCGTCCTTGGATTCAAAAGGTCATATTCCCAGTTGTTCTCAACGCATTCCAAGAACTTGTCATCGATAGCCACTGAAACATTAAAGTTTTCCATCATTCCAGGGCGGCCTTTCAATCGAATGAAGTCTTTGATTTCCGGATGCCAATAGGGCAAAACGCCCATATTGGCGCCGCGCCGATTGCCGCCTTGTTTGACGACGGCCGTCATTTTATCGAACACTTGCATGAACGAAATGACACCTGAAGCGACTCCAGCGGTGGACTTCACGCGGTCGCCAGCGGGGCGCATGCTCTCAAATGAAAAACCGGTTCCCCCCCCCGATGTATGGATCAGCGCTTGTGCTTGAAGCGCGTGCGTGACTCCTTCCATCGAGTCTTCAACGGGCAGAACATAGCAGGCTGAAAGCTGTTGAATCTCGCGTCCGGCATTCATCAACGTAGGTGAATTCGGCAGGAACCGCCAATTTGAAAGCATATCGTAATAGCGGGCTTCCCATTCCGACGCTATTTTCCGGGCCTCCGGAAACTTTGCGAACGCATTTTCACAGTTGCGGACGAACCGTTGGAAGTTCGCTTCGCGTTCATCGGCCGTGTAAAGCCCATTATGAAACAGCCATGAACGCAAGAGCGGCGGCGAATTTGGAATTTCAGCGGGAGCGGGAGTCTCTTTCTTCAGCAATCGAACGCCATCAAACAGTCCCCACAGATGCGCGGACGGATGATACAGCAGTTCGGCCAGGGCAATATTGTGCGCGACGCCGCCGAGCCACGCCTCGATGGTCGGAGAATCTTTAAGGTATTTATCTTCGATGACTTTGCGTTGGTTTTCGGTGATCTTTAACGCGGCCGGACGCTCCACCTCCCAGATGGGAGCGGTGGCTGAGCGTGGCAAGGTCGAGGTCATTAGTTTTCCGCGGATTGTTCGTTGATGATGGTGGCGAGCAGGTTGACCGGAGCGATTTTGCGGCCTTTCGACTTCTGTTCATTCTTAAGGCCGCGCAGCTCATTGAAGAAGTTATCGATGTCGGAAAATTGTTTGTAGACCGAAGCGAAACGCACGTAGGCCACATGGTCGAGTTCTTTGAGTTTCGCCAGTACGCGTTCGCCGATCGATTTGCTCGGCACTTCCATCACGAAATCTTCCTGCAGAGAAGTTTCGACGTCGGTCACAAGTTTTTCAATTTGTTCGGCCGTGATGTTGCGTTTTTTGCAAGCGCGTGAAATCCCTTCGCGCAATTTGTCGTGATCGAACGGTTCGCGGCGATTGTCGGATTTCAGCACGATCATCGGCATCACTTCAAGCCGTTCGTAGGTGGTAAATCGTTTCGAGCACTGCAGGCACTCACGCCGCCGCCGGATCACATTCCCCGTTTCGACGGGCCGGGAATCGATCACATGATCTTCAGGATGACTGCAATGCGGGCATTTCATTGGGCACAACCGGTAGTTGTGGGCATGATTGTAATTACTACCGGTTGATGTGTCAAGAAATGAATCGGTGAATGATTATGAAACCTCTCCGGCCACTTTAACCGTTTTGGCGTTTGTTTTCGCTGGTTTGGCGTTCAATAGTTTGTAGTAGTCCTGTAACGACCGAATCGTCCACTGATTCTTCTGCAGCGATTCGATCGCTTCGGTGGCGGCCGCCGCGGCGGCGAGCGTGGTGATGATCGGCACGCCGGCGCCGAGCGCGGCGTTGCGGATCGCGAAACCATCTTTGCGAGAATGCGCGCCCGAGGGCGTGTTGATCACGAAAGAGACTTCCTTGTTCGTGATGATATCCACCACATTGGGGCGTCCTTCTTCGATTTTTTTGACGATATCCACTTTAATGCCGGCTTCGCGAAAAGAGTTGGCCGTGCCTTCGGTCGCGACAATACCGAACCCGAGCTGACTGAGTTTTCGCACGATTTCAATTGCGCGCGCGCGCGCGTTCCGCTGCAAACTCACCAATACGTTACCTTTCGTTGGCAGCGGCGAGTTCGCGGCCGCTTGCGACTTTGCGTAGGCGGCCGAGAAATCGTCGGCGATGCCCATGACTTCGCCGGTCGACCGCATTTCCGGGCCGAGCACGGCGTCGACGCCCGGGAACCTCGTCCAGGGAAGTACCGCTTCCTTGACCGACGTCCACGGGGTCACGAAATCTTTTCCGATCACGTGCTTCGGCAAAACTTGCGACAGCTTTTTCCCCATCATGAGTTTCGCGGCGAGTTTCGCGAGCGGCACATTCGTCGCTTTCGATACGAACGGCACGGTGCGGCTGGCTCGCGGATTCACTTCGAGCACGTAGACCACGTTGTCTTTCAACGCGAGTTGCATGTTCATAAGGCCTTTTACCTTCAACGCTTTGGCCAGTGTTTTTGTGTAGCTGACGATCGTATCGAGCGATTCCTTGTTCAGCTTGCGCGGCGGAATCATGCAAGCCGAGTCGCCCGAGTGAATGCCGGCCGCTTCGATGTGTTCCATGATGCCGCCGATGTACGTATTCGTTCCATCGGAAAGCGCGTCCACGTCCACTTCGAGCGCGTTGTCGAGAAATTTATCGATGAGCACCGGATGCGTGGACGAGAGCGAGGTGGCGCGATTGATGTACGACTCGAGCATCTGGTCGTCGTACGCCACTTCCATCGCTCGCCCACCGAGCACATACGACGGACGCAGCATAACCGGATAGCCGATGCGCGTGGCCACTTCTTTCGCTTCTGCAAACGAGCGCGCCATTCCGTGGGCGGGCTGCGGGATGCGGAGTTTGTTTAACAATCGGCCGAAACGTTCACGGTCTTCAGCGAGATCGATCGAGTCCGGCGACGTCCCCAAAATTTTCACACCCGCTTCTTCGAGCGGCAACGCGAGGTTTAACGGCGTTTGTCCGCCGAATTGAACGATGAGTCCTTTCGGTTTTTCCCTCTCGACGATGTTCAGTACGTCTTCAAGCGTGAGCGGTTCAAAATACAAATGGTCGGCGGTATCGTAGTCGGTGGACACCGTTTCCGGGTTGCAGTTGACCATGATCGTCTCATAGCCTTCTTCCTGCAGCGCTTTCACCGCGTGCACGCAGCAATAGTCGAACTCAATACCTTGACCGATCCGATTGGGACCGCCGCCCAAAATCATCACTTTGGTTTTCTTCGACGGTTTCGTCTCGTTCTCTTCGCCGTAGGTCGAATAATAATAAGGAGTGTAGGCCTCAAACTCGGCCGCGCAGGTATCGACAAGATTGTAGACCGGCTCGATGTTCAATTTTTTGCGGATCGCGCGTATCTGCTTTTCGGTTTGACCGAGCAGCTTGCCCAGTTGAATGTCCGAGTAGCCAAGTTTTTTCGCTTCACGGATCCAATCGCCTTGCACGCTTTTCATTCCCTCTTTATCAACCGATTCGAGCAATTGTTTCTCAAATTCGACGAGTTCCTGGATTTGGGCGATGAACCACGGATCAATCTTCGATAGATTAAAAATTTCCTCGGGCGTGATGCCGAGCTGAAGTCCCGCTTTCAATGCAAACAACCGGTCCGAGTTCGGGATTCGGATCTTTTCACGCAACGATTGGAGCACAGCTTCCGACGTCGGCTGGTCTTTCGCTTCAAGCGCCTGCGCGACCGCCGGATTGAACGATTTTCCATCCGATCCAAGACCCGCGCGTCCGATTTCCAGTCCGCGATAGGCCTTTTGCAACGCTTCCTTAAAATTGCGGCCGAGCGCCATGACTTCGCCGACCGATTTCATCTGCGTGCCAAGCTGCTGATTGCTTTCGGAGAACTTTTCGAATGCGAACCGCGGAATCTTTACCACCGTATAGTCGATGCTCGGCTCAAAACAAGCGGGCGTTTTTTGAGTGATGTCGTTCGAAAGTTCGTCCAGTCGGTAACCGACCGCCAACAGCGCGGCCAGTTTGGCGATCGGAAAACCGGTCGCTTTGGATGCGAGCGCGCTCGAACGAGACACGCGCGGATTCATTTCAATCACGACCATGCGCCCTGTCTTCGGGTTGAGGCCAAATTGGATGTTGGAGCCGCCGGTTTCGACGCCGATTTTGCGGATACAGGCAAAACCTTGATCACGCATGTGCTGATATTCTTTGTCGGTCAGCGTCATCGCCGGCGCCACGGTGATCGAATCGCCGGTGTGAACGCCAAGCGGATCGACATTCTCAATCGAACAAATCACGATGCACTGATCGGATTTATCACGCATCACTTCAAGCTCGTACTCTTTCCAACCCTCGAGCGATTCTTCGATCAAAATCTCTGAGATCGGGCTCAAGTCGAGTCCTTTGGCGGCCGCTTTCAAAAATTCTTCACGTGTATAAACGAGTCCGGAGCCGGTTCCGCCGAGTGTGAAAGATGGGCGGATAATCAATGGAAATCCAACCTTTTGAGAAATCTCTTCAGCCTCGGTCAACGTGCGCGCAAAACCGCTGCGCGGCAAGTCGAGACCGATTTCTTCCATCGCCTTTTTGAACAGCCGGCGGTCTTCAGCCTTTTCGATCGCTTCAAGGTTTGCGCCGATCATTTCAACACCGTGCTTCTTCAACACGCCCGATTTCGCTACGGCGACCGCCAAGTTTAAAGCGGTTTGTCCCCCGAGCGTCGGCAACAAGGCGTCCGGCTTTTCTTTTTCAATGACCGCTTCAAGAACTTGCGGAGTGAGGGGTTCGACATACGTTCCGTCCGCCAATTCCGGATCGGTCATGATCGTGGCCGGGTTCGAGTTGATCAGCACCACGTTGTAGCCTTCTTTCTTCAGCGCTTTCACCGCTTGCGTTCCCGAGTAATCGAATTCGCACGCTTGGCCGATAATGATCGGCCCGGAGCCGATGATGAGAATTTTATTTATGTCAGTTCGTTTAGGCATATTTTACGCCGTCCTATGTCGTCGTCCCGGAATGTTTCTATCCGGGACCCAGGTTGTCTAACGACAGCCTGTTGTTTATCTAGCGTGGCCCCGGATAAAAGATTTCCGGGGCGACGGATTACTCCATTAATTTAAAGAATCGATCAAAAAGATGTCGTGCGTCGTGTGGACCTGAAGAAGCTTCCGGATGATATTGGACCGAGAACAGCGGCAATGTCTTGTGACGAATGCCTTCGATCGCTTCATCGTTCAAATTGATGTGCGTGACGATCGCGTCTTTGTTGCCTTTCACGATCCACTCGCCGTTCGACGTTTTCTGCCCCTCCACCGCGAATCCGTGATTCTGCGTGGTGATGTCGACGCGTCCCGTTTCCAAATCTTTGATCGGATGATTCGCGCCATGATGTCCAAATTTCAATTTGTAGGTGTTGCCACCGAGCGCGAGCCCGAGCAGTTGATTGCCGAGGCATATGCCGAACATCGCAAACGGTTTTGCGTCTTTCTTTTTCTGGTCCAAGTTGTGTTTGACCAAATCCGCGATGGTCTTGATGCCGTCTTCGACGGCGGCCGGATCGCCGGGACCATTCGAAATCAACACACCGTCCGGATTCATGTCGAGGATCTGTTGCGCGGATGTTGCGGCCGGAACTACGGTGACTTCCCCTCCATTATCAACAAGGCAACGCAAAATGTTTTGTTTTACGCCGAAGTCCATGACGACCACTTTCTTTTTTCCGTTCGGTTTCGGTCTCTTTTCAAAATCAGTCGGCATCGGGATGCTACCGTGCGCCCATTTATAAACTGAGCCGCCGGTCACTTCAGCGGCCAAATCCACACCTTCGAGCGAACGTACCGCCTTCGCTTTCTTCACGAGCGCTTTCAAATCGCGACCGTCCGCTGAAATAATGCCGCTCACCGCGCCTTGTGTGCGCAAATAACGGGTGAGTGCGCGCGTGTCGACGCCGGTGAGTCCGGCGACGCCCGCTTTCGCCAAATATTCATGCAGGCCGCTGGTCGCGCGCCAGTTCGAATAAAGAACGCTTTCTTCTTGCACGACGAATCCCGATAAAAATACGCGCGTCGATTCGACGTCTTCGAGATTCACGCCGTAATTGCCGATATGCGACGCGGTCATCGCGACGATTTGTCCCTGATACGACGGATCCGTCAAAATTTCTTGATAACCGGAGAGCGATGTATTGAACACCACTTCGCCGCCCGATTTCTCGTTGGGCTCCGCGCCGAAGCACCATCCTTGGAAAATTCGCCCGGAAGCGAGCGCCAGGTAGCCTTTTACTTTTGTTCTATTCATATCGTCGTCTCCCCCGCGAAGGCGGGGGCCCAGACAGCGTCATTCACGTGCTGGTTGCCCCTGAAGTGTCTGGATTCCCGCCTTCGCGGGAAAGACGGCTTAAGCATTATTTGAGCCATGGGAAGTCCTTGTCGACGACCAGCGTCTCTTCGCGGCTTTTGCCGAGAGAGACGAGCGCGCATTTCGCTTTCACCGATTTCTCGAGTTCTTTCACGAAATGTTTCGCTTCGGCCGGGAATTTATTGAAGTCATTTAAGTCGCGCAGATTGCCTTTGAACCCGCGGTACTGTTTATAGATCGGCGTGCATTTTT
>CAYXDS010000019.1:0-20089 GCA_964463805.1 uncultured Elusimicrobia bacterium | reverse complement strand
GGTCCAACTTTATTTGGTGAAACCACGCGAAGGAAAAATTTGGGACGAATTCCGTAATACGACGCCGTCGGCGAAAATTCCAAACATACAAAGCCGAGCAAGTTTTATTTCTATGACGGAAGAAAAGGACCCGCAATGGACCACTATTGTTAAATCGGCGTTGGGAACGGCGCAAAAAAATCCGGACGAAATCGAACAAGATTTGAAGTCAGGTCAGAATACGCTGTTCATTGCAAATATGATTCAGTCGATTGGAAAAGACCGCGCTCTTGAGGTATTGAATACACTTGATATCGAAGGGCAACTCGTGTTTGCGGACACGCTGGCTTATTTGTCTGAAATCGAAGGGCGACGAATTAACAGAGATAATTTTGGTGCGGTCGCCGATAAAATATTGGTCGACGACGGCGATCTATTCAAACTATGGTCGGAACAGAAATTAAAGTCTGCCGACGTCAAAGATTCCGCTCAAGCGCTGTTCAACAACGAAGCACGCGCACGCAGCGTCGCGTCATTGTGGTCGCTGTACCATTTCATATTGCCGTTCGTATTCTCTCCGCCATTTCAAGTGCAGTCAATCGATGAGAAGATCCGGCGGATTTTAATCGCTCGCCTCGCAAAGGAATTCTTGCCGGAGTCCACCGGTCCGTTTAATGCGGAGGAGTGGGCCAATAAACTCGTTGCCTATATCCGTACGGAGGGGAAAGATTTTTTACGTGACGAGGAGGTGGCGCGCGCATCGACAGCCGCGTTCGATAAAGAATTGATTCCGTTGGCCGAACGTAAAAAACGGTTGGATGAAATCCGCAAGGCGAGAAGCGCCGCGGCGTCGCCGCCGGTGGATCCGAAGGAAGAAGCAAAGAAGAATATCGCGCGTTGGATCGCCGAGAGCGGTGTGACGAACGGGATCGAGTTCAAGGAGGCGGCGTCCTTTGACGTGCGTTTGCACGGCGACACCAAATTATTGGTTTTGTGGGATCCGGTCCATCCGCCGACCGAAGAACAAGTTCGGCGTGCGTTCGCGGATAAATCCGGCGTGGCCACCGTGCTAGCGTCGCGTAAATTGATTCAGGCGATCATCGCGTTGCGGAATTCCGCGACGAACGATATGAAACCGATCGAAGAATTGGGCAAGAGTTTAAAAGGTATCGACGCCGAGCGCTGGGAAAAAATGATGAATTCGATGCGCGCGGTATCTTTGGTGAAACTCAAAACATTGGACCGTTTGTTCACGGCCGCGAATCTGTATTGGCTCGCCTATCAGGGCATCTTCATCACCAGCTTTGACTTGCTCCATTATGATTCGAAACGAGATTTGAGCGACGTCGAATTCGCGAAGACGTTGTCGGTCGAATCGCCGTTCATCATTGACGGCAACAAAGTCGGCGTGTTCGTATTGAAAGGGTTATTCAGTCCAAAAAATGAAAGTGTATTTTTCTCTCCGCACTTCCACGGGTATGTGGTGGCAAACGCGGACGCGCTTAAAAACGAAGAAGGCGCCGTTGTATTGGCGGTTCCGGAAAATCCGGGGCTATTTCAGCGTGTCACCGAGCTTCGCAATGAAGTGACGCAACGTCTTGCTGAAGAGTATGGCGATCGGCTCTCGGCGGAGCGCTTGTATCATAAATTCATTCGGACGGTTCACTTAGCCTCGGATTATCACATCTTCAAAAAGAGAACGGGACGCGAGCAGGATTCCTATTCAAGTTCACTGGAAATGTGGAAGTCGCTTGCATCGACTTTGTTGGAGAATACTTCTCCTTTCAAAAAGATGGGCATTGATCTGTTGGAAAAGCTCGAAAGAGAAAAAGCGTCGCCGGATAAATTCCAACTCGCTATGACGATGCTTGGGAACGCATTATCGAGTTTGACGGCGGCCGCCAAAGCCGAAGACCCACTGGTGGCGATTGATGTTTGGTTGCAGGGTTTGGTTGAATCCGCGGATCTCGATAGCAATCCGCTGTGCTCGCCGATGGTCTGCTTCTACTGGGTGTCGAAATATTTGACGTCGGGGCAAACTCCGACGTTCGCAGAAATGGCCGCTCTCTCTCAATCGGATTGGAAGAGCTTAATTGAAAACGTACTGACGCAGGATAAAGCGGTGCTAACGAAAGCGTTGCAGGCATTTTGCAATCTTGAATTCATCGCGCCGTTGATCGACGTGCCGCGGCACCGGTTGCGCGTGAAGCAATTCGCGGACGGTTACCCGATCACGGGACCACCGATCGAAGATGCGTTGATCGAGATGCAAAAGACCGATTTTAAAGATCTCTCACCGCTCGTCGACTTGGCGAATTTGCTACCGACAATGGAACGCCAACGTTGGCTCGACCTGATTGGGCGGATCAACGCGAATTTAGATGGAAAAGAATATAAAACCGCCACCGCCATCCTCCGCTCAAACTTTATTATCCACGCGCTGAACGATAAATGGTTCGGTCCGCAGGATGTCTGGTATATGACACCGAACAGAGCAACGTATGCACCAGAGGAAATAATTCCGGTTCCTATCAAACGCGCAGGATCCACGACGGCCAACGGACGCACCATCACGCTCACCTATCGAAAAACTCCCTCTTGGGTAAAGAAGAATGCGCCTTCGGCGTTTTATCTGCCCGGCATTATCATCGATCGCGAAGCACTGGCCAAGAATATGGAAGTCGCAATTAAAGATACTTATCACGAACAACTGGCCAAAGACCTCGGCGACAATTATCAGAAAGAGATGGAACGCTATGTTCTTCTCTCCAAATTGCAAACAGCCGTCGACGAGTCGTATGTGCGAACGAAAGTCGGCAATACAAAAGCGATGTATTGGACCCACAACGAAGCCTATCTTGCCGCGTTTGTAAAACACGTGATGAGTCCCGATACCGAATTGGGACAACAAGCGCATCAAGAAGCCGACATTGCCATCGAAGCGATCAACAGTGGGAAAAAAGTTGAACCGCAGAATGAGCAATTCCTCGATGCTTGCAGATTTATGTCGTCTCATTTCGGCGCGGTTCGCGCCGGCGCGCATCCACGTTTCGTGATTGGCGATATGCGCGCAAAGGGCATGCGCGGGGCCCTGATGCTTTTGGCTTTTGCCGAATACTTCAAGTGGGAAAAGATAGACCCGTCATCGCCGATATCTCCGGTCGAACAAAGAAAAGCGATGGAGGAAAAACTCATAAGCAAAAGCGATGAGAAACTGCGCCAAGCGATGACGGCCATGCATCTGAAGTTTTTCGAGAACTCGGGCGGAGACTTCACGCTGATCGAACGCGACGGCGCGTGGGCGTTGCCGGGCAAGGATCAAACGACGCTTGATTATCCGTTCCTCGAGAAACAACCGGATTGGACGTTGTTAAGCGCGGTGTCGGCCGGATACGACGAAAAGAAAGAAGAAGAAGCGTTCGCAAAATTGAAAGGAGATCTGCCTGCGGCGCCGACCCAAGAAGAACGCGAAGTGACAGTGTCCTATGAGAAAAACATGGGAATTCCGCCGCTTGTTCAAGCCGCTGTGGAGCGATATTTAAAATCGCTGAATCTCGCGCAGCATTATCTTCTTCTCAGAGGTAAACGTTCGGCTGAATATCTTCCGGATACGGATACCTGCACAATCTCGTTGCCGACCGATTTAATCCAACGCGTAAAAGAAAATAAGAACGAAGAAGAGGCGGCCAAAGAAATTTGCGAAATCGTGCACAGTCGTTTGCGGTCACTTCAATTGACGAAAAACAAACGGTTGTTTATCGAGCTGATGCGGATTCTTAAGCACATTCATGATTTCGATCTTATTCCGTTGCACCGCTTGCGTTGGCTGCACGTGGAATTGCCTCCTCACGATTACGATCGTTGGATGCAAATCGTCGACTCAGTCGAGAAAGCGGCGAATGAGGCGCGCCAAAAGAACTTGCCGCAAGATTATTTGTACGACGAAGTCGTTCACGCCCTGAACCAATGGTTTATCGATCGATCGTTGCTGATGTTGTCTCCGGATATAACCACTTACGGCTTCCCTACCGGAGACGATAAGCTTTTATTGACGGAAATGATCCGCAACGCGGGTTTCGCGACGGTCAATGGGAAACAAGTTCCCGTGTATTACATCGAACCGGCTCAGGACGCAACCGACACGGATCGAGCTCGGTTCGTGTATGCGGGAAACATCCACCAAAAAGAATTCATAACGCTCGTTAAAAGTCATTTAACGGAAGGTCAGAAAGCGTGGAACGATGCGGACCTGCCGGATTCCGGCAGACATGCGACCGATCTGACGAAAGCGGCGAAACGGATAAAGATGACGTTGCGCAACCAGGTCGGTCGTGACATTGACTCGGGCGCGTATGTTGTTTTTCGTCTGTACTCCGCATTGGTGAGCGCGGCGGCGCAAGCTGTTTCAAGGGAACAAATGTCCATGCCGCAAGGCGGTGATGAATATTTGGATTTTGTCGACCGTCTGCTCGACCAAGTCATGCTGAAAAAAGAGGGCGACATTCCCGCATTTCTTCGCGCCTTGCTTAACAAAAAAACGGGCGCCGCCCGGCTGGCCTATGCGCAGCAAATACAATCGCTGTTGGGGTCATTAAATAGCGTCAAGCTCGGCGCGCATTCAAACTTGATGTTAAGCGATTGGATTACTTTTAGCCGTTCAGGATCCGTTCAGTTGACGGATGCCGGAAAATTAGGCGTTTATCTGATCATGGCCGTAGCCTCAAAAAGAAAAATATCGGTGGAAGAATTCGAAGAGTTTAAAGATAAAGATTTCGCGGCGTTGATGCTCACGGCGGCGTTGAATCCGGACAAATTGACCGACCAAGTAAAGTCCATCTGTGAAAAAACAATCGCGTTGCCGCCGATCAATGTGCGAGTCGAAACTGAAAATGCATTCGCGTATCCGGTTCCGCGCAACGCGCCCTCGACCGAACTCGTGATTCCGGAGGTTCCCGGGCCTCAATGGACGGACATTCCAAGAAAATTCAGACGAGATTTGCGCCTCATGTTTGAGAAAGCGAATTTGACCGACATCACGAAATTTCTTGTCGACAAAGGGCCGAAACTGGCCGTCGGTTACGCGTCCGATCACACGGTGTCCGTCACGATTCCCGAGAAATATTTGACGGACGATGGTATCTCGAAGTTCGAACCTGAGTTTGAAAGCATGCTGCCGATCGTGAACAGCCAAAAGCTCAAGCCGTTCGTCACGCCGCTGATCGCAGCGATTCTTGATTGGTTCGATAAAGGTCTCAACGATTACACGGCGCTCATGGAACTCGAAAAGAAACTGCCCGAGATCGACCGACCGCGGTGGCGCCAGCTCATCGATAACGTGCGCCAGCAAATGGACCAGAACCGCGGTTCGGAGACGAACGAATATCTTTACCAATCGTTGATCCACACGATCAATGTTGAGTGGTTCCAAAAACGTGGGGTTTCGTTGGCTGGTCCCGCGCATGGCGGTTATCCAATCGCGAAGACTCTCAAAAGCAACAACAGTCATTTGATACTGACGCGTATTCTAGATCGCCGTAAATTCGTCGCCGGTACGAAAGAGGTCGAGATTCTCGATGTGGATATGAACGGCCAATCGAATAGTTCAACTCTTTTGGTCGCTTCTTATAACCCGATGGGTCAAATTATCGTTTATCCGGAACGGCTTAAAAAAATCGAAAGCAACCGGCAACGTTACGTTCGCGATCTCGGCGTCGTTCCAGGTCGCACGCCGCTCAAGAATTTCCTGGAAGAGATGGACAACGATTTGGAATTGCGTTACGGCGACGTGAATAAGTTGATGCTCGATTGGCTGTTGTTTATTGATATGAACGAAGCGCTCACGCACCTGGCGATTGAAAACGGACAGACGTCGCTTATCGACGATGTGCATCAATATGGGCTTGAGTTTTTGACCTATCAATTGAAAGGAACGCTGGTTCCATTCGTGAACGGTCTTAGCACGATCGATAACGGGCAGTATATGCTGCAGAACGGCGTGTTTATGAAAAAACTCGTCAACTCTCTCTACGCCTGTCGATCAGCGGCCTACATTCGAGCGTTTATCCGGGAATCAGCCACTGATTTTGATGACAGACGCCAAGAAAAATTCGTTAGGAACAGGATCGGACTCTATTTGCTGTTGTACTACACACGCCTAGTGACCGAACCGATTTCGCAGGAACGGCTCGATTGGCTTGCCAAGCCTGAAAACGGAATTCCGCTCGCACAGGAACTTTTCAGGAAATCGGACGACGAGCTTGAGCGTGCGCTCGCAAAACTATTAAAAGCCGAATTCCGGCGACCCGTCGTCTATTTCCCGGATTACCCGGTCGTAAAACCTCTCGTTTCATCTTCGAATAAGGAAACGATCGCAGATCTCATTGACGAAAAGACCCGTGGAAAAATTCAGAACGATCTGCATGCGTTGAGCGTTGAACTCGGCGTGCCAGTAAGTTTCTCGCTCGAATTGGCGGGGGCTCCGACGTTGCGTCTGACCAAAGAAGCGGATCATTTGGTGTTCGGTGCGCCCAAGGAATGGTGGACTGAAGAAGCCGCGTATCGCGCGAAACCCAGCGGGAAAAGTCCGATCGTGGAAAAATTGCGCGCCGAAATTAAAGACGCGGAATTGTTGCGCGCATTTGTCTCGTTGACGCCGATTATCCAAATCATCGACAAATGGATGACTTCGAATTTTACCGACGATTCCGGATTGAAAAAGTTCGGCGCCCAATTAATCGGTTTTGCGGAAAGACAATGGTGGAAACAGACGATGACCGCGCTTGAGGAGGTTGCGCTCAACAACGTCGACCAGGTGCAAAAAGATTCGGGACCCGTGTTCCGCGACCTGTTATATGCGGTTCGCGACAAATGGCTGCTTCCGCAACACATGTTGCTTCATCGCGACCGTTCATTCGAATATTCCGATTGGGGAAATATGTCGGTGATGACGGTTTCACGTGTGGTGGCCGAAGTACCGAACGCGGAGGATCCGTCACGCCGCGTAGTTGTCGTTCATCCATTGATTCACAGCAACGACAGGGATTCATTGTCCGTCACCTATGACGGGCTAACGATCATAAACGAACGTGTGGTTGACCGAATGAAGGATCCGATCCAACCGATCCAACAAACCACGCCAAAGATTACCGCCGTCGAAATGGCCCGCGAGCTCCGTCAACAAGTGGAGTCGACCTATGCATCATTAGGCCAATTGTTCTGGCATTCCGCCGTCGCTCTGAATTATTGGGTGTTGCTTCAAACCAATCGCATGCGCGCGATTTATCCGGCGTCGATGATATCTGCAGAGTCAGGTCTGTCACTGCTCGCTCGTTCGACCGGAAAATTAAGAACGAGCCTCGCGGTTTCAGATAAATTTTTCCGTGAACATCGGATAGAACCGGACGTTAATCGGGCCAACGTGATGGCGCCCGTGCTCGCGTTGTTTGCGTACGGAGCGTTCGACACGGAACCGCGCCGCGCGTTGTCGATGATTTTCACCGACATGCTGTCAGGAAACAATCTGCTGTTCCAAAGAGGCGTGCTGGGGCTCGCTACGTTATTAGCGGTTCGATCGGGAGCAACGGGACCACTGAACTTTGATTTCGTCGAGGCAATTATGTCCGATCGAGATGATGCCAACGTTCGCGCTCTCGTCGCCGAATCTTCGGACGCGCTGCGGAAAATTTTCTTAACCGCGTTCCGCACCGAATCGAAATTCTTCGGCGATGCGTACGCGCTGCCGTGGCGACAAATCGTTGAAACGGTCACGAAGAAAGACGCGGCCGCGATGAACCTTCCGTCCGGCGCGCGGAAGGTCGAAGATCCGGGACCCGTCATCGAGTGGGGCGGCATGAATCGCGCGTTCCGGCCCGCCATCGAAGAATATCTGCGCTCGCAAGGACTCGCCGACAAGTACGTATTCGTCGTTGGAACAAACGCGAAGTTCAAATACGATCCGAAAACGTTCACGGCGAGGTTTTCAATTCCGGCCGCCTCTTGCACGAGCGCCGAGAATGTGATCAGTCTGTTGCGTGCGGAGTTGCCGGAGCTGCAACACCAGAAATACGAGGGGATTCAAAACCACCTGCGCGATGCGTTCGCCGACTTGCTGGAAAGCGGAATGAAAAATTATCAGCCGCTGCTGAATCTCGCACTCATTTTGCCAGACGCGAACCATGAAGCGTGGATCCAAGCGGTTAATCAAATCAAACTGGAAATCGAATCAAGCGGCCTCACCGACACCACGTACTTGCTGCCGTCACTTGCAGTTGCTTTGTTAAATGAACATTGGTTCAGGCACCTCGAATGTATGTTGGGCATAAATATGGCGGGAAAAAGATATTACTCACAGGAATCCGTGCGCGATGGGCTGCAGGTTGTGAAAATCACCGGAATCTATGCGAGGTTAGGAAATACCGAATTTTTAAAGGGCGAAAGTCCGACGCTGTATTATTTCCGTGACGCGCATGGCACCACCGTCTTGTTCCCCGACAATATCGCGAAGATTGCAAACAACGTTCGGGCACTGTTGTCGAAGCGGCTTCGCAACGTTTCCACCGGAAGCAACGTCGATACGCTGCCGCTGTCGGTGGTGAAAGCGCTCGATGAACTTTACGCTCCCATCGCGACTGACGAAGAAAATCGCGCATACGTTTTGAACAGGTTGATGAATTATTTCGCTGATCTCGTGCTCGGTTATTGGATGAATGATCACAACGGATCCGAAGACGTCACATATTTGGTCAGCGATGGGACCTGGCCTGAGTCTATACTCGGAAAATTTTTCCGGGAAATATTGAACGATCCCGATGTACAGTCCGATCCGATGAAGCTGGAAAAGGCGCTTACCTCGGTTCGCGCCACAGTGACGCGTATTTATTCAATCTTCGCCGGCGCACCGCGTCAAGTCATCCAAGATTCTCCAAGTCGGCTCGTTACGGACAAATCGCTGGACTGGTTGTCTGAACGTGCCTGGGCATTGGCGGCCATGGCGGCCGTTTATGCGGGAAAACCGTTAAGTTCGACGCTATTAAAAAACTCAAACGAAGAAGATATCACTGCGTGGGCGACTGCCTTATACGCTTTATCCGACGACGAATTGCGCGAGATCGCCGGAAGAATTCTAAAGGAAAGTCTGGCGATCGCCGACGAAGAGTTTCCAGGCCTCGGTGAAGCATCGCCGCAATTGGAATCTCTCGATTTGTCGTTGTTGTCCGCCGCAAATGGAGCCAAACCGCCCGCTGAGGAAAAAAAGAAAAAAGATGAATCGGCGACTACTGATAAACCGAAAGAGGAATCAACGACCGAGAAGTCCACGCCGGAAGTAAATCCGCTTGCGGCGATCTTTCAAACCGGCCATAAACCGAACGGCAAAAACGGAGGCAACGGCAAGAAACCCGCTCCGCCGCCCGAACCCACGTTCACGAACGAAGAATTGGAAAAAGGCTTCTATGAGCTTGAGGAGATGTTCAAAGAACCGGGCATGTTCGAGGAAGTGATTCGAACCACACACGGATTGTTTCCGTTGATCGCGAAAGAGACCGGGTACCCGGTCCAAAAAGTGAGGTTCTGGCTTGAGCTTCGAACCGACTTAGGAAAGATCGCGCAAGAAGAGCGCAACCAATATCCGGGCCACGAGGAAATGCGCGATCTGATTCTCGCGCACCGTCTGAAAAAATTCAATAAGAAAGCGATGCGCGATGCGCGCGGCGTCAGTGAAGATGTAATGAATACGTGGTTGAAAAGGTTGAAAAAGGAAAAACCGGAATACTACGCTTTGATCGAAGAGCGCGCGCTATCGAGGAGCAAACTCAAACAGATTATCACCGTCTGGGCCGGCGATGTGGATGAGATCGCGCGCGTGTGCCAAGTGCCGGCCAAGGACGTCGAAGGCTGGATCAAGACGCACAAATTGGAAAACTTCGCGAAACGTCAGCGAATGTTCGAATGGGCGCGCGAATACGTACAAACGCATCCGGATATCATTTCAGCGCTCGGATTTTTCTCAGGCACGTCCGATCAAGATGATGAAGATCACTGGCAATATGTGGCCGACGAATTGGTCAAGTACATGTTGCTGTTTCACGGCGCGCACGGCGCATTGAGCGAAGGTCAAGATGACCGGTTGTCGCTTGATCAGATCCGAGAACTGAAAGCGTTCCTCATGCAAGGCGTGCGGGCGCGCAGCGACTTGGAAATTCGCTACGCAAAAGAAATTAAAGTGGCAGATTTCATCGTGGAACCTCACCCGGCCGAAGAAGATACGATGGCCGGATGGCGCAGTGAAGCGGAAATGGTGACGTTGCGCGGAATGCTGCCGTTGAACGCCGATGGAAAACCGCTCTTCAAACATGTGCGCATCCGTATTCCCGGCGCCGGCACGCGTCGTTATACCGTGGATGAGCGTGGCTATTTTTCCGTGCCGGTTCCTTTACCGAAGCGCGGCGAGCTGAATGTATTTGAGGTTTACGGAGTCGATGAAAGCGATCCGAACAACTTCGTCAAAAGCAACACGGTTCAAATTAAGATTCTGCAGCTGGGTAAGCGGTTGTCGGCGAGCCGAGCAAATCTGTTGTTGTTCGAAAAACAAAAAGACCTGCTGAATAAAATCGCGGCCGGAGATGAGTTCGGTGTAAAAGCGATCGAGCAGTCATACGAGCGCAACCTGCTTGGTGAATTTACATCCGGCGAAAACTTCGAGTTCACAAGCGCCGGATTGCCCGGAGAATATACGGCTGCCGAGAAACACGGGTTCGCGAGTCTCGAAAAACAAATCGCTCAAGCGGATAAAAACGGTCAGGTGAAGAAAATTCTCGAACGCATCTATGAGAAATTTAAAACAATCGCCGGTAAAAAATTCCCGACGCTGAAGCCGATTAAAAACGACAAAGGCGAGGATGTTCCTCGTGAGCTCTATTTCTATCAGAAGTGGGGAATTTTCACGCTGGCCAACGCGTATCGCCGCGCCGCGCGCGAATTTTGCGTCGATGAGATCGATGTCGCTAAATTATTGTCACGGCTTCACATGGATTTGCCGATCGACAACGAGCTTGGTTGGAATACGAGTGCAAAAACGCTGACGGAAGCGGAAGCGATCACGAAGTTCAATGAACTCGTCAAAGATGAAAATTTAAAGCTTAATGCGGCCGGTTATATTCCGAACGAAGTTAAATTTTTGGCGGACAAACCCAAATTGAAAAAGTTTGAACGGTGGCGTTTGAACTTTGCGATTCTGCGGGCCATCTACGGCCAAGATGCATTACGTGATGTCCAGCGCGACATCCGGTACAACGGTAAAGGCGAAGAAATACGTCCGCGCGGCATCATATTGTCGTGGGAACAAGGGCTTGGAAAAACGGTGACGGTCGAAGCATTCATTCAATACATGAATCTTAACAGCACGATCATCACGCCAAACTCATTGGTAACGCGTTGGGCTGAGGAAGCGAACGGAATCGATAATTTCTCTCTGGCGGTGTTGGAAAACGGTCATGATAAAAGAGACGAAATTCTCGGCAAAATGCTGCAGAACAAACCGCCGTTGGCTGGAAATCGGAATCTCGTCACCAATGAAGAGTATCCAAGCGGCGTTTTGCCCGACATTCGTGTGGAAGCTTTACGTCGGGCCGTTCTCGCTATCGATGAATTTCGGTTTGGGGCCAAGGCCAACTCCGATCGAATGATGGGACAGCGACGCCTCGCTCATCCGAATAACGATGAAGACGTCGATCCGCCCTTTTTGATCTTGATCAACGGCACGCCGGTGGCTCGTCCGTCCGACTTGGGGCCTCTGCTCGACATGGTGGCACCCAACGATCAGGCGTTCGCCGATTTAAAGAAATTGCACAAGAAGCTCGATGAGGACATCAGCGAAGAGAATTTGATGATGCTGCATTTCATTCTTGAACGCTACAGCGTGCGGCTTACGAAAGATCATGTGTTCGACACCTACGACGAAAAAGACGAAGTGCCTCTCGAAAAACAAAAAGATCGTTTGCCGAAACGAGTTTCAAAGCCGGTTGTGTACTACAAATACACGAGACGGCAGATGGAAGAATATTTGAAAGTGGCGACGGGTTTCTGGGGAAAAGTCGCCACCTATTTCGTCAAGCAAGTGTTGATCCGTCAAATCAACAACGGATTCGACGCGGCGGCGGGCGAAGATTCACAAAAACCATTGGCGCTCGACGGCATCATTTCGGAAGAAATAAAAAATAATCCAAAATCAAAAGGATTGGTTTTCCTGCAGCAAGTTCTTCATATTGAGGCGTTGGCCGATCGCTACCGAAAAAAATACGGAGAGGCGAGCGTGCGCACGTTGTACGGCGGGCTCAAGAAAAATCCGGAAGGGTTTGGAAAGAATGGCGACGGCTATCTGACGAGAACATTCGTCGAAAAAGGAATTGAGCGTATCGAAAAAGCTCGTTTCTCCTTTGACAAAACGTCGGGACGATTCATCATGAAAACGTACTCTGACGGCCGCGTGCTGCCACAAGAAGATACGATGAGCGGCGAAGATTCGGACTCAAGCCGTCCGATGTTGGCAACCGATTATGAATTGTTGGTGTATTTGAACGATCCGCAGGTACGTTTGATCATCGCGTCATACAAACAAGCGGGACATGGATCGAATATTGGATCGGATTACTGTGTCGTATATGATCCGGCAGATGTCGCTCGTGGCCAAGACCAAGCGAAAGGCCGTGCGCACCGCATTGAAAAGAGACTCCGCCGCTTGTTCACTCATTATTATCGGTTGGAAGCGAAGTTCGACGAGGAGTTTTTGGCGTCGCTGCCTGAATGGTTCGTACTTCTCTATTTCCCGGCTTCGTTCGAGACAGTGCTATACCGTGTGCTCGCGCATCAGCAAGAAGTCGTCGAAAGAATGGTCGACAGCTCGACTGCAAAAAAAGAAGAGAAACGAACGGAAAAATTGATCGGAAATATATTGCCGTTTATGAGATCGGCGCAATTGATCTCAGCGGCGGAACTTCCGAAAGTATTTAAGCGAATCGCCACGACGCTCGACTCAAAAAAATTCAAGGATGAATTAGAGGAAAAACAACGGAAAAACGCTTTGTCCGGCGCGTTCCGCGAATTGGTCGGCGTTACACTTTCGTTGGACGGACAGCCGCGATCAAAAGGACGATTGAATCTGGAAAATCATCGCTCGCCAGCGATGAACATCGATTATGTGATTCCATCAACGGACGGATCGGGCACCGCCGAGAAATTGATCATCACCGGTTGGGATTTGAACGCGAAACAAGTAGAAGCGATCATCAGCCGGATCAACGACGCGTTCACGACCGCGCGCAACGAGACCGACAATCAGGATCGGCCGCACGTGAACATCGACCCGAAAAAGACCGAAGTCCAAATCATCGTGTCGCACGAGTCGGCGGCCGCGAAAAAACTCATCTTGAAAGAACAAGAAGCGCGCGCCGAAGACGGCCGGCCGCTCCTGATCTACACAAAACTCGCGCGCATTCTTCCGAAGGAACCGGACGTGAACCGGTTCGAGCCCACGCTCGAATTCATCGGCGAAAATGCGGCGGAACCCGGATCGTTGACCGAAGTGCTCAGTTGGGAACGCTTTTTGCACAACCTGCGCATCAGCGATCGAACCAAAGAAGAAAAGATCGCTCTGATCAAAGCGGAAAACTCGAAGATGCTGGACAATCCGAAATTGCAGCCGGTGTCGGTCGATCTCTACGGCGGCGCTGAAAAAACGGTGGACGTTCCACGAAATGTCTATGAAGTGCAGAAGCAAGACGGCACGTTCGAACAAAGACGGCTCGAGTTCATGCCACTCGACATGTTCCAGCAATTCGCTGTGTACCTTTACAACGGTCGTCCCGAGCACGCCGCCACGCAACAACAAGAGTACGCGGGCGCGGTCGAGTCGTGGCTCAAAGAACACATTGAAGATTATTGGCTCGGCGGTGACATCGGAGAATTCCAAGATTTCGTATTGCGACAAATGCACGCGATGCACGCGGCCGATGAAGACGCCGAAACGCTCGACGATGATGAGTACGACGATCTGGCGGTCGGCGATTGGCTGTTGAAGCCCGGCCTCGCGTTGGCCGAGCGCCGATCATTTACTCAGCCGCAGAAATTCTTATTGATCGTCATGATGGTGATCATCGAAGAATTAATTTTCGCGGGTCTGTTGATGCAGATCCTGCCGTGGGCGCTCGCCACGTGGGGGCACTTGGACGAGAGTTCCATGTTTGTCGCCCGTATTATTCTATTCATCGGTTCCAACACTATTTTCGGTCGCACCCACGCGCGCGCAAAAACCGGCAAAGCGTTCCTCGGCGCGCTGTTCCGCTTCGGTTATCTGCTCGCCATCTTCGATCCGACGATGTCCACGTGGTGGATTCTCCCGGCCGCGATTGCGTTGCACACCATTTTCGACGCGATCATTCACCGAAACATTTACCTCAGCAGTGATCGCTCCGGTTTTGCCCCACCCCTGCCCCCTCCCCTGACGGGGAGGGGAACCGATAGCGGGGTGTTGTCGGTTCTGCGTGGTGACGAGTTGGACCTCGGCGTGCGCGGCGCTGCGCCGCGGCGAGTCGGGTTCGATCCGCAATGGATTTCGATTGCGGCGGGCGTGTTGCTTGTCGTCGGCTTGCGTTCCCATAACTGGTGGTGGCTCGCGCTCGCTGCGGTCGTGTTCGTCTACAATCCCTTGTTCATGACAGCCGCCCCGAAACCTTATTTCGAAATCGGCGGACCTTTACCTGAAGCTGAGGGTGTGTCGTCGATGAACGACCTTGTCGCCACTTATCCTCCATCCAAGTTTGTCGGCAAGTACATGAACTCTGACGATACAACCGACAGGAAAAAATTGGCGCTGCTGAAATTCGTTACCGACAAAAGTCTGCCGGAAGCGAGGGTACATTACATAACGCTTAATGACGGAAAACAGATGGCGATGTACCGTTATTTAACGACAAACAGTGGATTTGTTTGGTTCGTGACAACGGAAGACGCAAAGCGTTTGGCCGACCATCTTGGTTTCCGCAAACAAAAGGCGACCAAAAAGAAAACGAAGAAAGTCGAATTCACGCCCGAAGAAATCGAAGCGAAGTTCAAGGAATGGAAGATTTGGGACCTGGTCGCCGCGGTAAAAGGAAACCCGGCGTTGCTGTATCAGATGTTGACCGTTTTGGTTTCGCAGATAAAAGACGAAAAGGATCTCGATCCGGAAGAACGCGAAAGGTTGATTCGCGCTTACATCGAATCGTTGAATTTGGCGGAAGGTGGATCCGACTTGCCGGGTGGTGGCGGGGGGCCGGGCATCGATCCGATCGACTTGTTGGAACAACTGCTCGGCCGTCAACAACTTCTCGAAGGTCTGGATCCACTCGAGCGGCTCGTGTTGGTCCGCGCCTTTTTAAGGTTCGTGTTCCAAGATTTGGATTTCAAATCGCCGGAAGCGGCAGCCAAGGTCAACGAGCGTATCAATGAATGCGTGCAGAAAGTCGGTGTCTCGGACGACGACAAATTCGTCGGAGAATTGCGCGCGGAAATAGCCCGAGTTGTCGACATCATGAGCAAAGGACAAAAAGAACTCTTCCCGCATATTAAAGAAGAGACGGTGATGGAGCCTTATCAGATTTATTGCGCTTGGCTCGCGCGTGAATACACGAAAGAAGGAGAGAACGGAGAAGCTCAACGCTTCTTCGCGTTTGGATTCTTCGACGATCCGCGTCTCGGTAAAACGTTGCAAGTGTTGGCTGCGTTGGATCCGAGGAATAAGTCGGTCGTGATCGTTCCCGCTCATTTGTTGAGCAATTGGCAGGAAGAATTCCAACGGCATGTGGTTGAAGGTGCGATGACGCTCGAGCCGGTGCTCGGTAACGTGGAGACGAAGGTCGATATCCTGCGACGTACCGAAGACGCCTCGAGCACTTTGTTATTGGTGAGTCTCGAAGACGCGCGCGCATGGCGCAACGAACAAGGAAAGCACGAAAAACTGAAGTTACTCGAGAAAAATTTGGACGCGGTGGTTTTCGACGAAGTTCAGGCGATCAAACGTTACAAAGGAAAACCTGAGCCGAAGAAGAAAAAAGGCAAAAAGTCCGACGACGCGGAAGCGGAAGAGCCGACCGACGAGGAGCCGAGCGGCAAGAGCAAGCGCAATTCCGATCAGGGCGAGTTGGCGCATGCCATCACCGCCAAACGCATTTATTCGCTATCGGCCACTCCGATGTCGAAGCCTGAAGAAATGTTTTCTTTCGTGAAACTCGCGCATACGAGACCCGGCACCGATCAGGTTTCGGACCCGATGTTCTCAACCTACAAGCATTTTAAAGCGGTGTTCGCGTCGACGTGGAAGCAGTACAAAATGTTGTACGCGATGCTCGTCGAAATCAGCTTGCGCCGCACGAAAGACGAGTTCGGAAAGAAATTCAGCAAGAAGAACGTCATCAATCCGAACGTCGAAGGCGGTTACGATCTGACGACTGCGCAATCGGAGTTGATGCTCCACATCATGGCGAATCTCACGCAGTATCTCGAAGCCTACAACCGAAACGTTTTGGCTGCGAACGCGCGCGTTCAGCGGCACTACGAACGTATCGCCGGCGGCTCGATCGCTCACACGGAATTGTCGGGCGGCGACATCGGCGCCTATAACATGCGCGTGCGGATCTACAACGATTTTGTGCGCGCACACAACGCGCGTGCGCCGCGTGAACAACGGTTGCATTTCAAGCAAAAGATTTATGGCGAAGAAAGCGTCGGCGGATTCTTGAAGAGAATGTTCCTCGACTTCGCGGCGATCGACCCGACGTTGTTCCTTAAAGAGTCGGGAATGGCGACTAATTATTGGAAGACGATGGATGCGTCCGTGATGAAACGCGTGAACAAAGGAGAAGCCGGTATTATCGTCGCGCGCAGCGTGCCATTGCTGCAGGCGATCAAGCGTCATTACGAAAATACGAAAAAAGCAAACGGCGATCCTTGCAAAGTAGCGATCATCTACGGCGGCGCCAAGGGTTATGTCGTCGACGAAAACGGTAAAGAGATCAAATTCCGGATCGAGAAAGATCACAAGGACGCAGCCGGACGCTGGATCAAAGGCCGCGTGGTGCGCGACGATAAAGACGGCAACTTCTTGGACGCGCGCGATTATGCGCGCCGCATGTATCAACAGGATCCGTCGTACGATCTCGTGGTGATCGGCGAACAATCGGCGGTCGGTATTCAGCTCGACCGCGCGAAGTTCTTGGTGTATGCGCAAATCCCGCGCGACGGTGTCAGCTACATTCAGAGCAGCGAGCGCGGTCTTGGTCACAATCCGCCGGAATATGCCAATGAAGGGAAACAAAAAGAAGTCGACGTCATCGTATTGATGCCGCGTCATTCACAAGAATTCTTAAACGGCATTGATCCGAGCACGAAAGACGGTGAGCGCGTTCATAACGGAACGCCCGCGCAATTGGCGTGGCAAGAAATCCTCGTCCAACTCGACAAGCATTTCTTGACGATGGACGGCTTGCCGCCGTTCCGCGACGAGGAAACGCCGGACTCGGTTCAGCGTTTGGTCGCGGGACGCCCCGGTTTCTTACGGCAAATTCTCGCCGAAGAAATGAGCAAAGGCAGCGATCGATTGTTGAATCAAAACTTCATGGACTTCTACGTGATCTATCACACGATCAAAACCAACAACAAAATTTTGTCGAAGGATTCGGCCGAATACAAGAAGCAATGGTTGTATATGAACAAAGCGTACACGCAGAGCGACATTTCCGGGACCGAGTTGATGCTCGCGGTTTTGAAACGCGAGCAGCTGAAGAAAGACTCGGAGCCGTTGCTGAATCTCGTCAAAGACATGCGGATTATCAACGACATGTTCAAATATCCGGTCAAATTCCAACGCTACGAACTTGTGCGGCTGTTGCCGCGCGTCTACGAAAAGATTTGGGCCGCCGGTTACGACGGTCTGAGCGATTTCATTGAGAAAGGATCGCCGGCGCTGAAAGATCTGCATATTCAGTATCTGGTGCCGTTCATCATTGCCACACGCGCCTGGGAAGCGAAGCCCGGACAGTCGACAACGGCCATCGACACACTCGCATCGCTGATCGGACGTAGCAATAAACCATGGGATTTGCTCGTGCCGCTTTATCCTTTGATTGGCATAGATTCCTCGGCGTTCAAGGATTTCCTTTCTCGTCCGGAAATTTCGGAAGGTCTCATGAAGACGGATCCGAAAAAAGTGGTTCCGTTCTTCCAGAATTTGGCGACGGTCGCCGCATCGAATCCGGGTGCATTGGCCGACATTTATGGAAAAGCGACAAGTTTGAATGATGCCGACGATATTACGCGCGACAAAATCTACGAAACGATGAAAAACGAATTCGGATTAAGCGAACCCGGCCACGCGATCGACAATGTGAACGCAAAACTGCGAGAGCGCGCGAAAGAGTGGAAAGAATCGGGTGAGTTAACCGGACCGTTACAAATGATCGCCACTTTGAAGCGCGGTCTCGCAGGAACTAAGACCGGTACGAAGTTGCACGCCGAATTTACCGAAGATATCGATTTATTCAAAGAAGCGGTGTGGCATATGGTGAACGGCGATTTCCCCGAATGGCGTATGCAACAACTGTTGCGCAAACATGGCGTGGAAGAAAGGGAATCGATCGCGTTCGATGAAAACAATAAGCAATTATGGCAGGTGCTTGCTCGTGAGGAAAATCCGGTTGAGTTTGAAAATGTCGAAGTAACGAAGGGCGGATGGGAAACCCGTTGGGTGCTGCACCTGAAGCGTTCGCTGAAGAGTCCGAAGATCGTGAAACAAGCGTTCGGCGACGAACTCGGCGAGAAATTGGTGGCCGACCGCAAAAAGCCGGCGGACGCCGAGAAGGAAATCGACCGCGAGAAACGCGAATTGGCCGCGCAACGCGCACGCATGATCGACGCGCACACCAAATCTCCGGGCGATACGACCGTGTTCCAACAGCAGATGGCCGAGATGTCGAAATCGTTCCGCGAGCTCGGATTGCGTGAAGCGATGTTGAAATTGGCGCATATTCTTGAAAAAACGAGCGGCGCGTTGGACGACGAACAAGTGAAAGAAATCATAAATCCGCTAAATGTGGTCAACAGCGCCATGACCGGGCTGGTGGATCCGCTGGCGGATGTGATGATTTTCCGCAACGCGGTCGACAAATTGGTCGAGAATCTCGAGAAGACGAAGGGCACGAAACGTTCACCGACCGTGGAAGTGACGTTTACGACAGACCCGATCAAGATCTTGACCAGCGGCATGATGCATGTTGATTTGTTTGACTGCGGAAACTTGGTGGGCAATCCCGAGCAAGTGGCCACCGTTCTCGAAGAGTTGCTCGGCAAAAACAACGTGCTCGCCATCGTGAAGGAAAAAGGCAGAAACAAACAACCGCTCGCGCTCACGTTCGTCAAGTTGCGTCAGAAAATCGACGACCCCCAATCGCTGGTTTTACATGTGGACATGCCGAACTACGTAAATCAATACGATTTCCATGAAGAGATCACGCGCGCGCTGCGCCAAGCAAAACCTGAGCTCAAACACATATTGGTCACGCGTGACTTCGACGACTCTAAAGATAAGGAACGCGCCGATCAAAAATTCATGGTAACGGATACGGGTCGCATGACGCCGCGGGTGTTCGTCGAATCGGTATTCAAATACAAGAAGCGCAACGAGACAATCGAGCACTCGGCGATTCCGTTCGAGCCGGCCGCCGAGCAAGTCGCGCAGCCGCCGATGAGTTTCTTGCCGCTGATGTTCGGCCTTGAATCGGCGTCGAGCGATGCTTCGATTCTAATCCCGCTCGCGATCATCGCGGTGATCTGGTTCGCGCATCGGTGGTTCGTGAATGGTTCGGCCAAGAGAATCGAGCCTAAAAAACAACACGAAATGAAGCAGACGGATCTGATTGATCGCGCATGGCGCACACGGTGGGCGCTTAAAAAAGCTGCCTAATTCGTCTCCCCCGCGAAGGCGGGGGTCCAGACACCTTAGGTGTCTAGATTCCCCCTCCGCGGGAATGAAGTTAGTTGTCATTGCTAATGCACCACTAAGCCGATAGGTTGTCCGCTGAAGGAG
>CAYXDS010000018.1:0-20461 GCA_964463805.1 uncultured Elusimicrobia bacterium | reverse complement strand
ATCGACGCTCGTGCTCGATTACGGCCGCGCGATGTTGCGTATGGTGCCGCCGCGCGCAACGTTGTTTCTCGATGGTGGCGACGATGCTTTCTACAGTCTCGCGATGCTGCGGTACGTGACCGGCGCACGGCCTGACGTGGAGATCCACGATCGCGGCGGCTTGATTTTTAAAAACCCGTACGGCTCCGATTTTCGTTCGTTGACGAAGGAGCAGAAGCAGCAACGCCGTTGGCAAATCGAGCAAACCTATCTGGTTCGTGGGCCGGTTTTTTATTCAACCATGGACGAAAAGGTTTTGCCCGGCTACAACGCCTCGCAGGTGGGATTCCTAATGGCGATCGTGCCGCCGACGCCGCTGGCAGTGGATTGGTCGGTTTTGATTTTGCGGTCGCTGTATCCATTGGAGCCCGCCGATTACCGGTCGCGCGCGCTCGGTACTCTTTTCCCTTATATGCATGGACGACAACTTGTCGAAGGTGACGATGTCGAACGTGGGCTCGCTTTTTTACGGCGTGCGGTCGCAATGGGAGCGGACGTCGATTGGTTCCAAAATAATTTGGCCGCGCTCTACGCTCAACATGGGTACCGGTATTTGATGAGCGGAAAATATGCGCAGGCCGAAACCATTTATCGACAGTGGATTGCGTTTGATCCGAAAAGTTCGGCCGCCAACAGCAATCTGGGCGTGGTGCTAGAACGCAAAGGCGATCTCGCCGCCGCGACCGCCCAATACGAATATACGGCGGCCGCATTTCCGGCGTTGGCCGATCCGGTCTTTAATCTTGCCGTTCTCGCCTGGAAGCGGAACGACTGGAAACATGTTGTTTCCGATCTCGAAGAAGTTCTGCGTCGGCAGCCCGATCACGCACAGGCTCAGGCGTATTTGAGAGTGGCGCGTGAAAAGTCGACCGTAGGCGCGCGATGATCGCTTTATTGTTCTTCGGATTTTTCGCGTTGTACGCGTTTACGTGCGCGCCGCAATTAGCGCCTTACCGAGACGCCGGCGAAATGACCTCGTTGCTTGGAACGCTCGGCGTCGCTCATCCGCCGGGATATCCGCTCTATTCATTGATCGGACGCATGGCGACGTTGATTCCGATCGGCAATATCGCGTTACGCGCGAATTATTTTTCAGCGATGTGCGCGGCCGGCGCGATTGTTTTCTTGTTTTTTACGTTGCGCGTAAAAATGCGCGCGGTGCCGGCGCTGGTGGCCGTCGCGTTGCTCGGTTTCTCAAATCCATTTTGGGACCTGGCCACCGTTTCCGAAATGTATGCGCTCGGGTTGCTGTGGTTTTGCGCATTGATGTTCGTAACTTTTCGGTTGCGGGAACCGGTTTTGTTCGCGTTCCTGATGGCGCTCGCTCTCGGTGTGCGCATGGATTTGCTGCTGCTCATTCCCGTGTTTCTCGTTTGGTTTTGGGCGGCCGGCGTTCGACGCGAATGGCCGTGGATGGCCGTCGCGTTCGCGTTCGGCGCATCGGTGTTTCTTTATCTGATGGTGCGTTCGCGCACGGATCCGGTTATTGATTGGGCCAATCCCGATACGTTGATCGGCGTGTTCAATTCGGCGCGCCGAAAAAATTACAGTGGCACGCTCGATTTGCTGTCGTTGTCCTATCGGCCCGGCGAGAATTTCTTGGCCAATATGAATCTCTATGCTCGGCATGTTCTGGCCAACTTTCAGTGGTGGGGTATCGCGATGGTCGGATTGGGAGTGTTTTATTTGGCGCAACGCGAGCGCCGCTTCGGCTTGTTTTCCCTAACTGTGTTCGCGATGACCGGTCCGCTGTTTCTTTATTTGGCGAACATGCCGCCGAACCCGCATTCGATCGCGATCGTGGAGGCGTCGTTTTTGATTCCGGATCTTATGCTGGCGATCGCCGCCGGTTTCGGCGCGCAGTGGGTTCAAGATCAAGGCCGGCAAATGCTGAGCATGACCGGCATTATTTTGTTCTTGCCGTTGCTTGGATACAACGGAATGACCGGTTATTCGCGCGCTTCAAAGCGGGAAAATTTATATGCGCGCGATTATGTTCAGAATGTATGGCGCAGCACGCCGAAAGATGCGGTCGCCGTTTTTCATAAAGACGTTCAGTTGTTCTCACTTTGGCAAGCGCAATTGATTGAAAAACGTCGGACCGATGTATCGTTGGTTGCCGATGGTTTGTCGGCGAGTCCCTGGTATTGGCAAATGAAGCGGCGCTGGCCGTCCGCCGTTTCGCCGGAAATTTCGTTGAAAGATTCAAACGGCTGGTCGGATCTGAAAAACGCGGTTGCCCTACGTCCCGTGGTATTTGGACCGGATGTGGAGTTTAACCCGCGGGATCATCTTCAAATTGTGCCGCAAGGAGCGGTGTTCGCATTGACATCGGCTTCCGCTCCGGTGGCAATTGCGCTGCTGCCGGAATTTTGTGTGTATCGCGGTCTCTATGTGTACGGTGGGACGCCGGACTTTTTTTCCACGGATCTCATCTCCGATCATGCGCGAGCTCATCATCAGCAAGGTTTCTTTCTTATGCAACAGCATCAACTTGAGACTGCTGATTGGTTTTTTCGGCGCGCGGAGTCGCTCGATCCAACGTTCGAACGAGCCACCTCCGATCGCGCCTATCTTCGTTATCTAAAAGGCGATTTGGCCGGCGCTTGTGCGTTGTACCGGTCGGCCGTTCAAAAATCCGAACATACGCTGCAATTGGCCGCCGACTACAAGAGTCTGCCGGATGTGGTCGCTCGCTGTCGCAGCGATGTTGCGAACGGTTATACGCAATGGGGCGCGATGACCGAACGGCTGGGCCGCGTCGATGATGCGCGGCAGTTGTATACGCGCGCGCTGAACGTGAGCGAGAACGCGCAGGCGCACTACAATTTGGCCGTCACGTATTGGGGAAAAGACTGGAATCAAGTGATTGCTCACATGCGGCGAGCCGTCGAGCTGAATCCGCAGATGAACGATGCTCGCATGTATCTTGCGAAAGCGCAGGCGATGGCCGCGCAAAAATCATGAAGAAAGCGCTCGCCCTGATCGGTTTGATTGTCGCTTTTGGCTGCGTTCATTTTTATTTGGGAATGGATGCGATCGAACAATCGTCGCCGACGTACGATGAACCTGTGCATTTAACGGCCGGCGTCGTGTATTGGAAGACCGGACAATATCTTTACAACGGGTTGCACCATCCTCCGTTCGGTGAAATGTGGGCGGCCATTCCGACCGTTCTCGCGCGTCCGATATTGCCGGTTCAGCATCCGGCGTGGTTGGCCGGCCGGTGGGTGCCGCTCGATCAATATCGTTTTGCCGATGCATTTCTGTACCACAACCGGGTTCCGGCCGAGCGAATGATGAACGCCGCGCGTTGCATGCAGCTATTGCTCTCTTGTTTGTTGGGCGCAGCCGTCATCGTCGCCGCGTTCCGGCTCGGCTGGTTCGCGGCCGCGGTGTTTGCGGGACTTTTTTGGGCATTTTCACCGGCCTTTCTCGCAAACGGAACCGTGGTGTCGACCGATCTTTCCTTTGCGGCATTTTTCTTCGGTTTCTTCAGTTGTCTTGATTATTCCCCGTCGAAGAAGGCGGCCGTCGCGGCCGGCGTATGTGGGGGGCTCATGTTTGCGAGCAAATATTTTGCGTTGGCCGCGCCGTTTGCGTTGGCGCTCGTGCTGTTGTTGACTCCGAATTGGCGCAAAGCGGTGGGTTTGTGGGGGCTCACGTTGATCGTGGGGGGATTCGCGGTGGCGTGTACGTATCGGTTTTCGGGGCTCGATGTTTTCTGGCACGGGTTCACGAATTTATTTTCGCGCGCTCAAGCGGGACGCGCGAGTTTTTTCATCGGACATCACTCCACCGGAGGTCAGATCGCTTATTTCCCTTTTGCTTTCATCGTAAAAACGCCGATTCCATTGCTGCTGGCTTTTGTTTCGATCATCATCGTCGCCCTTAAGAATCCGAAAAAATTTCCGGCGTGGCTCTGGATTCCTCCGGTCGTGTTCTTCGTGTTGGCCTGTTTGTCGAGCGTGCAGATCGGACATCGTCATATTCTTTCCATCTATCCATTCTTGTTTGTGGCGGCCGGCGTTTCGATCAGCGAATGGCTCGGCAAAAAGAGTTGGCTTACCGCGCCGTTGTTCGTTTGGCTTATTGTCGACGTTTCGCACGCACGGCCCGATTTTCTCGCGTATTTTAATTCGATCATCGGCGGTTCCGAAAACGGCTACAAGTATTTGACCGACTCGAATGTCGATTGGGGACAGGGTCTTAAGCGATTGGCCGCGTCGCTCTCGGACGCCGAACGGCGCAATGGAATTTATTTGTGTTACTTCGGCGTTGCGGATCCGCACGCATACGGTATTCGATTCCTCGACATCGGTTCCGATAGGATCGTCGAACATCCTGAGGATTCACCGGCCGAATTAAATCCGACCACATTTGCGATTTCGGTGACGAATCTGCAGGCCACGTACTATCAGCAAAAAAACGCTTTCGAATGGTTGAACGCGTACACTCCGTCACGCCGGATTGCTCACAGCATTTTCGTGTATGATTTTTCCGATAAACCCGAGGCGCTCGCCACGTTGCGAGCGATGCGATCATGACGACGGCTTCCACCATCCGATCTTTTAAGTCGACATCGACGGTCGCGTTGGTGGTGTTGTGCGTTGTGCGCGGCTTGGTTCGCTTGGCGCCGATTGTTTTTGGTGGGTTGCTGGTGTTAAGCGGTCTCGATCGTTGGGTTGAATTGGCGTCTTGGGGCCGTCAAGTGTTGTGGTTGATCGTTTTCGGCGGTGGCGCGATCGCTTTCGTTTCCGGATTTCTTCCGTTTTCGTTGTTTTCGACCGGGCAACGTTCGATTCAGTTGTCGCGCCGATCGTCCGCGCTGCGCGAGGATGATTTTCGAATCGCCATGGAGTTCTCCCGCGCCTCGGCGTCGAGCGGTACGTCCGATGAGCTGCGTGCCGCGTTTATCGAATCGATCGGGAGCTCGCTGCGTAAGTGCCGTCCCTGGTGGTGCTTCCCATCGTGGCGTTGGAAGGCGCCCACTGCAGCGGCCGTGATGATCGTTCTTACGACCGTGTCCGCGCGTGCGTTTTTTCCGGCGCTGTTTCCACTGGAAACGCGCACTTTGTTTCCTTTTTGGTCGTATGGTGTCGAGCGTGCGCTACGAATCGAACCCGGCGATGCGGATGTTCCTTTCGGCAAAGATGCAATCATTCGGTTGAAGTTGAATGAGCCGTCCTCGACGCGTCCCGTGCTCATGGTCAAAACCGGAGAGACATGGCTTGAGATGCAACCGGATACGGAATTGTCGGACACGTTCACCTACACGATCAAAAATGTGGTGATGCCGCTATCGTACCGCGTCGGATGGCGCCGCGAATGGAGCCGCCGCTTCAAACTCTCGCCGGTGAGTCCCATCTCCATCAAACGATTTCAGATCGAACTGCAGCCGCCCGCGTACACCGGAAAAGCGGCCGTCGTGCAATCTTCTCCGGAGTTGACGGGGCTTGCAGGTTCTTCTGTTCGTATGACCGTCGAAACCGATCGTCCGCTGGATAAAATTTCATTGCTGTTGTCCGATAATCGCGAGGTGGTTGCGCAAAATATCTCCGGCGCGTTGGCCGATTTCCAGTTCACGCTCGATAAAAGGGGGTCCTATGATTTTACGATGAAAGAGTCGCTAGGGCCGGCGCTTCAGTCGGAATCTTCTTATCCGATTCACGTGGTTGATGATCAAGCGCCGACCATTACGTTGTTGTCGCCCGATCAAGACGTCGTCATCGGCGAAAAGGAGAAATTGCCGATCACTTTCGATGTGCGCGACGACGTGGGGCTTGGCGAAGTCAATCTCGAATGGCAAGTGCCGCAAGGAAAAAACGGCGGATTTCGATTGAAGGAATTTAATGCGTCGGACGAGAGCGCGATCGCCACTGTGCCGTGGGATTTGGCGTCGCAATCGTTTCCGCCGGGACTTGCCGTTCGATTCCGTCTTGAAGTGGTCGACCGCAATCGGGTGACGGGACCCGGCCGCGCGTTTTCCGAATGGAGATTGTTGGAAATTCGAAGTTTTGAGTTGGAGCATGCGGCCATCGAAAAGACGCTTGAGAATTGGCGCGACAAGGCCGTTGAAACGCTTGCGCAAATCAACACGCTGAAGAAGAAGGCTGAAGCTGAAAACGCGGATTTGCCCGCGTTGTCTCCGGAGTTAAACAAAGCGCTTCAAAACATGGAGAGGCTCGAATCGATACTGAAACAAACGGTCAGTAAAATGGAACAGGACCCGATGGCCGATTACGGCGTGTGGCTCGAGCATAAAGAGATGCGTGAAAATTTGAATGCGTTGAATCAGCATGAAGCAAAAGCCGCGCAGTCGGCGTTTCAGACTCAGAACAAACCATCGGCTTCCTCAAATCTCGAAGCGATATCGAACGAACTCGAACGAATGACAGCCTTGTCCGAAGATCTAAGCAAGTCGCAAAAAGCCAGAGATGTCACGCAAGCAGGGGAAAATCTCGAGCAGATCGGACAAGACCTTATGAAGGCGCTCGAAAACGATCAAGATTCGGACATCGCAAAGAAAGTGGCGCAATTGCTGGACGAAGCGCAGAAGAACCTCGCAGAGATGGCGCGCGCGTTGCAGCAAATGCCTGAAGAATTGCCCGACGATTTCGTGAATCAGGAAGCGCTGAAGAATATCGAGATCGGAAAATCGCAGGATATCATGAGTCAAATCGCCGACGCGATGAAAAGCGGCGACACGAAACGCGCGCTTGAGCTGGCGCAAAAATTTCTCGAGGCCGCGAAGTCGATGCGCGAACGGCTTTCGAAAGCGCACGACTCCTTTTTGAAATCGCATTCGGCTGAGGAGATCGCTAAGAAAATATCGGAACAACAGAAGGCGCTTCAGAAAATTTCCGATGAGCAACGTCAGTTGCTGGCAGAGACGCAAAAGCTCGCCTCCAAACAATTGGATGCGGTCATGCAGGAACAAGAAAATCTGCTGAAGAAATTGGCCGAGCGTCAGGAAAAGCTCGTCTCGGAGACGCGAACGCTCGCGAACGACAATATGGGCACGCATGCGGTGATGGCGTTCGCGGCCGGACAAGTCAAACCGATGTCGGACGTTGCGACAGAATTCCGCTCGAAGCGCGTCGATAAAGCGCCGGATTTGCTCACGTCGGTCGTTTCGCAATTGACGCTGGTTCAATCCGAGTTGATGCGTTCGAGCGCGCCCGCATCGTTGGCCGGGTCGGTGGCGCGCATTCGCGATGAAGAGTCGCAGATTCTCGCGCAGTTGAAGACGCCGCCTCCGCCGCCGAACGCGAACGCCGAGGATCAATCTGCTTACGACGAATTGAATAAGCGTCAGGCCGGTTTGCGCGAGAAAACGCAGGCGTTGAAGCAGCAACTTCAAATATTATCCCGTAAAACCGCGAGTCTCGGTTCGTCATTGATGCAATCGTTATCGGCGGCCGGCGGCGAAATGAAGAGCGCGTCTGGCCAATTGGGTTCGAAAAACGGCGTGGTCGCTCAACGCCATGAAGAGAACGCGCTTGATGATTTAATGCAAGGCCAAGAACAACTGTCCCAAGCGCAAGCGGCAATGTCGGACATGGCCATGGAGCAAGGCGGCGGCCAAGAAGGAGGGCAAGGTCAACCGGGCGGCCGCGGTCCTGGCGGCCCGAAAGTGATTCTCCGCAACGGTTCCGGTGGAACCAGCGGCACGCACGTCGGCAAAGTGAAACTTCCGAGCGCTGACGATTATCGGCCGCCGAAAGTATTTCGCGAGGATTTGATGGAATCATTGAAGGAAAACTACCCGAAAATTTATGAAGAGATCATTCACAAGTATTACAAGCGTTTGGCTGAATAGCCTTGTCGTTTGCTCGCTGATCGCGCCGCCGGCGGTTGCGTTCCAGACGGATTTCCCGAAAGACGCTCAGAACTTATCCGAGTATGAAGTGGTTGAAGCGGGGCTTGCGGATCAGACGAATGTTAAGCCGGCGCTTTATTATCTGTCGCAGGGGGATTACGATCAGGCGGCTGCGGCGGGAGGCGCGGACGGATGGCTCAATGGATATTTGCAGGGACTGCCGGCCGTTTTTAAACCGTTGGTTCGTTTTGAATCCGAGCATTTCATCCTTTGGACGCCGCCGGATCAAACATTTCTTAAAGATTATGCGCTGCCTTCTCTTGAAAAAGCGGCCGACCACATCGAAAAAATATTCGGACATCGGCCGAAAGGGAAAATTCGTGTTGAGATTTATCCGACGGAAAAAGATTTTTCTATCGCGTCCACGTTGAGCATTGAAACTCTGGAACGGTCGGGTGCGATCGGTATCTGTAAGTTTCATCGACTGATGATCATGTCGCCGAAATCCTTACCGCTCGGCTATCGTTGGCTCGATGCGTTGTCGCATGAATACAATCATTTGATCGTGAACGAATTGAGTCATTCTCGCGCCGAACTTTGGCTGCATGAGGGAACTGCGCGTTATTTTGAAACGTCGTACCGCATTCAGCCGCCCGCGTTTCTTACGCCCGATCAAAAGACCAAACTTAAAGAGGCGCTGGAGAGCGATACGCTCGTGCCGTTCGCGCGAATGTCACCGTCGATGGTGTATTTGAAAGATCAAGAACAAGTTTCGCTCGCGTTCTCACAGGTGTCGTACGCGGTCAGCACGCTGGTCGCCGATCGCGGCCTTCCCGCATTTGCCGCATTTTTACGTGCGTTGCAGAAGAAATCTTTTGCGGCGGCGTTTAAAGACAATTACAAATTGACCGTCATTGAATTTGAAGCGGTGTTGCGCAAGCGGTTGTCCGAAGAAAAGTGGGAGAAATCGAAAGGCACAATGTCGGATGAAGTAACGTTCACAACACCAACTGAACAGGATATGATTGGCGCCGATTCGCAAGCGCAGGTGCGGCTCGGCGACCGTATGCGGCGGCAAGGACTGATGGAAGCCGCGTTGATCGAATATGAAAAAGCGCTCGCGGTCGAGCCCGATAATGCGACGATTTTATTGAAGGCCGCGAAAACGCATATCGCGCTCCGACAAACCGATCAGGCGATCACAAAATTGCGGCGCGCCACCGATAAAAATCCGAACTATGTGACGCCGCATGTTGAGCTGGCATTGTTGGTGGGACCGGAGGAGGCGCGCGCGCACATCAATGAAGCGATCGCGATCAATCCGTTCGATCCGAGGATCCCGCAGGTTTTAGAGATGCTTGATTCTAAGCCGCGCTGAGTACTTGCCGCAGGATCGCATCGATCCGACTCAAGTCGGTGACGTCAATTTTGGGAACCAGTTCGGAAAAATCGATCACTTTAACAGAACCGGTCCAATTGACATCGCTCGATACCACATACAACGAACCATCGTCTTTCAGCGTTACCGGCGTATCTTCGTTGAAGGATTTCACGATGATCGAGGCGCCGATCCGATTTAAGCTCTGCGCAATCTTCTCGTAATACTCTTTGTCTTGTTCTCCTACACGCCACTCGGTTTTCTTATCAAACCCCGTGCTCCACATGGCTCGTAGCAACATCCATTCGATGATGGTTCCATTGAGTACGTAGACGCGCAAGGAATCCGTTTTTTCAGCCGGAATTAAATCTGGTGAGTTGTTTTTCGCGATATTCATCACACCGATCGTCAATGCGGTGAGCGGAACTCGGAAATTCTGCAAATCGGTTGTTGCACCTAACTTGTCGCGCAAAAACTTTCCGAACCGCGGATCGTTGCTCCATGCTTGCCATTCGTGGAGGAACGCCGGAGTATCATTTCCCGCTGTTGGTTGGTCGACCCCTACAGGCCGAGAGGCGCCTTGAAGCAGTTGAATCGCCGTCACGCGATCGCCCCTGTCGATAGCTTTGAGTATTTCGACAATTTCATTCGCCGACTGTTCCCAACCCGCAGGTCCATCCGTGCGATGCAAAATTCCCTCGGCGATTTTCTTTTGTTCTTTTCTTAATTTTGACTCCTGCGCGGTCGTCGATCTTGGGCCTAAATGATAGTCCCATAATGTTTGAACGGTCTTTCTTTTGTTCTGTTGCGAAATTTCCCCGAGCACGAATTGATAACTGAAGACATTGTCTTTGACGGGAAAATTATTCAATCGTCCATTCGGTCCGAATGCCTGCTTCATGGATTCGAGAGTTTGAGGATATTCCCTTATCTTGGAGTCGAGGCGGATCGGAAGTTGGGAGGATAAGTATGTTGTATTCGTCGGTCGGAAAAATTCCGGAAGCACCAACAAATAAAAAGCGACAAGCAATCGCGCATCTTCATCGCCACTCTCCGACCACTTCAATAAATCGCCGATATTTTCGGCGAGCACGGCAAGATCCGGTAGGTTTTGCCCGACGATAGTCGATTGCGATACGGAGACTCGAAGTCTGTCGAGATGATTCAGAATCGCCATAGAGTCTAAGATCTTAATGCGCTTCTTTAATTTTTCAGGCCAATTTTTATTCGCCTGGTTAAGTGCGGTTAATTGTTCGTCAAAGTTGGTGACAATTCCGCGTTTTTTCAATATTTCGCCGGCGCCGGTATAGACGGAACCATTATCGACATAGCGATGCCAACCCTCATGGAAAACTCCGGCGCTAAAGGTGAGAATCATCGCCTCTGAAATGCTCGGTACAACTCTTGCGATCGAACTGTTTTTTATTTGGGGCAACAGCTTATCCAATTCAAGCAGCGAACTTGCGGCATCTGCTGCGGCGTCTGGATTATTTTTCGGATCAACTAAATCCGACTGAACAGTGACGATGATCGAGCTTAACTGCATGTAGAAGATCGCATCGGTCAATGCCTCCGCTATTTGTTCATCCGCCTGATTTGAATTGAGTGCGGCCGTTTTTTCGTTTGTAAGAAATTGATGAATAAATTGTGTCGTCGCGCCGTACCAGAAAGGCGCGATATCGATGGGGTGACCGTTCAGGATTAATTTATGTGCTTCCAATAATTTTAGATGCGAATTAAATGAGAATGGCGCCGGACTTTGCGCCGGTTGCTCCATCCTTTTGAGCAGCGAGCCGATTTTTGTCTCGGTTTTCCATGATGGGTCTTCCCTAAGTCTTTCCAGAACTGCGGCACGGGTTCGATTCCATCCGGCGCCTGAAAACTTACTCCGTAAGTCGGCAATGGCTGCCCGGCGAGTGTTGAAATTCATCGTCGCATTAATGATCGCGTGCGCCGCAGTCGATGCGATCGTCATCGAAAGCGCCGCGACGACAACGCCGGCCCCGATTCCAGCACCAAGGATGCCAGCCGTGGCCACAATGCTAGATGCAATCGTATTCTCAATGCGATCCGTTAATTCGAATACGTAATGCTCTGCCGCGTGCGCGAGCACAAACAGACTCCATGCAATCGCATTCGCCATTTTAAAGTCGATGCCGGAAATCATCAGTACGCCGATCACCGCATAGACGAGAAGATTCTCGATGATTGGAGCCGCAAAGCGCACATACTTCCTTGAGCTTATGAATGGCGAGAACAGATATTTAACGGACATTAACAGGCCGCCGCGGTTTTGTTCGTTAAAAAGTTCGCCGAGGTTGGTTTTTCGTTCGGCAATCGTTTTTTCTGCAAGCGCTCTAAGTCCCCGCGTGGAGTCAGCGAAAGGTTTTGAAGTCATTAATCCTTTCGTCGAATTCGTGTAAAACAAAAGTTCTATCGTCGGTATATGCGGGAAAATTTGGAGTAGCAATCGACTGAAGTCATTTAATTCTTGATCGCTGAGTTCTTTCGTTTTATGTCGATTTATTGAACGAATGCGTCGGGTGAGGTCGGTCACATTCTCATCACTTGGTTGGACAGTTATCTGCACCAATTCTTGAACGTCCGTTGGCGTAAGGTTCGGCAATATTTCTTTTATCGAAGGTCTCCTTATGGAAGCGTAAATATCATCAATGGCTTCGTTCCAACGTACGTCTTCGTCAGAGAACGCAAAATACCCACGCTGAACGTTGCCTCGGAAGTTCAACCTGTTGCTCAATGCGTCAATTTGTTGATCGGTTAAAGTCACTTTCGAATTTGTTAAGGCGAGGCGTCGCATAGCGACGTCGGTAGGCAAGAGTTTGTTATTGGACGAAAACAAACTGTTCCAGGCAGGTTCGTCAAATGAGCGTCTGTTTTTTAGCAAAATATTTTTTGCCGATTGGTAGATTCCATAGCTTTCCACTGATGAGCGGACGAAACCGCTTAAAAGACCGTAGCGCGTTTCGTTGTATTTCCCTGCTATTGCCATGTCTAGTATTTGTTGTTTCGGATTTTGACCGAGAACGGGGAAAAGATCCTGATTGTTCTCGATGACGTGGCGCGCCGATATGAGATTTATAGCGAACCAAAATCCATTGGGGTCTTGATCCCGATAGAAAACGATTGACGGTTCGTTGCGCTCGATCAGGTCGAATGCGTTCAGGAGTTCTTGTTCGGTAAGTCCGAGCGCTTCAAATCGGTGTCCGAGTTCGATCGATGCTTCCGGGAGGACGCCCAAACATATTTTGAAAAACGTTTCGTCCATCGAAAAATAAGCGGCGATTTTCGGCGGGAGAATCTTCATGATCCGTTTATAAGTTTCCAAGCCCGCTTTTGCGGATTCGAAGTCGGTGTAGAGCGGTGGCAACGGCGGTGCCGTTTGTGTGTGGGACATTGAAAGCGCACGTTTGAGCGGTACGATCAAATTCCAACCCCAATGTCCGAATCCGTGGGCGAGGAAATAGACGCCGGTAAACGAAACTATCAACGTCCGCAACGGCAATCCTGCAAGATCAGGCGAGACGTCGGCCACAATCAGCGTGCTAATGAAATTCAGGCCGACCATGCCGACGAACATCAAAAACCAATCGAGTTCGTCCCGTTTCACTTTTTCATTCGTGACATTATGCAGCAACAGCCAAATCGTCGAAGAAAGCCAGCTGAATAAATAAAACAGATACATAACTCGAACGTCCGCGATGGGAGAGGTCAGATTCAAAAATCTCCAAGCGGCCTCCAATCCGGCCGAAGGGGCGGGGCCCCACCCGATCGCCATCGCTACGAACAACAATGCACCGGTGAATGCAGCGACGAGGAAAGATTCAAACCAAGGGCCCCAACCTTTGGTGTAAAACGAATTGCTCGGATTGAAGCTCAGCGATCCCTCGCCTTGAATCGTTTTATCGTCGTTGGCTTTGGGGCGGGGTTCGTCTTTCAGCGTTTTTTCGATATCGGGTTGTTTCTTTGCATTTTCCGGATTGTCTACGAAAGTGTCTTCGTTTCCCTTCGATTTTGGTTTTGAAACATCCCAGCGAATCTTGTCTCGAGCCGGGTCTCGTACGGCGGCGATTTCACGTTTCGCCCTTTCACGCGCGTTACGAAGTTTCTCATGGTTTTTGCGACCGAGTTCGGAATCCTGGGTCTTGTTGATAAAGTTTAGGAGCCGGTCGAGCGCGTCTTCATCTGCAAGGTTTCGAAGTTCCGTTGATAAATTGTCGAACAGCTCAATGAAAGGTTTTCCGTATCCGAACATTTCGGCGATTAGTGCGGGATCTTTTATATTGAGCGCAACGCCACCTTCAGAGAACTTCGCGTTTTTCTTAAAGGCTTTGATGTCGAATATCAGTTGTTCTCCGGTCGGATCTTCCGCGGACAAAGACGACAGCAAATATTCTTCCATTTCTTGTTTCGCTTGTTGCGGGCCACTTTCCATGAGTCGGTTTGCGATGATCACCAGCTTGGCTTGATCCACCAACCTATTCGTTTTGATCATCTTCTGCGCGCGATTTCGAAGTTCGTTAAATAATGAAACGAAGACGGGACCGTAATTCAAGCGTTGAGCAAATTGAAGTCCCGATTGGTCCGGCGCCACGATTTCGCCCACCGAAACTCTCTCATCGGAAATACTCTCGATGAATTCTTTAAATTGGCCGTCGTTTTGTCCGGGACGATACAGTGTGGATCCGAGGGGTTTCAATATGGCCTGCCGAATTTCGTCAACGCTCCTGTTCTTCCGGTTTCTCAGGATGCCGACAATTTTTTTGACGTCGGATTTCAACGCCGGCCACTTTATTTCAGGTTTGTTTTTACGATCGAGAGAACTTTTTGTTTCCAATGATTTCTTCCAAGTGTTGGGCCTCAGGTAGTCGGGATCATCGATAATATAGGCGGAAGTCTCTATGAGATCGATCAGCTGCGCCCGTTGAAGCAATAATTCGTTTTCCGAGAGAGACGCTTCATTTCGATTTGTGAGAAAGTGAACGATCGTCGTTGCGATCATCATGGAGGGAATGCCGATAAGACCAGACGCGAACCCGGTTAGGGAGATAAGGAGGGCGAATCCGCTGTTTTTGAGCGGCGGCGCATGGAATTTCGTTCCGAACATCCAATTGATGGCTCGTATCACGAAAAACTCCGCAACGTGCAGCGATGTAAATAGGGCCCACACGATTCCATTCGCCATTTTGAAATCCACGCCGAACGCCATCATGACTCCAATAAATAAATAGACAAGAGTATTTTCAATCCAGAAGGCGTGGCGAGTGTCGTAGTTTTCTGAAAGTTGGGGGAACCGCTTGACGATCGCAGCGCGCAGCAAGAAAAGGATTCCGCCGGTGTCGGACTCGTCGGTGAGCACGGGTAGTTTTGTATCGAATACCTGTTCCATGTAATCATGAAATTCAGTGGCGCGGTGACGTTCTTGTTCGAGAAATTTATCGAACACCGATATATACATCAGGGCTTCGCGATGGGGCGCTTGGTCCAACGTTGCAAACCAATCCGGATATTCCATTTCTAGATAAAACGAAAATTGCTCGGGATAATTGATTGCCGTGCGATGAGACTTTTTCAATACGTCGACGAACCATTGTTCCTTTGAAAGCACTCGGAACAATGCTATCGATGACGTTTGAAACGCAGTCAGCCAACCTTCGAACGGCAAGGAGGGATTCGATTTCGCGATCTCGGCTATTCGTAATAATTCCTTTTCGTAGCTGCCATGTTCGGCTTGGTCAGCGGAGTACGCCGCTTGTATCCTTTTCTTAAGATCAGCCTGCTGCTCCTGGAAACGGTGGAGTATGACGCTTATGAATTCGTCGATGTTTTGCTTAACGGTGATTTCGTTGTACACCCTTTTTTTTCTGAGGTCGGTTTTGGAGTTTAATTCCAATCCATGGCTCTCGAGTAGCGTGGTGAGCGCGTTCAATTCTTCTTTGTCTGAAAGTTTTTTGCTGTGCACGGTTCTATTGTATTCACGAGCGATGAACGCATATGTGAAAAGGCCGAAGCCTGTTTCCATCTGTCTATTCGCATAATCGCCGATGCTGAAATTTTGATTGAATCTTTCTGCTTCCCTGAAAATAAAAATGTCTCTGGTGCTTGAGTTGTAGCCTTCGTCAACCGGACGTTCTCTGTCTTCGGTTGCAACTTCCGAATCCGAAACGAAAACTGTTTCGTACGGACTCAATCGTTCGGCCATTTCCAAGTCTTCACGCGAAGTTACGTTTTCTAAGAATCCGCCTAATTCTCGCCACGTGCTCGTCCGGATCGCGAACTGCGGAGCGCCACGCTCGTAAGGCGGTCGGCTTAGTACGCCGTTTTTCAGATAATGCATGCGCCAAATCGCTTGATAGATATGTTTCGTTTTGAAAAGTCGCTCGCTTCCTCCCGTGAACGGCGCGAATTCCATATGCGTGAATACAGCCTTTACATTGGATTGTTTTGAAATCGTGCAAAGCCTTTTTATGTAGTTTTCGGAAATCGTACAGTCGGCGTCCAGGATCGAGATGAAACCGTCGAATCCTATTTCCTCGAATCGGGAGGCCGCTTGGTTTCCGCCGATGTTGCGGATCGCGCCGATTTTCTTTGCCATTCCAAATGTGGATTTGTCGACGACGCGCACGTTCATTTTCTCGTCGGCCAGCAACCGAAGCAGTTTGCGGTCTTCTTCGGTTACGAAATCGGGAATGGGATTGTTTTGAGGGGCGTCGAAATATTTTTTGAGTCTTAAAAGCGTTTGATTGTCTTCGAACGCATCGGTTTTTTCTTTCGCCGCTTCCGGCGTATTGTTGACGACGAATACGATTTCGAACTCGTTCGTTTGAACGCCTTGTTGCCGCGTGAAGGATTCAAGAAGCTTAAATATATTCCCGTTCTTAAATTCTTTGAAAACGGGGACGACGACGCTAACTTTCATTTCCTTTGCGGGAGGCCGGATACCGTATTCGTTCGTGTGAGTCGGCTTGATTTGGTCCTTTAGTATTTTCAAGGCTTCACGTTTCGTCTCCGGATTCGTAATGTTCAATGCATCCGGTGCCAGGAAAAGTTTCTTGCCTTCGAATATTTCGTTGAGAGGTTTTTTTTCGCGTGCGAACGCCGTTAGGTACGCGCTGCCGATTTCGTCTTCGATTTTTGTGATTTTTGGTGAAACCACTGCGTAGCATGTTTTTCTTTCGCGAAGTTGTTGTTCGATTTGCGGTGTATGAAAACCTCCGACCACGAGCACGAAAGGTTTTTTGTTTGCGTCGCTTGATTCGATCAGGTTTCGCGAGATCGCGTCGCTGCGAATGTCGGCCTGTTCATAAAATTCTTCGAACGGTTTGAGATCTTCTTGAGGCGAATGGGCGGTGTAGCGTTTGTAACTGTTCCACTCTTTTGGTGTCAGCGAAAAGTTGATGAGTTTTTCCGTCAGGGCGAGCTGATTCGATCGAGTCAGTAAATCTTTTTCAATCGCGTTCTTTGTACGTTCGTCCGCCGTTTTTTCTTCGAGCGTTTCCAATTCGTTCATCAACGCATCAACTTTGACGCCATCCGAAAGTTTAACGTAGTGAATATAGTTTTCGAACGCCGGCGTTCGGGAGAGCGCGATTCCTTTGCGGTCGCACAAATCGCCGAACATCGCATAGTATTTTCCAAACCCGATATTTCCGGAACGATAGGCGAGGCTTTGTTTGATCAACTCATCGCTTTCCGCGGCGGTCAGTTTGGACGAGAGTTTTTCGATAACCGCTTTTCGTTCACGGTCGGCGCGCGCGAAATCCAACGACTTCTCAAGACGGTAAGCGCGCGCGAATCTTTCGGTCATTCCGGTCGCTTTGACCGGGGAAATCGACAGTAAGATTTCGACGTAGGGCCCCAATCCGATTCGATTCTTATGGTAGGCGGTCCGAGCGTCGTCAAAGCGTTTCAGTTGCGCCGAAAATGCGCGAGCCTTTTCTTGTTGGAGAACGCGTTCATCAAGCCGGAGTTGTTTTTCAACTTTATCGTGAAGTGGACGCGAGTCTAGATACGCTTTTACGTTCGCATCGTAATGAGCACGATCATCGACGCCAATGAAGAGAGGGGGAGCGGCACCGCTTGTGATGCCCGCGAAGGAGGGCGCCGCCAGCGCATTTTTGTTCAGTAGGATTCGTGTGATTTCTTCGACCTTTTTCTTGTCGTTGAACGCGCGGAACGGCGCGAAGTCAAATCGGGTGAAAGCGCCCTCGACGCCTACTCCGCCGATCGCATCTTTATCGATCAGCGTTTTCAGCACCGCCGCAATGTTCGTTTGCGCTTCGTTGTTCATGTGCACGTCTTGAATGATCAGTACGGGCGCTTGTTCGGCATTGCCCGCATCGTACACATCCTGAACGTTTACATAGTTAAAAGGCAACACGTTGAAGGCTGCAGCGAGCGATGAAGGCGTTTTTAAATCGCTGGGAAGGGGGGCGATCGGCATTACAGGCAGGTTCGGCACAGGTAAAGAGGCCAGTTGTTTTTGCCGGTTGGATTGTCTTTCGGTCCAAATATTCGATTCGCGTTGATTTCCAAACGCGATTTGCGTTGAGAAATAAGCCAAACAGGTGATAAGCGCGAAGGTTTTTCGGAAGCAGGAGTTCATCTCCTTATAATCATAAGGAGAAACCCCTTAAAACCGCCTTTAGGCGGGATTAAGAAACGATAAAGATTTAAGCTGCTTTTCGCACTTTTTCGGACAAACTCTCGACTTCGCTGCGCAGCTCATGTTTCTCGTTTTGCACGCGGCGCAATTGCTCGTCCATGATGCTTTGCTGCCGCATGAATTCCTGCGTAATGACCTCCACGCGCTTGGTGAGGTCTTTGCGCGCATCCTCGAGCTCTCTCTTGCGTATTTCCGCGTCGCCGATCAGCCGTTCATAGTCGGCCCGTTGGTTGTCGATATGCAGTTGTTTGTTCTGCAATTCGGACATCGTCTTTTCGACTTGGACCGTCAATTCGTGTTGTTTCGTCAGGTATTTGCGTTGCAGTTCCTCTTCTTTTGCGGCGAAGGAAGCCTGCACTTCGTTCATGCGTGCCATCAGTTTCATGCGCATTTCAGTCGCTTCCTCAAGCCATTGCTGGCGCGAAGTCGCGAACTCGGCTTCTTTTTCGGCCATTTGTTTCCGCGCTTTCTCGGCGATCTCATTCACGCGGTTCTCGAAGCGCGCGGGCCATTCGATTTCGACGTTCTTCTTATATTCTTCAAATTCCTTCTCACGCGTTTGTAAAGCTATCATGATTTCATCTTCGCGTTTGCGATAGGATTCGCGCAACACGTCGGCTTCTTCTTGCGCTTTCAGTTTTGCCGCTTCCATTGCATGGAGCACGTCCTCATGCTCTTTGCCCCAGCGGTTTTTCTGCGATTCCACTTGTTGCATGCGCGCTGCATTTTCGCGTTCCAGGCGTTCCATATCGGCTTTGTATTTTTTCTCGAGTTGATCGAGTGCCGTTTGTTTCTCGGCGACCATTTTCGCGCGTGCCGCTTCTTCTTCTTCCATTTTCTTCTGCAGACGCATGTGGCGTTCTTGCCAGAGCCCTTCTTGTTCTGCCGCGCGATTACGAAGCGTTTCTTCCATCTGTGCGTACATCGTGCGCTGCTCCTCTTCGATCTTCTTGCGCATTTCTTCGGAGATTGCGGCCAAGTGCCGGCGTTCCTGCTCGATGCTTTGTTCGAACGCTTTTCGCTCAGCGGTTAATTTCTGGAAGGATTCGTGTTTTTCCTGGTTCACAATCTGCTGTTTTTCTCGGAGTTCCGCTTCTTTTTCCTGAACTTCGGCCAGTAGCGCTTTTTTCAGTTCTTGGAAGGCTTTCTCGCGCTCGGCTTCTTTTTCTTGGGAGGTTTGCTCGAGTTCTCCTGCCCGTTTTTTCCAGAGCTCTTCTAGTTCTTGCGAGAGCGCCCGGTGGGATTGTTCAGCTTTCATCTCCCAGTTCTTCTGCTCCATGGCGATTCGCCCTCGCAGGTCCTTCTCAAATTTCTCCATCTGTTCCGTATCGCGAAGCATAGTCTCCTCCCAAGCCTTTTTATTCTGTTGAAATTGCTGATGCAGATCTCTTTCCAGAGCCGCGAGCCGCTCTTCCTCTTTGCGGGACTTCAAAAGCAGCGATTCTTCTTTAAGGTTAACCGTGGCCTGGTCAGAATCAAGTTGAGCTTTCCTTTTTTCCCATTCCGTCTTTTCGCGTTCGAGCAACCGTTCTTTCTCATGTTGGTTCTGCTCAAGTTCGACGCGCTTGCTTTCGAACATGCGCGCGAGCTGTTTGCGCTCTTCTTCGGTGATTTGCTCGAGTTCTTGCGTACGTTTTTGCAACCGCTCTTCAACTTCGGCGGTGCGACGGCGGAACGACTCTTCAAATTGGGCTTCGAGGTCTTTCTTTTCGGCGGCCAGTTTCGACCGCAATTCGCTTTCGGCCAGCGCTAGACGTTGTTTCTCGTCGCTTACGAACTTACTGAACGCGTCTTGCTCGTGTTTGGCTTTGTCTCTCAATTCTTTTTCGATCAGCTCGATCCGTTGTTTGTTCGATTCCTGCTGCTCTTTCATCGAGCGGCTTTCGGTTTCGGCTTTCGCGCGTAGCTCTTCTTCGAGCGCTTCGACGCGACGTCGTTCGACGTCGTATTTGTTGTCCAGAATCCGGCGTTCGTCCTCAAACTTTTGCAACAATACCGCTTCTTTCTTTTCGAGGTCTTGGCGGCGCTGTTCGTGTTCGGCGTACATGCGATGCCGCTCGTTCGTCAGCGCTTCGGTGCTGGAGGCCTTCGTAAGCTCCCATTGTTGTTTTTCAAGGATCAGTTGCGCTTCTTTTGCCGAGAAATCCTTTTCAAGATCGCTAAATTTCGTGTCGAACATGCGTTGACGTTTCGCGAGCAGCTCTTGAGCATTGCGTTCCGCTTGCGCAATCGCGGCCGTTTCTCTATCGGCCATCACTTTTTCGGCTTCGAGCAATCGATCGGTGAGCGCTCGTTCCTGTTGCGAATATTTAAACTTCAGCTCGTTGTCGCGGTCGAGCAGTTCCTGTTCCTTTTGTTTGCGCAAATTCTCAAAGTGGGATTTTGCTTCCTCTAATAATAGGCGTTGATTATCAAGGTCGATTTGCGTGCGATCGCGTTGATTGTTCCATTCCTGCATCAACTCGTTGCGGCGCAATTCGTCGGCCGAAACGCGCGTTTCGAGTTCGACGCGACGGGATTGGAACGCTTTCTCAAGATC
>CAYXDS010000017.1:0-21280 GCA_964463805.1 uncultured Elusimicrobia bacterium | reverse complement strand
CGAGTCGCTGTGCGAAGAAGTGGCGCCGCATTGGCCGCGCCGCATGTTTTTTACCGGTCAACTCGTGTTCGAACGCGAAGCGATGTGGACCCGTTTGTTGCACAATCAAACCGCATTCGGCTTGCAGCGAAGGTTGCTTTTCCGCGGACTCGAAGTGGTGATCTTGCCGATTCGCGTTCGTCTAAACACGCCGCAGCCGTCGCCGGCTCTCATTATGCCGTCATGAAACTGCGTCCGCTGAAATTCCAAAAATCATATTTGGCTCACGCCGAGGGTTCTTGCTTGGTCAACATGGGGAATACTCAGGTGTTGTGTGTGGCAACCGTCGAAGACGGAGTTCCAAAGCACGCAGAAGAAAAAGGCATCGGTTGGATTACTGCCGAATACGCGATGCTGCCGCGCGCCGGCGAAACTCGTAGCGCGCGCAATAAGGTCAACGCCGGCGGACGCGTGCAGGAGATTTCACGGCTGGTTGGGCGCTCGTTGCGGGCGGCGGTCGATTTATCGTTGCTGGGGCCGCGTACGATCACCGTCGACTGCGACGTCATCCGCGCCGATGGCGGTACGCGTACCGCGTCGATCAACGGCGGATTTGTCGCTTTGGCTCTTGCGTTGAAAAAATTGCGGTTGCCGGCGTCGCCGCTGAAAAATTTCGTCGGGGCCGTTTCCGTGGGTATCTGCAAGAAAAGTCATGTGCTTGATCTTTGTTACGAAGAAGACAAGGATGCCGACGCCGATGTCAACGTCGTGATGACCGAAGACGGTCGTTTAATTGAAATTCAAGGCACTGCTGAAGGCGAACCGTTTTCGAAACGCGACCTTTCGCGGCTTATCGATATCGCGCACGCGGGCATTCGGTCGATCGTGAAAGCGCAAAAGAAGACGTTGCGATGATTTTGGTTCTCGCGACGAACAACAAACATAAAGTCGTCGAGATCAAGGCGATCTTGCGCAAAGCGAAGATCAAAATGAAAGTAATGACGCTCGACGCGTTTCCCAAGCGAAGGCCGACGGTCGAAAATCAACCGACGTTACGAGGCAATGCCGCAAAGAAAGCCCGCGAAGTTGCCGCTCACACCGGGCAGCTGGCTTTGGCCGACGATACGGGTCTGTTCATTCACGCGCTCCGCGGCCGGCCCGGCGTTTACTCAGCTCGTTTTGCCGGTCCCGGATGCACGTTTCAAGATAACAATACGAAGGTCCTTCGACTCATGAAAAAAGTAACGGGGAAAAAGCGGCGTGCGTCTTTCCGGTGCGTGGCCGCGCTCGCGAAGCCGTCGGGTCGCGTCGTCACCGTGGAAGGCCGCATCGATGGATTCATTTCAACCGAAACGCGGGGCGAACATGGTTTCGGTTACGATCCAATCTTTTTTGTCCCATCTTATCGTAAGACGTTTGCCGAACTCGGCCCTCGAATTAAAAATCGAATCAGCCATCGCGCGAAAGCGTTTTCCCAGGTGCCGAAACTGTTTCGGCAAATCCGGAAAAGTTAATTCGTATCACTCTTAATTAATTCTAAACTCCTGTCGTTGTCCCCGTAGCTCAGTTGGAAGAGCAACAGCCTTTAAATCTGGAGCCTGTTTAGGGAAACCAAAACTTAAACAGTGGACAGGGCTGTATCGGTGAACCCCCTCCTTCAGGGCAACACCGAGGAAACTTGTGTCACTGAAACACCATACGAAGGAAAAAGGTGATGTTGGAGTATTGAAGGCTCAAGCGGATCTCGCGTCATTTAGTTTGAGGGTAAGTGCTCCAAAGAATAATCAGAAAAGGAATTTAAAGTTTCTCTCTGATTTTCTCAAGGTTCCGTAGAGACTATACGCCCTGGGGCTGAAACGCCCAAGATATAGTCCAGACCACAACGGTCGCCGCGACGGCCGATCTAGGTAACTAGGGGTGGTACGCTAAGCTGTGGGTCGCAGGTTCGATTCCTGCCGGGGACACGTTTATAGGCTTTTCCGTCATCTTTCCCCTTGAAAGGCCAGCGCGTTGCAGGTAAGCAATGTTATGGCCGATTTGAATGCGAACTTAAAGCAGACCGTCAGTCCGAACGTGGTTCAACGCACGGTGTTGGTTGGGCGCGTGAAAATGGCGCAGGCGATCAAATTGCCTGAATCGGAATGGGCGAAAATGCTGTCGGAAGTTGAACGGGATCCTCTTTTCCAAGAACTCGTGAACGCACGTGCAGAGGGCAAGCGAATTATCCGATTTAAACGGTTTGCGCACACGAGTTTGGCCGGACAATTCTATGACGCTCAAGATGTGGAGGTGGCCGGGAATACATCGGTTTCGCCGGAAGCGCTGCTTGAAAACAAAAAACACTTGCTTGGGTTGATCGAAAAAATCGGTCGAGAAAATTTCGAACGTTATTTTCTGTATCGCGAAGAAAGTGATTCGGCGGAACATATCGCTACCGTGTGCGGCATTACACTCGAGCAAGCTCAACAAGTTCAGGATTTCGTCGTCGACATGTCCGTTCAGGCCGAGTTTTATCATCCGTCAACTTTGCGCGAATCCGAAATGACGCGCCCTACGTTGGTGGGACGCATCATCCGCAACGACGACGGTACATTCTCGATATCCTTTTTCTCTCCGCATCTTGCGCGCGGTATGTACGAGATCGACCGAGATGCGTTGCGGCGATGGCAGAAGAGCAAAGCTTTGGATCGTAATTCCGCGGCGCGCTTGCGCCGATATATCGGACTGCTCGATCTTTCAAACATGAAACAGGGCGCGTTTTGGCGTGTTGTCGATCATTTGTTGAAATCCCAAAAGACCTATTTCGAAACACGCGATCCAAGCAAAATGGCGCCTGTTTCCTTACGTAAAGTGGCCGCCGCATTGCAATTCGCGCCCAGCACGTTGTCGCGCGTGCTGGCTTTGAAAAGCGTGATGCTTCCCTGGGATCAAGAAGTTCGGCTTCTTGATCTGATGCCGGGCCAACGGAAGGTCGTTTTGGAAGCCATGGAGAAAATTCTGTTTGAAAATCCGATTCATATGACCGATCGGGAGATGGCCGAACTCATCGAAGAGAAATTCAAAATAAAGGTTTCCCGCCGCACCGTCACCGTCTGCCGCCACATTTTAAACTCCGAACGCCCCTCCAAAGCCGCTTAATCCTTAGTCCGCTCGACGACGCGTGCTATAATGCCCGACGTGTTTCCAGTCCGTCGTTTCCGTTTTCTATTTACCGTCGTCACTTTATTGTTGACGTTCGCTTCCTTCGCTTCGGCGATGCAGCAGACGAATGTGCAGCTTGGATCCCAGTCCAAAGCTCAACAAATCGATGCGTTATGGGAGGCGGGCAAGAAATCCGCCGCGAAAAAAGAAGTCGAGCGCTGGATGTCGGAAGAAAAGAAGTCGCCGTGGCCGTGGGTACAGGCCGGCAGCATTAGTTTTCGAGAGAAAAAGTACAAGAAAGCTTTGTCGTATTTAAAAGATGCGCTCGAAAAGTCGCCGCAGTGCGCGGACGCTTACTATTGGCGCGGACGCACTTACGAAGAACAGAAGAAGCCGCTGGATGCGGCAAACGAATACCGGGCCGCTTTAATCGCCCAGGACAAATTTCAAGAGGCTCAAGAGGGACTCGACCGCGTGTTGATCCAGCTGGGGCCGCAGTAACGCGCAGGTGGTGGAACGGCAGACACGCCAGCCTCAGGAGCTGGTGGGCGAAAGCCCTTGCAGGTTCAAATCCTGTCCTGCGCAGTTCGACTCACGAAAGGCGTTCGCTCACTGCAGGCATGGCGCTTGCCATGAGCGAAGTCGAATGGAAGTCGAAAGGCATATAAATGGCTAAGGTTGAGAAAGAAGTTCGTAAAGTTGTCGCGTCAAATCGGCGTGCGTCCGCGAAGTATGAGTTGATTGAGACGGTGGAGGCGGGGCTGGTTTTGACGGGGCCTGAGGTGAAGTCGCTTCGGGCCGGTGGCGCGAATTTGCAGGATGGTTTTGCGCGCGTCGACGGGGAGCAGGCGTTTTTGTGGAACGTGCATATTGCGCCGTACAATATGGGATCGACGCATGTGGTGCAGGACCCGTTGCGAACGCGGAAGCTGTTGCTTCATCACAAGGAGATTTTGCGGTGGATGGGGAAAACGATGGTCAAAGGTTTGACTATTGTGCCGCTCGAGATTTATTTTAATAAGCGCGGGAAAGCGAAGGTATCTTTGGCGTTGGCCAAGGGGAAACGCGGACCCGATCGACGAGAGGAAATAAAACGCCGTACCGTCGACCGCGAAATGCGCAAAGAGTTCGCGGGAAAACAACGAATCAAATAATTTAAGGAAAGGTGCCTGAGTGGTTGAAAGGGCTCGCCTCGAAAGCGTGTAGGGCCGTAAGGCTCTCGTGGGTTCGAATCCCACCCTTTCCGGCCTTCGCTCCTCATTCGCTTGCGCGAATTCGGAGCTACGGCCGGCAAGCCGGCGGGTTGCTACGAAACGAAGCGACATTAATAAAGGCGAAGGCCGTCCCCCGTAGCTTTAGCGAAGGGGGACAAATCAGGACGATCACACTAAATGAAAAAGTTTTTTCTTCTAATAATTCTCTCCGTTCTTAGTCTGCCCGCCGTGTTTGCCGCCTCATCCGAATCCAGGTCCCTTCAGCTTCGCGTCGAACCCGCTTATTTTTCTCCGGGGGGCGACGGCCTTCAAGATCAGACGTTTTTCTACCCGGTCTTCAAATCACAATCAAATGATTCCCAGTGGACGCTTGATATATCGACCGTAAAGGGACGCCGACGGGTCGTGCGCATTACCGGCGCGCGTTGCCCAGCGTTGATCAAGTGGGATGGTCTCGATAAGAAAAAAGAACGCGTGCCTGATGGTGCCTATATTGCGCGGCTCACCGTGGGGGGATGGCGTTCTCATCTGTCGGCCGAACAGACAGTCGTTATCGATACGAAGCCCCCGCAGGTGACGGTCTCGCTTTCTACTGACGTTTTCGATCGCTCGTTGATTAATGGTTCGGTGACCATTTCTCCGCGTGTGACCGATGATTCTCCGGTGGATCGGTGGCTCGCACAGGTGATCGATCCGACCGGACGCACCGTCGCTGTTTTTTCTTCGACAGGAGCCGTACAAGATTTACATTGGAACGGGACCGACCGCGCCACGGGTGTGATTGTCCCGCGCGGTAAATATCGCGTGGCTTACGATGTGTGGGATAAAGCGGGCAACGAAAGCGATTTGTATTTCGCCGATCTTTCCGTTGACGTTACTCCGCGTGAAATGCTCGAGCATGCGTTGCAAAATATCCGCGTGAATGAGACCGCGATCGGTTTGATCGTTCAATTGGAAGCCGGTTCGTTGTTTGCGATGAATGAAGGCCAGCTTGAGATTTCCGAGCAAGGTCGAAATGATTTGAAGGAAGTTGCCGTATTGATCAACGCTTATTCAGACGTGCCGGTAAAACTCGATGGTTATTATTTCGGAAAGAAAAAAGCGGCATCGGCGCGCAGTCAATCGAGTTTGTACGCGTGGCGTGTGTACAGTTATCTCAGCAAGAACGGCAATGTGAAAGCCTCGCGTTTGACTGTTCGCGGTCGCGGCCGGTCGCCGATGTTCGATCGGCGCGGGGTCGGTTTGCCGTTGCTTCAAAACGGCGTCGAAGTGGTGCTCGAAGGCAAGAATGTTTGGTGAAGAGTCGATTTTCTTTTTTCATACGTAGAAAGTAGTTTCGCCTCCGCTTATAATTAGTTCTGTTATGGCCGACGATCATAAAGACCTTCGAGATTACGGTTCCGCGCCTTTCAAGCCAGGCGACATCGATGTGGAAATTCTGCGGCGCACGCTGCGCAACAATCGCAAGATCGACCTATTGATGCTGTCTCATATCCGTCTCACCGATGCCGGCGTCAATGCGATCACGGAAGACGATGCCGTGCGCGCTTTTAACGCGATGATCAATTCCGATTTTTACCTGCACATCGACAGCGATTTCATGCGCTTGCGCCCTGAGATTCGAAAACTCCATGTTTTGGCGCGTCAGTCTCATGAACAAAAACAAGAAGTGCCTGCTGAAATCATCCATACTTTGAACCGTGCACTTTTGCACGCTGCTTATCCGGAAGAAACGGTGAAGACGCGACAATACGAACGCTTCACATTGCCGGAAATGCTACGAATGACCGTCACCGTTTCACCTCTTTTGCCGCCATTGGACAAATCATATGGAGGGAAACTTCTCAATATATCGGCGGGTGGAATGGCGTTGCTTTTACCGGAAAAATTGCCGGAGCTTACCTACTGGGTATTGCGTATTTCATTGGCCGATCATTCTGAGATTGAAACATTGGTGCAAATTCGCCATTCGGTGCCTCAGCAAAATCAATTCACGCACGGATTGCAGTTCGTAAGTATTCCCAGCTTTCTCGGAGAGCAAGTGGAAACTTTTGCTCGAGATTATTCTTCTTGTGAACAACGCATCAAAGATCGGTTGTCCGATGTCTGTCGCATCAACTGCGCGTTGTTCGCTCATTGCAAAAAACCCCAAAAAATTCATAAAGCCGCGTAATTCATTGAGATCAATAAGCGCTAGCTGATTTGGTCGCCTTGTTACTTTGCTTGGCTTAATTCCAAGGTAACCGATTTGGCCTTTACCATGTCGACCTTACCGGTACCCAATGTCGGAATAGCGTCAACCGAGAAAAACTTATCACGCGCGGGAATCCAGAGCTTGGGGAGGTCGGTCGCATTCAGGTTCTTCCAAAGCTGATCAAGATCGCCGGTAAAGCCCCCAACCAAAACAGCAAGCGCTTCACCTTTTTTTTCATCCGGAATACTGGTCACAACAAAAATTCGGTCCACCGCTCCCGCAAGCTCATGAAGTTTCTGCTCCACCATGACGTGCGGGACCATTTCGCCGCCGATTTTGGAGAAGCGCGACAACCGATCCGTGATTTGGATGAAGCCATCTTCATCGATGGTTGCGATGTCCCCCGTCACATACCAGCCATCCTTAATAACTTCCGACGTTTTCTCGGGCTCTCCCAGATAGCCCTTCATCACGTTCGGGCCTTTCACTAGCAGCAAACCAGCTTCCCCGGCTTTAAGCGGCGCGTGCGTGTTCGGATCAACAATTTTCACGCTAACGCCCGTTATTGGTCTGCCGATCTTCCCTACCTTTCGACCCACCTGAAACACTTCGCCATCTGCAATGTCGGGAACGTTCAACGCCACAACGGGAGACAGCTCCGTGCAACCATATCCTTCTAAAAGTGGAACCCCGTATTTCTCTTCAAATGCTTTCGCTAACTCTGGACGCAGTTTCTCCGCTCCCGCGACCGCGAACCGTAGGGATGCGAAATCTTCCTTCGGTATTCGCCGAATGTAAGCGGATATAAATGTCGGTGTCCCTAATAAGAACGTGACGCGCTGTGTTCGGCAAAGATCGCCGATGGTTTTGGAATCGAGAGGATTGTTGTGATACGCGACCTTGAATCCTGCGAGCAAAGGGAACCAAAGAGAAGCGGTGAAACCAAACGAATGAAAAAATGGGAGGACTCCCAACAGAACGTCGGTGGGCCGCATCTGAAGAACCATCGTCAAGGACTGAATATTGGAGAGTATGTTCGCTTCGGTTAGCATGACGCCTTTGGGAATTCCGGTGCTTCCCGATGTGAACATGATCGTCGCTAATTCATTTAAGTTCTTGGTGGCTCGACCGTAGAAGAGTCTTTTGAGAATGAAAGTTGGAAGCAACCGAAGAGCGATGCCGGTCATCAACTTTTCTGAAGAGGAGATTTCTGCGAGTACATCTTCAACAAGCACATGCTGGGGTTTCCTCTCCCAACCCAGTTTTTCGAGCATCTTTTGGGAAGTAATCACCGTTGAAATCGAAGCTTTCTCGCAGATTGAGTCCATCGCATCACGTGATAACGTGTAGTTGAGATTAATAGCAACGAAACCTTGAGAACTGAGTGCGACATTTGCCACCGTTGCGCCCACGCAAGGCGGAAGCAGAACTCCAACGTTCTTTCCGTTTCCTTCACTTAACCCCAGCTTTGAAACCAAACGTTTTCCAAGTGCCGTTGATCCGATTAAGAGTTCGTGATAGGTCAGCTCTTTGCCTGTCGAATCGACGACGACTTTCTGGTTCGGTGAGGATTTCGCTTGGACAAGCAAACTCTCGAATAAGGTTGGCTCCGATTGCCGGTGAACGGCAAACGCCTCAGCGCCCAAATCCGTAACCGCCTGTCGGATTTCCTGCGCTCCAGCTTTGCGAAGAGGCTTACCAAACGTGACCGTGATCGGATATGGGATTCGTCTCGGCCATTTCCAAATAAATTTCTTATCCTGGAAACTAAAAATGCTTCCCCACACTCCTTCCAAATGGACGGGGATGATGGGTATGTCCAGGTCTTTGAGAATCACTTCCAAACCTCGCTTAAAGCCTAAGACCGTTGCACCCAGTCTGGAAATTTCACCTTCAGCGAAGATACACACAAGATGATTCTCTTGAAGCTGTTTTCGCGCATTGATGAGCGACTTCATGATTTCCTTCGGCGCGTCGTTGTTGGAGATGGGTATCGCATTCATCAACTTCACGAACGGATGGATAAATGGTTTTTCGTAAAAATCACGAAACATGATGCAGCGAATCTGCCTTGAGATACCGCCTGCAATCAGAAATGGATCAACCATGGAAACGTGATTTGGAACAAGTATGGCGGGGCCGCTCAGCGGCACGTTTTCTCGACCGATGACTCGAATCTTGTAAACGGTGTTCGTCAGAAAATAAAGAGCCAGGCGGATGAGCGCTTGCGGAAGATAAACGCATATCCCAATGGTGGCTGCTAATGAGATAAGGCCGAGAATCAAAAACACTTGCGCGGGATTGCCTTTAAACACGGATCCGATCAGCCATAGGAAACCGCTGGCCAACGCAATCGCTACGAATGATAAGAAGCTCGCTGTGGCGAGAACGCGCCCTCGTTCTGCTTCCGGACTCCGGATTTGAATGAGCGTGTTTAATGGAATTACATACAAACCCGAACACGCTCCCAAAAAGAACACATCGAATAGGGTTCGGTATAAAGACGCGTGAGAGAAAAAAAGGTCGATTGTGAAAAAGCTAATGCCGATGGCTCCCGCCGGCACGAGACCAAGTTCAACTTTTTCCTGCGACAACTTTCCGGCTAAGAGGCTGCCGGTGGCGATTCCAACGACAATAAATGTAAGAAGAATGCCTGACACTTTCGTGGACAAGTGCATGACGTCATTGACGTAAACCAACGTGTTGAGATGCAACACGCCGCCAACGAACCAAAAATATGAGACAGCCAGCATACTTAGTGTAAGAGCGCGATCTTTTTCGATTAACTTCCAATTCGCGATAAAATCCGGGATGGGATTCCACGCTAACGGCTGTGTCGGGTTCGCGGGCGGAATCTTTTCGATCAATAAACTTCCGGTCAAACTTCCAACCGCCATAACCGCCAAAACGGCAGCGATTAAATGGATATTGCTGATAATGAATGTCCCGGTAATCGTTCCCGCCAAAATGGCAATGAACGTGGCCACATTAAGCAGGCCGTTTGCCTGTGAAAGCTCCGCTTCTGTTCGGATTTCAGGAAGAATTCCGTACTTGGCGGGAGCGAAGAACGTGCTTTGGAGAGCGAGAAGAAAAAGTCCGACCATCATAATGGGAATGCTTTTTAAATAAAGTCCTGACAGCGCCACCATAATGACGACAATATCGCAGAGTTTTACGGCAACGATGATTCTTGCTTTGCTCCATCGATCCGCCATGCGTCCTGCCGCTAACGAGAAAAGCAGGAATGGCGCGGCAAAGACAAACCCGGACGCGGTAACTAATTTGTTTTTTGCAATCGGGTCCGTCACCCACTGCACCACTAGCAGCGCAACAACAATTTGAAATACATTGTCGTTGAACGCTCCAAAAAACTGGGTCGCCATCAGCGCCCAGAATGATTTCTTGTGTTGTTCGTTGGCTTTCATTTGCGTTTGCTGCAGTATAGCCAACCACCTTTCTTAACCACAGATTGCTTTGCGAGTATTTCCCGCGCGATTGCAACGGGAAAGCGGATAACTCCATTTTGATGGTTTTTGACAATCCTTGATCCTCGACGAAATTCACTAACTTTTGCCCCAGCGTTTTTGATGTAGTTAGATAGGTTTGGACACCAAATAGACACCAGAAGGGGGGATAGTGAAATCGATTCATGTTAGGTTAATCCTGTTATCGCTTTTATGCTGCGGGTGCGCTCAACTTAACTCGATGGTGGCTCCCACTCCTGCGAAAACGTATGTTGCCACTCCACCAAATAAGCAGACCTTAATGGTCATCCCTTTCAATGATTATATCGACCAGATTGACGTGGCTCGAAGGGTCGAAATGTTAATGGTCATTTATGGATTCAATGTAAAGTCATACCAAGTTGACTATAAAGAAATAGAAAAGCGTACGGATGCGGGGATATCTGGTTCGAGTACAAAGGGACGTCCAGATGGCACAGACTCTCTTGGCGCAGATGCTAAGGAAGTTACCATTGAAAGATACAAGGCGTATCAACCTGTTGATGTCGATTTGGTTTTCGAGGTAATGTCTTCTGGCGGGTGGATTACGGTAAAGATCGTTCAGACAAAAGACAAGATGGTATTTGGTGTTCTTAAAGCTTACGAATCGAATATAGAAAGTGAAATCGAAAGATTTCTTTTGCAGAAGAATTTGATAGTTGAGAAAGCTAAATAGTAATCCGCTTAGCGAGCAGACCAATCGGTCATAAATTTTCTCCTTCTTAGTTATGCGGACAAATGATCTGCCGACACTGCAGAAGCTGTTGGGCCACCATTCTCCAACTATTACACAGCGATATGCGCATCTTTCAAAAGGACATTTACAAGTAGGGATGTTAACGTTTGACGCCGGGATGGTACTTTTGAAACCACTTGCTAGATCTCCTGCACAAATCGGATAGCAAAAATCATTGATCTTAAGCGTATTACACACAAATGCAAAATAAGATCAGTACGCTGATTCTAGCTGTGGTATGCTTATTACATGGAAAAGATTCCAAGCGAGCAGGTTGCTAAACGTATCCAAGCGGAAAACATTTGGTGGTCACATCCACATACGATCAGTGATACCCATCGGGGCTATCGCCAGCGAGCTTACTTTAAGCCCTTCTTCCACCTAATCCAAGAAGCGTCGGTCAATCGAGCAATCCTCCTAATGGGACCAAGGCGAGTGGGGAAGACTGTCTTGATACACCATGCGATAGGCAAACTGATTGAAAGTGGCGTTATGCCTAAGCAAATCTGTTATCTCTCCGTCGATCATCCTCTTTATACTGGGTGTAGCCTTGAAGGACTGATTAATTATTTCAAGCAGGTCAGCGGCAGTGAGGAATCACAACGGATGTTCGTTTTCTTTGACGAAATCCAATACTTAAAAAACTGGGAAATACATTTGAAGACGCTCGTGGACCAGAGTCCTAATATTAAGTTCATTGCTTCTGGTTCGGCCGCGGCGGCACTGAAGCTCAAAAGCGCTGAGTCAGGCGCCGGTCGATTCACTGACTTTCTTTTGCCGCCCTTAACATTTCATGAATATCTCGACTTACAAGGCAAAAACGACATAGTTCAGCTCGCAGGGAACCTTTTTAATGCGAAGTTCGATATCGAAAAGCTGAATGAAGAATTTTTAGGCTATGTCAATTTTGGAGGTTATCCTGAAGTGGTATTTTCAAAAATCATCCAGGAGGATCCCGCTCGATACGTAAAGAGCGATATAATTGATAAAGTTCTCCTTAGAGACTTGCCGAGTTTATATGGCATTGACGATATCCAAGAGCTTAACTCGTTATTTACAACCCTGGCGTACAACACTGCGAACGAAGTTTCACTTGAAGAGTTGTCGAAAAATTCTGGCGTCGCCAAAAACACCATTAAACGGTACATTGAGTACCTTGAGGCGGCATTTCTTATCAAAGTTGTGCATCGCATCGATCGGTCTGCGAAGCGATTTCAGCGAGCTAATTTTTTCAAGGTCTATCTAACAAATCCATCAATGCGGAGTGCTTTGTTTTCTCCCATAACAGCACAAGACAACGCTTTTGGGAATCTCACCGAGACCGCAATATTCTCGCAATGGTTTCATTCAAGTAGGCTACTTTACTATGCAAGATGGAAAGACGGCGAGGTTGATATCGTTGGCCTCGGTCCAGATCAGAAACCAAAGTGGGCAGTCGAAGTAAAGTCCGCAGATCGATGTGCAGAGGATGATGCATTATTAGTATGTGCGGTCGATTTTGCTAAGCGCAATGGGATTACAGGTATTGCTTTCACTACCCGTTCCGTCCTGTCGAAGAGGTTATATAGGGGAATCGAAATTCGTTTCGTGCCTGCAAGTTTGTATTGTTATGCTCTGGGCCACAATCTTGTGGGTCAGAGGAATTCAATGCAGACAGTTCCGCCTTCCGCTTAGCACCGGAATGGACACCATACAGACACCAAGCAGTTTGGCCTGAACAATGAGAACTGCTAAAAGCCTTGAGGTTAAGCATATGGAGAGGTGCGTGAGCGGTTGAAACGGCACGCCTGGAAAGTGTGTAGGGTCGCAAGATCCTCGCGGGTTCGAATCCCGCCCTCTCCGAACTCACCGATCACTAATAAGTTACAATCCCTCGCTTCCATGGCGACTCTACCGAACAAAAGCAATCCCTCTCCCCGAGGGGCCGACTTAAAAAATCTAAAAAACATCGTCTTTCTGTGGTCGGTCGTATTGGTGACCAGCGTTATTGCCCTTTTCGTCTTGGAAGGATTGGCTCATTTGGGCAAGGCCATGCGTAGCGGGGATCCTTGTGCAACCTTTTCAAAATCCGGCCTCTATGAATCGACCGCCTATGCCGAAAAATTGTGCAAAGAACTCCAAAGCGTCGGAATTACCGAACCCACCGCGTATGTCCAATGGAAAGGAAGGCCCTTTCACGGTGATTTAATTAATGTCGACGATCAAGGAATTCGTCGCACCGAATTTAACTCCAATGATTCGCAAGCTCTTCAACTATCGTTTTTCGGCGGATCAACAACAAGAGGAGCGGGCGTTGAAGACAAAGACACGATCCCTTCGCTGGTGGCAAGAGAGCTCAACAAAACCGGTCGCTACCGGGTAAAAAATTGTGGCGAAATGGCCTATTTTTCCACACAGGAAGTCATGGCTTTTTACTTGGAACTTATGCATGGAAACATCCCGGACATTGCGGTCTTTTATGATGGAGTAAACGACGTGTTGACGGCCGGATATGAACCGGGGGATCCCGCGAAGTTTTCTGGTTTTCAACGATGGATTGATCTTCAAAATAGCCATCTGGATTGGAGTGATTTTCTTAAATCGAAATGGCGAAGTTCGTGCCTGTTTCAAGCGCTTCAGTTTGTCGGTCTGATTCCAAAGTCAACATTCTTTTATGACAAGCAATTTTCAGCTTCACTAATCGAAGAGCGCTCAAAAAGGACCGTTGAGGCCTACCTCTTCAACAAGAACGTCATATCGGCATTGGCGAAGCAATTTGGAATTAAGGTTTACTTTTTTTGGCAACCATATCTTTTTAGCCAAACCAAGAAACATCTGAGCCTTCGAGAACAAGAAACTCTTAATTCTTCATCTCCTGTGCTGAAAGAAATTGCGTCGCGTGTCTACTCGACGGTTGCCGCACAATCGCCCTCTAACCTACATAACCTGAGCGATGTGTTCGATAACGTTGAGGGCGGTATTTATTACGATCAATGCCATATCGCCGCACGTGGGAATGAAATTGTGGCTCGTGAAATTGTCAAAACGCTTCATAGCTCGTCCGGCGGTGCCGAAGGCGAAGTCGGACAGAAATAAGGTATTATCCGCACCCCACCAAGATTCACCGTTCCAGTTTTTTGGGGCTGTAGCTCAGCTGGGAGAGCGCATCGTTCGCAACGATGAGGTCGTCGGTTCGATCCCGATCAGCTCCAGACTTCGCTCCTCACAAAAGACAGAGACGTTCGGAGCTACGTCCGGCAAGCCGGGTGGTTGCTACGGACCGAAGCGACATTAATAAAGGCGAAGTCTGTCCCCCGAAGCTTTAGCGAAGGGGGACAACCCCCTGAAAAACCTTCCTATCCACTCTTGAAAACACATTGATTTTCCGCCACTCTTATAGGATGCGGAAGAGTCTTAAAATTCCCTTAGAATTCGCGTTGATTTTTCTTTTGGCCGGATCCGTTTCGATCAGTGCCGATGTGAAATTGCGCATCTATTTGCAGGACGGTACTTTGCAGGCCGGAAATCTTGTCACTGAGACGCCGGAGACGTTCGTTATTTTGAGCAAAGAAGGGCGCGCCGAGATCAAGAAAGACAAGATCATGTTCATCAACGGCAAGACGCTCAAGCAGTGGCAAGACCGGCCCGATAAACTTTTTTCCACCGAGATCATTCCGTCGGATATTCCGAATCCTTCGTATGTTAACGACAAAGCCGCGCTGCCGCCGCCACCGGCCGTTCCGAAATCCGCCGTTCCTCAAGCGGCGACGCCGGTCGTAGCGCCTGTCAAACCGCTCGTTGAGGCGCAACCGAAAACGCCACCCGCCCCGCCTCCGGCGAATCAAACAACCGCACCGGTAAGTTCATCCGCTGGCGCATCAACAAAATCTTCGAGTCCACCTGCTCCATCCGCTCCTGTTGCAGCACAGAATTCATCTTCGGTCGCGGAGCCGGTAAAACCGGCTGCATCCTCGACGGCCCCGGCACCGGTGGCGAAAGCACCCGTGCCGGTGGTTCCTGTCGAGACAAAGCCGCGACACTCTCGTCGACCGAAGACACCGCCGGCCACGGTGATTGCAGAAAAACCTGTGGTGCGCCCAGATGTGCCAGCCGTCAGCGCTGCCAATGCCATTGTCGCGCCGCAAAAGTTCGTTCGTAAAGATTATGGCGATTATCACTATGCGCGCGCCGAAGCGTTTTTGAAAGAAGGTGAGCGCGGGCGCGCGTTGCAGGAACTTCATGTGGCGACCGTGTTAGATCGTCAGAATCCCGAGTCGGTTTTGTTGCTCGGCAAGATTTATAAAGAGCAGGGACAATTCCGAAAAGCCGCTAAATATTTCGCTCACCCGTTGTTGAAAAAGCGCGAAGAGATAAAAACATTTTCAGCCGAAATTGAGAAAGCCGAAAAGGGCCAGAAAAGATCGAAATGGATTTTTTACGGTGCGACCGCGGTTGGCTGTCTAGTGTGGGTTCCGTTGTTGATCATGTGGCGTCGTATGCGGCGAGAGCCCAAGAAAGTCCTCACCGCTGAAACGTTGGCCGAAGCGCAAACGGTCGTTGAAAACGTCATCGAAGATATTGAGAAAAACGATTTGGCTAAAGAGGTAAAGGTGCCCGTCACTCCGCCACCTGCTTTCATGCCGCCGCCGGTTGCGCCGGCACCGATCGCATCTGCTCCGGTTGCACCAGCGCGCGTTGCTGCTCCGCCTCCCGCCGCTGCCCCGATGCCGCCCGCTCCCGCGCCGGTTCCTCCTCCGCCTCCGCCCGTGCCCGCGATTCCGTTGCCGTTTGAGCCCGCGTTCGTGTTAAAACCCACGCCGGCGCCGATGTTGCCCAGCACCGCCTATCCTGAAATTTTGGAACCCGTTCCAATGGCCGCCGCTCCCGTCCCACCGCCCGTGGAAGGATTGACCGTCGAAGCGGTGTTGCAAGTGGCCGGCATGGTGGAGCGCTCGGTGAGAAAAGGCAATGCGCTCGCCGTCGAAGAAAAATTCGATTTGGCCCGCCGTGAGTATCGAACCGCGCTGGTATTAAATCCGGCCTGTGTGGAAGCGTTTTTAGGAATCGGCTATTTGTGTTTCGCGCAAGGCATGTTTGATTTGGCGCTCGAGCATTATCGCAAGGCGCTTGAGATTGATCCGAATTCGGCGGACGGTCATTATGGAATCGGACGCGTGTTGTTGGAGACGGATCAGGTTAACGAAGCGGTTGGAGAATTTCAAAAGACGCTGACGTTGGATCCAAGCTTCGACGATGCGCGTGAGACGCTCACCGCGCTCGGTTCGCTCGCTTAAACCTTATTTAATCGCGACGAGCTTATGCTTTTCCAATTTATCCGAGCCTTTTTGAATCGTCATCAGATAAAGACCAGAGGATACGGTTTCTCCGCCGCTGGTTTTTCCATCCCACGAGATCCAATGCGTGCCTTCGGTGAGGTCGTCGGATAAAAGGTCGCGAATCAGCCGTCCGATGCGGTCAAATATTTTCACTTGCACGTGCGTATCTTTTGCCAGATCAAATTTGATTTTGAAAGGCTCTTTCATCGGGTTCACAACGTTTTTCACAACCGTCGGAGTTTCGACGGTTTGCCCTTCGCCATTGTAAGTGACGGTCCACTCCGTGTAAACCGGTAGTCCGGATCGGCCTGTTTCTTGGACGCGCAGCTTGTTTTTGCCGGGCGTCAGCGAAAATGTGCGCGCTTTGTTCGCGCTAAAAAATCCATCTGCAAAATAATATGAGAGCGTCACTTCCGGTTGGGTTGAAACGTCCGGCGTTCCGGGCTTCAACTGAACGATCGGGTCTTTCGCGTAGCTCAACAGTGTGTTGTTGACCACGCGTTGTCCGGCCATGCGCGCCTGCAGCGCCGCGTTGTCGAACGGTTGATTTGTATTGCCGTAGAGAACCGAGTTCAAAAGGCCGTTGTCCTGATCGGTGAGGAACGTCGCGATGATGTTGTTGCAGACGAGCAGGCTGTCCTCGAGATCGATACGAATCGCTTTACCCAAGTACCCCATACCTTCTTTGCCGCCGCGAAGTTGGTTGCGTTGAAACGTGCCTTCGATCGAGCGAGGGTTCGTCAAGTTCAGCGGCGTCGCGCCGAGCGCCATTGAGGTGGGGCCGGCTACCACCACGTTGTCGCTGAACGCGTTCGCGGTGCGGGCCCATAACGCGACGGCCAAATTCACGTCGTACCCGAACGCGGCCGCCAGCTGTGGTTGCGGGAACGGTTCGGGGCCGCGCACATCGACCATCAAATTTCGGTTGACCTGGTTGTTCGCTTCTTCGGCATCCTCAAGATAGATGGCGGAGCCCATGATGGGGCCGATAATGATGTTGTCGTCGGCGGTCACGCCTCCCGACGTGTGAATCGTTATGCCTTTGTTCAGCGGAACACCGGTATCGTTGTGAATCGCGTTGCCGAGCACATGAACGCCATTGGCTTGACTTTGAATACGGTGCATATGGATCGAGTAGCGGCCGAGTTTTAATGGACCCAAATCTTTGAGTTCGGTGTAACGATAGCCTCCGGTCGCGCCCATCATGAAAATAGTGTGCGCGTGACCGTTTCCTTTCGTGAGATCTGAACGAATGCGCACATTGCGGGTAAGCAAGCCAACTTCGCATTGTTCGAGGATTTCTTTCTCGCCGGTCGCCGGCGTTTCAGCCGATGCTAACGTGCGCAACGTGCCCGCGTTCGGCTCATACGCGTAACGACTTCCCGGATGAAATTGCGAAAGCGAGGACGTCAGTGTGATTTGATTGCCGCTGATCGATTGGATCGTGCGCCGTTCCGTTTTCGCCGGATTCTCAAACGGCGTCACAACGACAGTATTGCCGGCCGCCCAATCGGCGATAGATCCGTTAACGTTAATTATCGTGTCACCGGGCTTTGCATCGCTCGTCAATCGATTCCACGTGTTCACGATCGGCGACCCGCTCAATGTCATTCGCGCGCCGTCGCCCATCACTTGCAAGCCGATGTCGCCCATACGGCTGTCGTTCATCGTCACATCGGGACCTGGAAAATATGGCGTAGCTCCGACGACCAATTTATCGTCGGGCACGACAAAACGGATTTCGCACGATACATTGGCCGGCAACGGGCTCGCCTCGGTGCCGACCTCGAGCGTGCCGTTTTCCATGACCATGAGGCTGCCATTCAATTCCAAACTCGTCGAACGTGTGCGGTCCGCGATGAGTGCGCCGCCCGCATGAACCATCACCTCGACCGCTTGTGCGTTGGTATCGAGCGTGACTGAATGGCCCATGATCATGACGATACTCGACGCGTCCGGCGCAACGCCGCGGTCCCATGTGGAACCGGCGCTCCAGGGGCCCGACTGCACGGCGCTCACCATGTCGCCGACCCGGAAGCACACCGGGAACGTTCGAGAATTTCCAAACGGATCGCTGATTTTCACTTGGATGTATTGCGTGCCGGCCACCGTGGGTGTGAATTGCAGCGTGGCGGTCCCATTTCCGTTGTCGGCGATGCCGACAGCGCCGGTGGCATACGCATTCGGCGTCACCAAAGAATAAATGACCGGGTCGCCGTCCGGATCCCATGCGTCCAATGCAACTTGCGCCTGCACGTTCGGCGCAACGATTGTTTCAGGTATTCGCGTTTTCATGACCGGACTCGGCGAGGAATCCACGATCGTCACTTTAAGTTGGGCGGTCGCCGATTCGCCGCCGCCGGAACCGGTCACGTCGATGATCGCCGACGGCGCCGAATTAAAAGGGATATTGTTCCATTCAAGCAATGCGGTGCGCGCGCTCGTTTGCGTTAGCGTAGCGCCGGCCGGTAAATTCGACGAAGAAAAAGTGACGTTGCCGCCGACGCCGTCGCGCGCGATCAATGCCGCGCTGAACGGACATCCTTTCGCGCCCTTGCGGCGGTAGCCTTCGAGATATTCGATGTAGAGTGGGCCGGGGCCGCAGTGCACCGGCATAATCACCGCTTGATGCGCAACGAATAGGCCGATTAAAACAGCACGTAAATAACTTTTCAATTTTTTATTCGTCACATTATTTCACCAGTGCCAATTTTCCGGTCTTTTTTCCGCCGGAGTCTTCGCAGATGTAACCGTACAACCCGGCCGCTGCGTATCCGCCGTTCAACCGGCGACCGTTCCACTCGACGAGGCCGTTGTTGATCGTGAGCGCCGCGTCCACGATGCCGCCCGTGCGTGCTTGATAAATTTTCACGTTGCCCGGTTCGCAGGGTAGAACCGCACTCGTGTCCGGCGGTCGAATCAAATTTTTTCCTTTTGTGAACGAGGAGTTGCTCGTTTGTGATCCGCCACTCACCGTAATTTTTACGTCGTCGCTTGTGAACAACTCTCCGTCGTTTGCGGTCAGACGCAACTCATAAACACCGGCCACGGGGAATGTCGCCTTCGTTTTCGGCTGCGATTGATTTTCAAAGGTCACGGTTCCGGGGCCGCTGACTTGGCTCCAGGAAATCGTCAACGCGCTCGGCGGATTCGGAAGGCCGTCGTCGGATACAAAGCCGTCCAAATTCATTTGAGATTGCACGATCTGATCGACGCCGGCATTCACGGAAGGCGCATCGTTCGGCGAACCGGCCGGTTTCACGCGGATCGTCACGTCGTCGTTCGATGTCAATGCGCCGTCGCTCGCGCTTAAACGCAAGATGTAAGTTCCTTCGGTCGAGAACGTCGCTGTCGTATCTTGCGCATTCGCATTTGCGAACGTTACGGTTCCTGGTCCTGAGACTTTGCTCCAAGTGGTCGTAATCGCGGCGGGTGGCGTCGGTTTGCCGTCGTCGCCGGCGTTTCCGTCCAACGTGGCCGCATTCGGGAAGACGATCGTTTGGTCGGGGCCGGCGCTTACGGTGGGAAATTGATTGTCGCTGATCGCACAGACATAACCGAAAATTTCAGGACGCGTCGTTTCGTCGGTACACGTGGCCAGCGCTCCGGCGATGACGGGTCTCGGATAAAACGTGTTGTTGACCGTAACGCCGTTCGGATACTTGTTGAACAATTCCTGGTTGGTCAACCCCGGTTCCGGCGCTCCCACCGCCCCCGGCCATCCGCCGCCGCGGGTCGTGGGGGGAACAGGTCCATAGCTCGGTCGTTGCTCCTTATAAAATACTTGGAAATTGACGCCCGCCGTTCGTTGATAATTGTAGACGAACAATTGGTCGAGTACGATGTAATTTCTTCCCTGTTCCACCTCGTGATAGCCCATGTAAATCGGTTGGATTTTTTTTCCGGGCCATGCGTCGATTTTTGTGTCTTTGATAATCGTCGTTCGTGGTGTGGTCGGATTTCCGGCTCCCGGGCCGTACATGGCTTGAGAGGCGACGCCGTAATCCGTGACTTGCATGTAGGAGTTTTCAATGCTGATTGTTCCTCCTTGCGCGGTTCCTTTAATTCCACCGGCGGTGCCGCGAATATCGGCATTTTTAAACGTGACGTCGATCGCCTGGTAGTCGCCGTCGTCCCACCCCCATGAGCCGTAAAAGCGAAAGGGGTCGCCGCGAACAACTAGACCGTCGAAAAGGAAATTTCGAATCGGATAAGCGAAGACGCCTTGGTCCCACATGTTCCAAACAAGAAGGTTCTTTATAATGGATTGACCGTATGGAATTTCGTCATACCCGAGATTCCAAATCGTCAAGCCGGTCGCCATGGTGCCGTAGGCTTGATTGTCGGTGAACTCGGTAATCGGCGTACTGCCGAGATCCACCATTTTGTAATCAACACCTTGAACGCCGTTTTTCTTATCGGCGCCGCGTCGTAATGCCACGGGCGCGAGGCCGCCTTGACCGCCCGGCAACGTAACGAACTTGTACCCGCAGCCGCTCACGATTTCTTGAGACATGCCGGCTCCGCTCGCCGCCACGTTATTGGTGTATTTCGTGTTATGCCATCCTTGGGTGTAGAACACCTCGCCGCCGCGTCCGTCGCCGTTACCACTGTAGCCGGCTCGGGGCGACCTACGGCCGGTCACTGCGATACCCATATTCGCTTCGAATTCATTTTCGCTGCTTGATTGACCATAGGCCACATAACCGGCGCTGTTCACGAATGCGACCACGTTCTGTTCAATGCGGCCGAATTCGCTGTCCCAAAGCACAAGGCCCCATTTCATGCCGTCCACGACCGCGTTGCCGATCAATTTGAATTGGTATCCGGTGTTCGTGGGATTAACGGGACCCCACAGGTGATACATATGCAGTGGAAACCTGCCGTCATGATTGGCCGCCGGGTCGATCTCGGCTTCAGTGGTTCGTCCTAGATTTCGGAATTCGGCGTAGCGAACGTCGACCGTGGCGCGATGAGTGAACAGTATATGGCCGCGCACGCCATTGGGGTTCTCGGAGGAGAACCGCACGTTACGCGTCAAGTTCGCGATGTGGGGAAGAAATTCGACACTATCGTCGTGGCGATGCCAACCTTTATGGTTGTTGGCAAGCGCGCTATTAAGCGACACGGAGTTTGCGCCGACTGTGATGATTTTGCGTTCCCATTGCGGCACGAAGGCACTGAAAACCTCATTTTCT
>CAYXDS010000016.1:0-21361 GCA_964463805.1 uncultured Elusimicrobia bacterium | reverse complement strand
CTATTTCGTCAGAAGATCGGATCCGCGCTTGGTTACCAGCAGCGTGTCCTCAATTCGAACGCCAAATTTTCCAGGAAGATAGATTCCGGGTTCCACTGTCACAACCATTCCCGCCTCGAGCTTTTCTTTCGCGCCAGGACCGATCCGCGGATGTTCGTGAATATCAATCCCGACCCCGTGACCCGTGCTGTGCACGAACGTTTTTCCGTAACCGCTGTCATTAATGACGCGTCGGCAAACATCATCGACCGAACCGGCCGTCACCCCGGGTTTAACATGACGAATTCCGTCTTTTTGCGACTTTTCCACGATGCGAAATACGCGCGTAAAAGCGTCGGGCATCCTACCTAACGGAAATGTACGGGTCAAGTCGGAGCGGTAGCCCTCCCAAGTGGCGCCGATATCGCAAATAACCGCTTCCCCGTTCCTTAATTTATAGTCCGAAGTGATGTGATGCGGGAATGCGCCGTTGGCTCCCCCCGCAATGATAAGGTCAAAAGCGATGCCGTCGCCCTCGATATTAAAGAAATGGGCCAGATCCGCTGAAATGTGCTTTTCGCGTTTGCCCGGTTTTAGCCGCTTTCGCACAAACTCGGCGCCACGCGCAGCCAGATGGTTGGCCGCCCGCAATCGCTTGATTTCAAACGCGTCCTTAATTGCGCGCAATTCGGTGATCAATCCTGGCGCTTCCACAAAACCCATCTTGGCTAACGATTGACCAAACGCATAGGGTAGTTGGTTTGGATCAAAACCGATTCGCTTCAACTTGTTTTTCGCGATAATCGCTTTCAATTCATCGGAGAACTTTCCGTTTAAACAATGGAAACCGCGCGTCACCGCTTTCGCTTGTTCAAATAGAAGCGTCGGCAAAAACAGCCATGATTCCTTCAAACCGATCAAAGCGTAATAGCCTTCGGATTTGTAGTCGGTGAAGTAATAGAGATCCGAAAGATGGGTCAGCATGTACCCGTCTAATTTTTTCTCGCGCAACAGATCGCGGAACGCGTCGGCGCGCCGCGCGAGGTACGGGAATTTTGCGTTGTTAATCATTGAAAGCTCCTTGAGGAAAGTTTCAGTTTATAAACACCGACTTTCCCGATGGTTTCAGGCAATACGAATCGCAGCGAACCGGCTACGTTCTTTTTATCCTTCATTAAAGCGGACCAGAACCGGCGCGTCTGCATCGCCGACAGTTTAGGAAAATGGATCGGTAATCCGGCAGTGCTCAACATCAATGCCATGCGGATTTGTTCCCATTCGGACCACATCCCTTGTTCGAGAGCAAACTTCCCCGCGTACACCATTCCAATCGAGATCGCTTCCCCATGGGACAAAGCGCGGTAACCGGTTGCCGCTTCGAGCGCATGACCACTCGTATGGCCGAAATTTAAAATCTCGCGTCCGCCTTTTAGCGGCATTTCACGCTCATCTCCGCTGACGACGATCGCCTTGATGCGCGCGGAATCGTACAGCGCTTTGTCGATGTCCTCACGCGGCCACGATGAAAACCTCGGATTTCCATGAATGCGCCGTTCTAGCCAACCGAAAAAGGGCCGGCTTTTGATGACTCCATATTTGATCACTTCTGCGAAACCGGTTCGCCATTCGCGCTCGGGCAACGTATTCAAAACGTCCGCATCGATCCAAACGAAACGCGGTTGCCAAAACGCGCCGACCAAGTTTTTCCCTTCGGGAACATCGACGCCGGTTTTACCGCCGATGGCCGCGTCCACCATGCCGAGAATTGTCGTGGGCACCGACACGAATGGAACGCCGCGCATATACGTGGCCGCAAAAAAACCGGCCATATCGGTTATCACGCCTCCACCGACCGCCACCACCACCGATCGCCGATCCAAGCCGGCGATGAATCCCTTTTGATACAGATCGGAAATCGTTTTTAAATTTTTGTTTTGTTCGCCGTTCGGCAAAACGACGGTCGTCGATTCCACGCGTAACTTCCGCAGCTGCTCGGCGACGACGCCCGCATGTCCCGCTCTCGCGACCGCGTCGGAAGTCACGATCAACGCTTTTGTCGCATTCGACACAACGGACTCAAACTTCTTCGCAAAACCCGCTTTCAACGGACCGAAACAAATGTCGTACGAACGTTCGCCCAGACGGACGCGGATCGGTTTCATGCGGCCACCGACGGCAACATTCCGAGAATTTTATCGGCAAGTTCTTGCGGCGTTTGATCTTCGACATCAATCTGATGACGCGCCACCGAATAAAATTTTTCTCGCTCGGTCATACGTGTCTTGATCGACTCAAGCGGATTGTTCGGATCGATCAACGGACGTGACTTCAAATTTCCGGCGCGCTTAAGAACGGTTTCCGGTTTGATTTTCAACCAAACCAATTCGCCACGCAACATCAACGCGCTCATATTTGCCGGATTCAACGGCACGCCTCCGCCCGTCGATATCACCGCTTTGTTCATGATCGACACCAATTGCACCGCTTTCGACTCGACTTCGCGAAAAGCCGGCTCGCCTTGTTTACGAATGATTTCTGCGATCGAAGCGCCGACGTCCTTTACGATCATCTCATCGGTATCGAAATGCGGCCACTGCAATTTTTTTGCGAGCGCTTCGCCGACGCGTGATTTTCCCGAGCACATAAATCCGATCAACACGATGTTCATTTGTCACCCTGGAAAGTTTCTATCCAGGGTCCACGTTCCGTAGGTTGAATTGGATCCTGGATTAAGACATTCCAGGATGACGACTTAGTAACTTCGGACATACTCTAGATATCTCTGATAGTTGTCTTTGATCTCTCGCAGCGAGTCGCCGCCAAACTTCGTCACAAACGCTTGCGCGAGCGTGATCGCGGTCACCGCTTCGCCGATGATCGCCGCGGCCGCGATCGGCGCCACGTCGGAACGCACGATTTCGGCTTTCAGCTCTTCTTTGGTTTTCAAATGCACCGAGTGCAACGGCTTGCGCAAACTCGCCAACGGTTTTATGGCCGCGCGAACAACCAATGGTTCGCCGTTCGTCATGCCGCCCTCGACGCCGCCCGCGTTGTTGGTTTTCCGATAGAAACCTTTCTCTTTCGTGTAGAAGATCTCGTCATGCAATTCGGAACCGCGCATCTTGCCCATCTCGAACCCACGGCCGATTTCGACGGCCTTGTGCGCTTGAATCGACATGATCGCTTGCGCGAGTTGGCCGTCGAGTTTCAAATCCCATTGCACGTGCGAGCCGAGTCCGACCGGCAATCCGGTGGCCCATACTTCGTAAATTCCGCCCAGCGTGTCGCCGACTTTTTTTGCTTGCGAAATCGCATCCATCATTTTCTTCGTTGCGTCTTCATCCGGACATTGAACGGGGGACTCTTTCGCGAGCTTGTACATCTCGGCCGGGTTTGCCTTCGGCAGTTTTGCTTTCACCTCGCCGATCTGAACCACCCATGAGTAAATGTGAATTCCGAATTGCTCGAGAAATTTTTGGCACACGGCGCCGACCGCAGTGCGGGCCGCCGTTTCCCGCGCGCTGGCGCGTTCGAGGATATCGCGCGTGTCGTAACGGTTGTATTTGATCGCGCCAACCAAATCGGCATGACCGGGGCGCGGACGCACGAGACCAAATTTTTCATCGAAGTCTTTCGCTTCGACCGACATGATCTTTTCCCAATTCGGCCAGTCTTTATTTTCGACGACCATCGTGATCGGCGAGCCAAGCGTTTGACCGTGCCGAACGCCCGACACGAATTTGGCCGCATCGCTTTCGATGTATTGCTGACGCTCGCCGCGCCCAAACGTATGTTGACGCCTTGAAAGCTGCACGTTGACCTCAGCCTCGGTGATCGGCACGCCGGCGGGAATTCCCTCGAGCACCGCCGTCAAATGCGGGCCATGTGATTCGCCCGAGGTGACATATCGAATAGCCATATAAGTTCTATCCCTCTTTCGTCATTCCCGCGAAGGCGGGAATCCAGACACTTCAGGTGTCTGGGCCCCCGCCTTCGCGGGGGAGACGGCATTTTTTAATTTCCCGCAATCGTGATCTGCGGCAATAGAAAACTCGGCGCGCCGGTCGATCCGTACCAGGTCAAATCATCGGCCACAGCGGAAACACCTTCAAGCATCGCCGCAATGTTGCTCGCAATCGTTACGCCGCGCACGGGCCGAGAGAATTTCCCGTTTTCATAAAGCTCGCCGCTCGCGCCCAGCGAAAACTCTCCGGTAATGGGATCCGCCATGTGCAAGCCCATCACGTCTTTCAATAAAAACACTTTAACCGCTGACGCCAACATATCCGACGCTTTCGACGCGCCGGGCGCCATATAAAAATTCGTGGAGCCGGGCCGAGGCAACGCTCCCAATGACTCTTTCATCCCGTGTCCGTTCGATGCGCGTCCATCTTTCGCGGCCGAACGCAAATCATAAAAATAATTTTCGAGCGTACCTGCCGACACCATCGTCAATCGTTGATGCGGCGTTCCCTCTCCGTCAAACGGCGCGCTCGCGACACCTTCCGGCGTCAGCGGATCATCGATCAGCGTTACGCTCGGCGCGGCCACGCGCTTATTCAATCGGCCTCGAAAGAATGATCGTCCATTCTGAACCGCATCCGCTGATAACGCATCGGCGGCCAAATCCAAAAGTTGAGTCCCGACTCGCGGTGAAACCACGACCGCGTATTTTCCCGACGGCAACGGTTTTCCTCCGAGCGATCCCGCTGCGTGCCTAGCCGCGGCTTCGGCGATCGGTTCGAGATTCCAATCGTTGGAAAAACGGCGGCTTTGAAAATCCCACGCAACTTCGGTTTGACCGCCGTCTTCGGCGAGCACTTCAACGGAAAAACCGCTGGCCGACGATTCGTCGCCGAGATTCGTTCCGTGTGAATTGACCAAAGCCTTTATCGAACGAACTTCGGTGAAAGCCAATTTGACAACTTTCTTGACCCTTCCGTCGACACGAAGAATTCGTTTCTCCAAATCGGAGAGCAGAGACAAATGCCGATCCAACGGTTTCGAAAAAAGCGATTCGTCGTTTTTTAATGCGGATGGATAAACGGCCGATGGACGAGCGAATGACCGGTCCGGATCGGGCTGCGTCGCTCGAGCAATGTTAAGTGCGTCGCCTGCCAACTTTTCAAAGCGGGATTGATCCATGGATCGGGTCGTAACCATACCGTGCCGATGGTTCTCCAAAACGCGAACGCAAACGCCTTCGCTGGTCGATGTTTGCTGCAAGTTAGGCGATCCGTCGGCCCAGGCGATCGATCGCGATTCCGTCCCCTGATAACAAACCTCGCATTGAACGGTGGACGGTAATTTCGTCGATTCAAGGAAGGAATGGGCCTGCTCGCGCGCGGCCGATGGATTGAGTGTCATCTTTCTTGCTCGATTCTTTTTCGTTCTTCGCTAAAAACACTTTTTCCTAGAGAATGGTCGGGATCCAACCGCAACAACACGGTCGCCGCTTGGCGCGCCATCTCTTTTTCGCCCATTTCACTCCAGGCGCTGACCAATAACTCCCACGCTTCAACGGAATCTGGGTTTGTCTTCGTCAACTCACGGCAGCGGGAGATGACTTGCTTGTATTTCTTCTGTCCCAAATCCACTCGCGCTTGTTGAATGATTTCAGCGGTGATGCGCGGTTTTACCGGCTGCAGTTCGATCAAGTTTTCAAGACCTGAAAACAGCGAAAGACCGCCTAAAACGGTGAGCAGAATCGCGACGCGGCGGCCGGAGAACAACACGACTTGATCGCTAAATACGTTTTCGCGCATCCATGCATTGAGCCGAAAAATCAGCTTGTTATGGAAGATGTAACTCCAGGCGCCCACCAGCGCGAAGAGACCCAACAAGATTTTAAGGATGTGCATCGTCTATGTACTATCACATGCCACGCCGTTGGTCAAAGCGCTTGCCCCCCAATTTTCGCGAACATGTCATCGGTTTGACATGGGTAACCCCCTACGATTAAGCAATTATGAATTTGTCGAAAATACCCATGGAATCTCGCGGCCTCCGGATATATGAAGATGTAATGCCGACCGCTCGAATCCGATTTTTCTTATCCCTCGCCGTCTTTTTTCTTGGACTTTCCCCCACCTTGATGGCCGCCAACAACGTGTTTCTCATCATGAACGAGAACGTTGATATCAGCGATGCTGCGCTCGATCTCGAAAACCAAGGCGCACACGTTCGTCAACGCGTTCCACCACAGATTTTGGTTGCCGAACTGCCGGACAGCATCAAAGCGCGTGAGATTCCAGGCGTAAAGACAATGTATTCCAGTGCAATCCCGCTTTCCGTATTGCGTCCGATGGGCGTGGTCGCCGTGGCGGCCGGAGCCGAATGGAACCGCAAAATGTTGACGTCGGTGCAAGCGACGGGGCCGGCCGGCGTCGCCGCCATCCGTGCGCAAGTCGCGCAGAAGTCTTTACCGGCCACAACGCCGATGAACGTGACCGCCGCCGGCGCCGTGCTTCACGCCAGTTGGGAACCCATCGAGAGCGCGCTTTATTATGAAGTCGAGATGTACAGCGATTCGGCGTTAAAAAACCGCATCGGCGTCACGCAAACGAATCAACCCATCATCGATGTGCCCGTTCCGACCGGAAACGGCCTGACGACCGTTTATTTGCGCGTACGCGGCGTCGATCATGTCGACACCGATGGGACCCGCGAAGAAATTTACGGCGGCTTTTCATCGCCGGTGCAAATTACCGTTGATCGATCCCCGGATGACGGTACCGTCGGTGCACTCACGCAAACATCCCCCGACAATGATTTCACTTCAGAAGGTTTTACGCTGGTTCTTGACTGGTCCGCCGTTCCCGAAAACACGCGCGTTCAAGTTTCTCACTCCTCGGATTTCCGCGATACCGTTTTTGATCTGATCGTTCCGGGCCATTCCTACGTGCTGCCATCGCCCGGACTTAAACTCGACGACACTCTTTATTGGCGCGTAAAAGCGTGGGGTGCGCACACGAGCCGCTGGTCGGATACGCGGCGCCTTAAGATCGGTGCGCCGCGCCACATCCATGCGGATACCTTCGTTAATCCCGAGGCGCCCAAATGATCCGGAAATCTTGGGCGTCACTCGTTTGTGCGTTGATGTTCGGTGCCGTCAACACGCATGCGAGCGTCACCGCCAAAGGATTAAACGCATCCGACTATACGAGCGATTACATGATCGGCAGCGTGGTCGTCTCGGTGATCTTCCCGGAATCGGACGGAACGATCGACGGCAATTCGGAAAATTGGAGTGAAGACCGGAAATCTCAAGTCGTGAGCCAGATCATGGCCGGTCTTAATTGGTGGACGCAACAAAACCCGCGTTCGCCATTGAGCTTCACGGTCGTTTCAAGGACGATCGCCACTAAGTATGAACCGATCCTGCATCCTTATTACGACGAAGCGCTTTGGATTCCCGACATCATGTCGAAGCTCGGCTATACCGGCAACCGCTGGACCTCGACGCGCGCCTATGTAAACGACCTGCGTCAGCAATATAAAACCGATTGGGGATATGTGATCTTCGTGGTCGACAGCCTTAACGACGCCGACGGAAAATTCAACGACGGCCTCTTTGCGTACACGTATCTCGGAGGCCCATTCGTGGTCATGACCTACGACAACAACGGCTACGGCATCAGCAACATGTCCGTGGTCGCCGCACATGAAACCGGACATATCTTTTACGCGCTCGATCAATACGCGGGCGCCAGCGGTCCCAACGATTATTCAAACGGTTATTTTCCGACGGTCAACGGAAACCACGCCTACTCGTCCATTGCCAATGAACCCACTTCCATCATGCGCGGAGGATTACGCTGGGGGCTCGACGATTGGACGCGTAAAATGATCGGATGGCGCGACAGTGACAATAACGGCCGAGACGATGTATTTGATCCGACCCCCACCACATCGGTCGCCCAGCAACCGAGCGGATCTTCCGCGCCCGGCACGACCGCCTTCAGCGGACAAACCGCGGTCAACGTATTGGCTCGCCAAGGCAACGCGCAAGGCTATGGACTTACCGTCGACACTATCGCAAAAGTCGAATACCGACTTAAAAACGGCACATGGTCGACCGCCATTCCCACCGACGGTGTTTTTGACGGTCCGCAAGAAGCGTTTCAAATAACGGTTTCGGCTGGCGCCACCAGCGCACAATCCATTAGCACGCAAGATCTTGAACTGCGCGTCACCACCTCGTTCGCGACGAAAAACGGCGGATCTACCTTGTCCGGCGGCGCGGCAGGGCCACCGGCGTCCACCTTGGACAACGCCCATGCGTTTCCAAACCCCTATAAACCGAATTCGAACATAGGCCACACCGACGTGATATTCACGAATTTGACGGCCGGCGCGAAGGTGCAAATCTTCACCGTCGCAGGAGAGCCGGTCTATTCGAAAGACACGCCTGCCGGCACCAATCAGCTGCACTGGACCGCCATAAACGATGACGGCAGCCTGGTGGCTTCCGGCGTGTACTACTTTTTGATCACGGACAACGCCGGCCACAAGAAAACCGGCAAGGTCGCTGTGATTCGATAACTTCCACGACAGCCTGGAACATTCCTTCCAGGGTCATGGACATAGAGAGACCCTAACCATCGTAAGCTCGGTACGATGTTACCTGCGCTCTCGCGCGGGACGTCATAACTATATATTTGCATTCCGGTCTTGGCCGGAAACCTTTTACGCAAACCTTCAATCTGCGTGGAATTCCTATTTATTCCCCTTCCTTGAAAACGCCTCCATTTTCCGAGTGCTTTTTAAGCGTTTCTGTCGCTCCCTTTCCGAAGATGGATTTGACACTTCTTTCGCTAAAGTTTCTCCCATCTATCTTCCACGAGTCACGGCTCTGTCACAACTCACCCTTATTCTACGAGCATGAAGAATTTCAGCAGAATCCTAGCGGCGGCGACCTGGAGTGTGGCGATGAGCCTCGTCAGCGCCAACGCGTTTGCGACCGGCACATCGGCCGCGCAATTTTTGAAGATGGGCGCCGGTGCGCGTGCGCAAGCCATGGGCGAAGCGTTCAGCGCGGTCGCGGACGACGTGACCGCCGGATATTGGAACCCGGCCGGACTTGCCCAATTGGGTACACCTGAAATCGCCGCGATGCAAAATACGCACTTCGTGGACACGCAATATCAATACTTGGCCGGTGCGCTTCCGTCGGGTAAAAATGCGTTCGGCCTTTCGCTCTATCGTCTCGATCATGGATCGATCGACGGCTACGACAAACAGGACCAAAAGACCGGCAGTTTTAACGCAGGATCGACGGCGGGCAGCTTTTCCATCGCACGCACGATCAACGACGATCTGCGCATCGGCGCGTCGGCAAAATATGTCTCCGAAACGATCGACACAGAAAAAGCCACCGCATTTGCGCTCGACATCGGCGGTCTTATGCGCTGGAACGGATTTAACTTCAGCGCGGTGATCCAGAACATCGGTCCCGCGATGAGAATGGTGAAAGATTCTTCGCCGCTTCCGCTGACAATGCGAGCGGGCGCGTCGACCCGATGGCTTCAAGAAAAGTTGCTGGTGGCCGTAGAAGTCTCCAAGCCCAATGATGCGAACGTATCGCTGCATGCGGGGGCCGAGTACAAAGTGACTTCGCTGCTCGCCGTGCGCGGCGGCTATTCGGTGACGCCCGGACAATCCGCCGACTTGGGCGGACTGACGGGCCTTAATGCTGGTTTAGGGATGCAATTAAAGCGCTTTAATTTAGACTATTCGATCGCCCCTTTCGGTGACCTCGGCCTCTCCCACAAGTTCTCGCTTGGCTACAAGTTCGGCGAAGCAAAATAAATCTCGGAAATCCTACCGGCACAGTGTCTCATCAATCAAAATTATTCGTTGATTTTCATACGCCAATTTTTTTTTGCTGAATTTTTTTCCATCCATGAAACCGGAAACTCAATTTCGCTACTGATATTTTCTCAAGTTGGATGAGATTTTTAATTTGTATTGCTAAATCAGTCGGAATTTCGTGTGAAAAATATATGGCGTCCTTGAATCTGCTGTTAAAGCCCCTACACTTAGAATATGAAGTTCACAGCGGAATTCAAGTTTGCGTTCCCCCCTCTATTAGCTTTTATATTTATACCCCTCCTAACCTCCCCTTCTACCGCGTCTTTTGAACCGCTTCCGGTGGGCGCCCGCGCCGCCGGCATGGGCGAAGCTTATTCCGCTATCGTCGACGATGTTTATTCGCTTCACTACAACCCGGCCGGTATTCTGCAAATCAATCGCCCGGAAATCGGAACGTACTATTCGCAGTTGTACCCCGGTTTGACCGACCACTCGCAAATCAGCCGCATGTTCCTCGGCTACGGCCAGCCGTTCGGTAAAAACGGCCGGCTCGGCGGAATCGGCGCCAGCTATCTGTCGATGGAATTGCCGGGCCTTTACAAAGAAGAGTCGATGGGCGTATCTTACGGCCGCGACTTTCGCCACAAATGGAATTTCGGCGGTTCGTTGAAAATGCTGAAAAAGTCGATCGGCTCGGATGAATACACGGCAAACGCTATCAATCCGGTCACTGGCGGCGCAACCGGCACCGCCGACCCGTTGCTGGCGAACGGCCGTTCCGCTTCGGCCGTCGCGTTGGACCTGGGTTTCCAATATCGTCTCACTCAAGCGTACGCGATCGGATTTGTCGGCCGGAACATCAATAACCCGGATCTCGGCTTGGGCGGCGGAAAAGATTCAGCGCCGGCAGTTTACTCGGGTTCGATTGCGCGTCGCTGGCGCTCTGGCAGCCTCGACATCGAGGCTACCCAATGGAGCGCGGCCACCAACAATTTGCGGATTTCGCTCGGCGGCGAGCGTTGGTTTAAAAATGGGTTCGGACTCCGCGCCGGCGGCAGCGCCGGATCGAACAACTACACGACCGTGTCCTTCGGCGCGTCGTACAAAATGGACGCGATCCAAATCGACTATGCCACGATCCTCCCGCTCCAAGGCATCAGCGGCACGCTCGGCATTCAACAGGTTTCGTTGACAATCCGACTCGGCAAGCCGCCGGTCGATCCGATCGAGAAACAGCTGATCAAAGAAAAAGAAGATCGCGTGCGCGCCGAAACCGAAGCGCGCTATGCGAAGGCAGAAGCCGATCGCCTGAAGAAGCAACTGATGGCATTGACCGAGGCGAAATCGCAAGCCGAGCAGGAAGCCGAGCGCCGTTCGGCCGAATTGACGTTGCGCGAAGCGCAAGCGCAAGAAGCGAAAGCGGCCAAAGAACGTGCAACCGCGCAGAAAGCGAATTCGCAAACGCGCACCGTGTTCAACAGCTACACGCAGGCGCTGACCGAATACAACTCGAAAGTGACGATGGGCGCTAGCGTCGAAGAGAAGCGCCAATTGCTCGAGAAGATCGTGGCCGACTTCAGTGGCAAAGGCGTCGACCTGACCACGGTCATGCGCGAATTGCGCAGCCTCAAAGGCGATGAAAACAAAGCCAAGAAGGATTTCGATCTGTCGATGAATTTCTACCGCCGCCTGGTTCAACAAGGCGCCAGCGTAGACGAACGCCGAGGTATGCTGGAACGTATCATCCAAAAATACAAAGGCACAGGCATCGATGTATCGTCGGCAACCGATGAAATTAAACTATTGAAATAAACGGCTCCATTAAAGTTATGCTCTTTGTGAAAAACATGGCGAAAAATAGAATCGGATGGCTGGTGGCGAGTCTGCTCGCAATGTCCGTGACGTCGTTCGGCGGCATGTCTCCGCAATCGTTGGGCGGCATCTCGCTGACCGATGTTCGACCGCGCGTGATCACTCCGAACGGAGACCAACTTAATGATGTTGCGTATTTCTTATTTGGCGACAACACGATTTCCGGTTTGCCCATCGAAGGAACCGTGTTTGATATCAATGGAGCGGAAGTGGCGACATTAGCGTTAAGCACCAATGAAGACGCACTGATTTGGGACGGAAAAGATAAAGGTGGGCGTATCCTTCCCTCGGGCCTCTATATTTATTCCATAAAGCTCGGCAATCATCAGGCAACAGGCACCATCGTGGTCGCACGGTAAACTTTCTCGACGGCGAACTTGATCCGGCGACCTTTCATTTACCTTTTGCTCGCAGGCGTTTTTTCATTGGATTGCGTCACAGGCGCGGCGGCCGCAACGAAAGACCAACCGGTCATCTCTCGTATCACCATTCGAAACACCGACATTTTCGATATGGAGACGAACGTCTCCCTTCAGAAATTCCCCTATACGGCCATCAACGGCCTGCATATCAAAACGCAGGAACACGTGATCCGACAGGAATTGCTGTTCAAGGTCGGCGACAAATACGATCCTTTCCTCATCAGCGAAACCGAGCGAAACTTGCGTGCGCTCTCATTTATTCGAGCCGCGCGCATCGCGAAATTCCCGCAACGCGACGGAACCGTCGTCATCGTCGTACACGTGAACGACTCATGGACGACCGAGCCGCAACTCAATCTCGGCGGACAAAATAAGATCAGCAGCACCGAAGTCGGCTTTAAGGAAAAGAACCTGTTCGGACTCGGTAAAACCGTCGGCGTTTTTTACGAGAGGGGCGATAATTTCACTCAACGCCAATACACGTATATCGACCCTCGCCTGCTCGGATCGCGTTGGCAATTGAACGGAGACGTCCGACTAAAAACCGAAGACGAAGAACGGCTGATCAAAATCGAGCGCCCATTTTATTCGGCGGACACGCGCTTTTCGGCACGTGCCAGTTATGATTGGAATCGCATCGTGCTCGATGAATTCGTGGACAATAAAAGCGTATCCCGATTTCAACAAACCAAAGAGACCAGCGAAGTTTTCGCCGGAACCAAATTGGGTGGTGGCCGCGATGTGGTGACTCACGGCGGATTGCGCTACAAACGCGTGCTGCGCGATTACGAACGCAACAGCCAAACCGCCGCCGGGCGCGATATTCCCACCGATGAAACGACGCAAACGGTTTTCATGGACTTTGAAACGTCGCGCAGCAACTTTATCGAAGCCACGCACCTCGAGAAAATGACGCGCGTCGAAGACATCAATCTCGGGCCCTCCTTGCGATTGTCTCCCGGTTATTCCCCACAACGGCTCAACGGCGCCAGTGATAGCTCCGAGGGTGAAGTCGCCTTTGAAAAGCGTCTATTTATCACGCAAAAGAATTTATTCTTTCAGAAATACAGCTACATGGGCAGAAATCCGTTTGAAAACGGCGAGAACCAGCGTTATACCATCCAGCTGAAGAATTATTACCTGCCCAATGATTTTCATACGTTCGTGGTGAACACGCGAGCCGATTGGGGCGACAATCTGGACCCGGATAACCAAGTTAAATTAGGCGGAGAGAATGGACTTCGCGCGTTTCGGACCGATGGCATTGTTGGCGCCAAAGGTTGGCTTCTCGATTTAGAGGACCGTATGTTTTTCATCGATGAACTATGGAGCTTGGTCTCGATCGGCGGCGCCGTCTTCTATGACACCGGTTATGTTTGGGCGCAAGGCAACCCGATCGCACTGTCACAACTGCGGAGTGAAGTGGGGGTTGGACTCCGTTTCGGCCTTACGCGCTCTTCGAACGAAGTCATCCTAAGGTTGGACTTTTCCTATCGCTTGCAAAGAGACAATCCGGGGGATTCGCCGTTCGTGGTATCGTTTGGGACAGGGCAGGCTTTCTAGTCTTTAGATCGCGTTTTGTTCGATGTAGTCGTACGCTTGTTTGCCGACTGACGATATCAAGCCTTTCGCGACTTTATAGTTGTCGGTATTTCCGTTGGTGAGAACACATAACACATATTCGCCTTCCGGCGAGAAAACGATTCCAACGTCATGGCAATTTTTGCGTAAAAGACCGGTTTTCCGCGCCAGCTGCCACGCATGAGGCAAGTTCTTGGCCAATCGCGTCGGTGAATTGGCGCCTTTTAAAATCTCAAGCATTAAATCGCTCAATCCGTCGGTCACCATTTGCCGCTTGTAGATTCTCTCGAGAATGGCGGCCATTTCACGCGGCGTCGTATAATTATCAAGCGTTGGATCCGCCAGCCTATCGGCCAAGCTCATGCCGGTCGGAGCGATGCGCGTAGCTTTTAAGCCCATCTGTTCGAATTGTTGATTGAGATAATCGTAACCGAGCAAATCGATCATCATCTGCGTGGCCGTATTGTCTGATTTCGTAATCATCTGGTAAATCAGGAACGACACCGGGTAATAAGCGCCGGGACGCGACCATTTCATGGTCCCAGATCCCTGCCGACGGTAAGCTCGCTTGTATTTGATTCGCGTATTCAATGTGAAACGTCCCTCATGAATCGCTTGGAAAGCGGCCACCATGATCGGCAATTTGATCAAACTCGCGCACACAAACGTTTGATCGGTGTTGTATTCGTAGGAGCGGCCCGTTCGCAAATTTTTAAAGTAAATACCGACACGACCGTTGTAACTATCGGCCATATCTCGGATTTTCAGAACAGTTTGATCCCACCGCGCATCGACCAGAGTTTTCTCGATGGGAACGACCACGGCGGTTCGAGGACGGCCGATGAAATAGAAACCGACGACGAAGAAGACTAAACCGGCCCACCACCAAGAAACGCTGAAATCGTATTTTTGCTTCATATTTGAGGATAGGTTAACTGCGGACATACATTTTTTCCATTAATTTTTTCTTCAAAACGCGCCCATTTTACGACGGGAATCCATTTTCATCAATTTTTAATTTCGATCCGTTTGGCCGAGCCGTTGCATAAGCGTAGATGACGGACAAAGGAGACGTATATGCAACCATTAACACAACGCATCGACTTTGGCAAATCGAATTCGCACACAGAACTCGGATACAACATATCAGACTCCGCTGAACGACAGAAAAAGGCTCTCTATCGCGCGTTTGAATTGGTTCGAAAAGCGAAACAGACCGGCGCGGAGATGCGTTCGTGGATCCTTCAAACTGAAGTCGAGTGCAGAAAGCTCGTGATCAACCTAAAAAAGAAACGCGGACAGGTTGAAGATAAGATTTGGAATCTCGGCTGCCTAGAAAACCGAATCGCGGCCGACTTACGCACGTACATGAATTCCATGGCCGAAATCGTGAGCGAATTAAAACCTCTTAACCCGCCGTTAAAAACCGATCAATTGCGCCCTTTTGCCGAAGCGATTCTCGCGGATCGTCGGCTGACCGTGGATTCGATGTCGGCGTTGATGGAATCGGCGAACAGCGTCACTGCTTACAAAGTGGATTTGCAACATAAAGCGCCGCCCACGTCGATGACGTACTTACCTCCCGCCTAACGTTCGACGATCGTTCGCAGTTTTATTTCCTCAAGCACCATCGCCACCGCCTCGCACCGTTCCGGATGCCCCGTATAAACGATCGCGCTCCCTAAGTTGTGAACCACGTTCGCCAATGCGATTCCTTTCGAGTAACTGCAACGGATCGCCTTCACGAGTTGCCCGGCCACTTCGTCGAACGTATGAAAATCATCGTTGAACAAAATTGTTTTCGCCTCGAAACCGGATCCGCCGGTGGTCGTGGATTTCTTTATCTTCTTCGGAATTTTTACCGCGGTCATAAATCTTTATTTTTTAGGAATCAGTGTAATTTCGACGCGACGGTTTTGCGCGCGCCCTTCGGCCGTCGAATTGTCGGCGACCGGCTTATTTTCAGCATAAGCAGTTAATACCAGCATCGATCGTTCCACGCCGGACTGTTCGAGAAAACGCACGACCGATGAGGCGCGTGCCGACGACAAATCCCAATTCGATGGGAAACGCGCCTTCAACGCGGCCGCGATCGGCTGATTGTCGCTGTAGCCTTCAACTTGAACCGCACGTTCGTTGCTCTTTTTAATGATATCGGCCACCTGCGTTAACACGTGTTTACCGCGCGCCTGCAATTCGGCTTTGCCGGAAGCGAAAAGAATTTGATTCCCCATCGTCACGGTCAATCCCTTATCGGTTTCGCGCACGCTGACCTCACCTTTGGCGATATTGTCTTTCAATTCTTGAACCAATTCGTCATAGGTGTTACGAACGTTCGACATTTCCGATTTTAACACTTGTTGTTCTTCCGCTTGCTCAGTGACCCGATGTTCCAACTCGGCGTTTTTCGCTTCGAGCGCCGTCGATTGCGCTTTCAGTTGATCGTACTGGTCGCTCTTATCGCGGCATCGTTTCATGGCCTGCTCGTACGTTGAAATCGAGATACAGCCGGAGCCGCCCGCGGCGACGAGCGTCGCCAATAAAATTTTCCTCATGAGACCACCTTCCTTTTCTTCAATTGGAGAAAAATCTCTCGCGTCGCGCGTGATTTGTTCAGCGTATAAAAATGCAATCCCGGCGCGCCTCGACGAATCAGTTCTTCGCACTGATCGACCGCGTATTCAATCCCCACCCGCTCAACACGCTCTTTGTCGCCGTCCGCTTCCTCGAGCTTTTGCATCAGCGGCGCCGGGATTCGCGCGCCGCACATCGATGTGAACCGTTTGATTTGATCGAAATCGGTGATCGGCATGATTCCTGCGATGACCGGCGCATTCACGCCGGAACTCCGCAATCGTTTGACGAACGAAAAATAGTCGGCGTTGCTGAAAAAGAGTTGCGTGACCACGAAATCGCCACCGGAGCGCACTTTTTCCGCGAGATGCGCGAGATCGGCTTCCAACGTGAGGGACTCCGGGTGTTTTTCCGGGTAACCGGCGACACCGATGCTGAAATTGAAATGCGCGCGAATGAACTTCACGAGATCGGACGCGTGAGAGAAACCGTCCTTTGCAGCGACGAAAGAGGTTTGTCCTTTGGGCGGGTCCCCCCGCAACGCGATGATGTTCTCTACGCCGTTGTCCGCCAATTCAGTAAGAATCGCTTTCAATTCATTTTGACTGTGTCCGACGCAGGTTAAATGGGCGGCCGCTTCGATGCCGAGTTCGTGTTTGATCTTCGCGACCAACGCCACGGTTTTCGCGCGCGTGCTGCCGCCCGCGCCATAGGTCATCGTCACATAGGACGGCGCCAACGATTTCAACATTCCGATCGTCTCGAGCAAGTTTTTCAGTCCATCGTCGGTCTTCGGAGGAAAGAATTCAAATGAAACCGCCGGCGTACCGCGTTGGAGAAGAGAGGCAATTTTCATGGGCGCCGATTGTACTTAAAAATGGCTACTATGCCGGACCATGAAACTCAAGGAAACCTACGTCAAGCAATTGAAAAACATCCGCGGCCGCGCCGTGGGATTCAAAATCGATCAAGTGAAACTTCCGAACGGCAAACCTGCGATCCGCGAATACCTGGATCATCCGGGAGCGGTGGCCGTCATTCCGATCGTGAACAAGACCGACGTCGTCATGGTGCGGCAATACCGATATCCGGTCGGACAGGTGACGCTGGAGATTCCGGCAGGCAAACTCGGCAAGAACGAAGCGCCGCTCGCTTGCGTGAAACGGGAGCTCGAGGAAGAAACCGGGTACAAGGCGGGACGAATTCAAAAAATTTTATCTTTCTGGCCGACCGCCGCGTTTGCAAACGAAGTCATCCATATTTACGTTGCCGACCGACTCAAACGCGGCAACGCCAATCCTGATGAAGATGAATTTTTGAGTTGCGAAACGATGCCGCTTAAAAAAATCTACCGGGAAATCGACCAAGGCAATATTCGCGATGCGAAAACGCTGATTGCGCTGCTCGCGTACCGTTGTCGATCAAGGGCGTAAGAACAACGCTTTCTGTCCGTGAAGTTGCTGCGAGAAACCGAACCTGCCGAACACGTCGCTGCGATCGGTGATCGCCAGAACTTCGTACACGCGGCGCTTTTTCGCCTGTTCAATGCAGCGTTTTATCAACGCGGTGGCGACCCCCCTTTTCCGATAAACGGGATCGACCACCAGCGACCGAATTTCGGCGAGCTTCTCATTGTAAATTTCCAGCGCGCCGCAACCGATCACTTCCCCTTCTTTCTCGGCCACTAAAAAACCGCGCAACGCTTTGCGCACGTCTTTGCGCGTGCGCCGTAAGATTTTTCCATTGCTCGAACCGGAATTGATCAAATCGAGAATCGCTTCGAGGTCTTTGCCGTCGGCTTCGCGGATTTTAAACGGCGGGATTCGTTGGGACATGCACCACGGAAGTTTTCGACGAGTTGATTTTCTCAAGCACGGCCGCCGCCTCGGCCATCGCCTTCTCCATCAGCGGATAACGAATGGACCGGTAGCCTTTCACTTGTTCGTGCACGCGCAGAGCTTCGACGTAGAATTCATAATCCTGCTGAGACTCAAAGAACGTAAAACGTTCAACCAATCCCACGTACCAGTCACGGAACGCTTTCTCTTTCGAGTGCCACGCGGGCAACCAGTTGCGCAAGAATTTCGCGCGCGCCATGATGCGCAGCATCCAATCGCGCGAGTTCAAATTAAATTCAATCGACTTTCCAAACACCGTGAATTGCGGCCGATTTAAGTGCACGTACGAAATCTTATCTCCGGCGGAGGCGTCGATTTTATAGCGGAGCCGATCGCGTTCATATTTTTCGGGCGATGTGAGCAATTCGGCAACCCAAATTTCGTCCTTGATTGCAAACGCGCGAAACAATCCCATCATCGCCGCTTCCGTCGCTTTAAAACCGAAACGTTTTTGATCACGTCGGTACGTGTTCCAGAGCAAATGCACATAGCGTTGGGCCAAATCGAGACCTTCGTAACGCGTAAGATCGTAAACGATTCGTGCGAGCAACGCGTCTTTGCCCTCCGGTAAATCCATCCAGCGCAGCGCTTGCGCCATCAGCGCGCGATAACCGCGCGCCACCGAAGAACCGTATATCGCTCGATCGCGCAAGTAACCGGCTTTCTCTTCAATCACATCGGCGGCCGATTGCCGCTGATGTTCCGGATGAAGGATCTCCGGATGAGCCGCCGCGTACCGTCCGAGCATAAACGCCTGTCGATTCGCTTCAACATCGGCTTTCCGTACGCTTTGTTCGATCGCCGATAAAATCCGTTCCTGCCCGACCGGGATCCAACCTTTTTGATAAGCGGCGCCGAGAATCATCATGTTCGCGTACAGTTTGGAACCGAGATGCTGCTCGGATAATTGCGAAAAGTCCGCCGACAGATAACCGCCGAGCCGCACTTTCGCTTGGATGACCGCTTCGAGCTTCAGCGGCTCGAAATCTTTTCGTCCCATCAACGACAGCACCGTTTCGTGTTTGTGATTATTCACCACGCTGTGGGTGCGGGCCGGATGCGCCACGCGCAAATTCGTCCGCGCGTCGAGAGCGCGCGCCGCCTCGAGCAAATCGAGACCGATTAAGAGATCGGCTTTACCATAAGGAATCACCGGCGTGCTGACCGGGCCTTTTTTCGAAAAAACGATGTGACCGTAAACGCCGCCGTTGCGGATCGCGAGCCCTTTCTTGTCGAGAAAGCTCACGTCGAAACCTTCCATCATGCCCGCGCGAACGAGCACCGCATTTACGACACCGGCGCCCATGCCGCCGACGCCGGCCGTATAGGCGGCCCAACGATCATCGAACGGCTGCGTCTGCGGCTCGGTTAATTGTGTGAAATCGAATTTCGCGATCGCGTGCTTGGCCGGCGCTTGCGAACGCGTAATCACGACGCGTTCGAACGATGGGCACGCTTTCGTACGCGCGCACGCGCCATCATCGACGCAGGTGGACAAATCGGTTGCTATCTTGCGGCCGTACGCAGTTTCAACGACAGTCAAACCCGGGCAACCGGTTTGGCGCGTGCACTCGAGACAGTTCTCGCAAACCTCCGGCGTAATATTGATTTTCTCCTCGCGCGCGATAAAACCTTTCTGCTTAATGATTTCTTTCTTTTCAGCGTTCTTGCGTCGGTACAGCGTGATCGCGCATTCTTTGTCGGCAATGATCACTTTGACGCCTTTTTCCAAAACGGTTTTCTCCAGCAATTGTGAATACGCTTCACGATCGGCCGGATTGGTGCGAATGATCTTCAAATTCTCGGGCGCGAAACCTTTCAGCACGCGCTCGATGTCTTGCGACAGCGTCGGCTGACCCATCACGTCCACATCGTTGCCCGGCGTCGGTTGATGGCCGGTCATTGCCGTGGTTTTATTTTCAAGAATCACATAGGTGATGTCTTGTCCGTTCTTAATCGAGTCCGAAACCGCGATCACGCCCGAGTGAAAAAACGTGGAGTCGCCGAGGAACACCACTTGTTTGTTCGTCACGAACGGCGACATGCCGGCGCCGGTACCACCGCCCAAACCCATGCCCGAATAATTCTGCATCAGCCCCTCGTTCGGCGCGAACTGCAACATCGAATGACATCCCGATTCGCCATGGAAAATAACGTCCATTGGCTTCTCGTTCTTTTTGGACATGTAATCGGGATTTAAAAAATCGGTTTTTATCTTCAAACTGACCGTCGACGAGTCACGATGCGGGCATCCCGGGCAAAACGTCGGCGTGCGCAACGGCACGTCGTACGACGACGAACGCGTGTGCACGATTTCAGCCAGCTCGCGTTCGATGCGGTCCACGTTCAACGTCGGGAAATATTCTTTCCACCGCAAGAACGCCGGACCCAACACCTCAAGAACAATCGACACATTGAGCCCACGCGTCGACGGGAAACCGGGCTCTTCGTTCGGAAATTTCTTCCCCCACAACGCCGGCGGTTTTGGCAGCCGTCCCGTTTGTCGCAAGTCCGTTAGAATTTCGGACACTTGCCCCTCAAGGAAACCGCGTTTCTCTTCGACGATCACCAAATGTTCGACATGATTCGCCAAATCGAACACCGCTTCGGGATCCACCGGATAGGTCATGCCGAGTTTCAGAACCGGCGTGCGCGTCCAAAGACCAAGCAACCGGAGAACTTCTTCGAGATACGCCGATGCAAGTCCCGATGTAATAAACCCAACCGGCATGCGCACGCGTTTTGGACCGTGCCATTGATTGATGCCGATCGCGCGCGCGCGTTTCAGCAATCGGTCGAAGCGTTCGGCCAGCGTCGACTCGCGCATTGATGTGTGCGGCGGAATCAACACCGTGTCTTGAATGTGGATCGACGAACTCGTCATCGTGGTCGGCTGTTTATGGTTGATCGGCAAATTCGGATGAGCGTTCACGCGCACGGTTCCGCCGCCGTCCGCTTGGTTTGTTGTGAGAATATAGCTGAGGTACAAATCGGAAACACCCGAGAGATCGAACGCATGGCGAATCCAATCTTTGATTTCCTGGAACGTCGTCGGTTCGAGAATCGGCATATGCAAATGCTTGGAGAGAAAACGTGAATCGGAATTAATTTGCGTGGTTTCGTTCCAGGGATCGTCGCCGACGACCACCACGGCGCCGCCTTCGGGTTTACGGATTTCCATCAGGTTGCCGATCGCGAGTCCGTCGGCGCCCACGTGCAACC
>CAYXDS010000015.1:0-22140 GCA_964463805.1 uncultured Elusimicrobia bacterium | reverse complement strand
CTCGGAAATGTTCGGAACTTGAATTGCGTTCGTTGTTGGCGATCACCGTCGACTATCGTTCCGGACGCGTTCGTTACGCCGATTATTACCGCGCGGTTCAATCGTTGTTGCGCCGCCATCATATTTCGCTCGCGCAATCGCCGACATTTGACCGCTATATTCAATATGTTTTGCTCTCCGACGGCGTTTCGGTCGAAGCGCTCTTTAAATCCGTACGTCTAGCGGAAGATCGTTTGATCGCATCGCTGTGTCGAACACCGGAAGAGAAGCAATTGATGAAACGATCTCGTTGTTTAATGCTCGAGAAGAAACTTCTCGACTTCGCGATGACGCCAGAAGAATGGCGGGAATACGAAAAGTCCGATAGGTATCGGGCGTTCGAAAAATTTTACGAAGAAGCCGATATTCGTAGCCGCGTGATGGCTGATCGGACCGCCGCGCTGGATGCGCGCACGGTCGTGCTTGTGGTCGGCGGTTTTCATACGCCGGACATTATCGACCACTTCCGACGGTTGGGCCGGTCGTACGTCGTGGTGCAACCCACGGTGACGAAAGTCGAGACCGATGCCGGATCCGCCTATCTATCGATTTTCATGCGCGAGAAAAGTTCTCTCGATCGTTTGTTTGACGGTCGCGCGCTTTTCCTTACCGTTGAAAATCAATTGGCCGGAGCGCCGAATAATCCCGCCGTCGGCATGAAGGCGATTTCGGCGATGCGCGCGATCGCTGCGCAAGCGAGCGGTTACATTTCGACGCGCGTTACCGGCGTGTACGCGACCGCTCGTCGCGTTCCGTGGTGGGGGAAAAAATCTTCCGACGATGCCGTCGTCATCAACAGCGACGTTACTGTTTCATTCTTTACGCCGATCCTCGCGACGAAATGGATCGGCTTCGCCCTGGCGTTTTTGGTCCTCGTATTTCCTCTTACGTTTATCGGCATCATCGCCAGAATTTTCGGCTTCCGTGTTTTTTCGTCGATTCAATTGCTTGCAAGCAACCGCGCAAAAATTGACCTCGTTACCAGTTTCACCTTGTGTGTTATTGAGTTCCCACTCTTTTACTCTTTGATTTTCAGCAATAAGGTTATCGAGTGGCATCAGCCGAAAAACGACGCCGAGCGTCGCGATATTCGCGCGGGCATCATTATCGTTAATATTGCCGGCATCGTTGCGGCGGCCGTTGCGATTTCACTCGGATTTTCCGTACGCGACGTATTTTGGACCATGTTTGCTGCGCACGGCGCGATGCACATCCTCTCCAACTTTGAGCGATGGTTGAGCGGACGGCCGCTATTAACAGCCGCTGGCATCGGTTTTCCGCAATTGTTGGCGAAGGTTTACGAGTCTATTTCCACAAATCTTGAGGAGGCCCGGAACGCGCTACTCGTTGCGTTCGATTGGGTGGAAGAGCAGGGCGGAGAGAAGAATCCCTTATTGATGGGGCCTCTTCGCGGTGCCGTCCGCGCATTGAATTTTGCGCTGGCAACGGCGGACCTTCCGCTTTTTAACGAGCGATTGAAAGGAAAAATCGGCGGGTCACCAAGGGTTCCACTTCGCGTGGCTCGCTTTGCGCAGCGCCAAACGATTGACAGCGTTCGTTTTAGTCCAAATGGGCAATGGTTGTTTGTCGCGAGTGGCAACACCGTTCGGGTTCGTGACCGTTGGGGGACAATAAATATTCCTGATATCACCGTCGAAGGGAATGTGAAGGATATTGCGGTCAGCTTGGACGGTCGTCGATTCGCGGTGCTTGCGGGGCATGCCAACAATCGTTCCATTTTCGTTTACGACGCGTTCACCGGTGCGCCGGTGGGTAACCCAATCATCGGGCTCATCGAGGTTCACTCATTTGCGCTTACCTTTGATGGTGATCGCGTGGTCATTGCACATGAGCGCATTAATCGCCGGGTCGTGACATCGTACGAGGTGGGCACGGGAAAAGAATCGCTCGGACAAATATATTGGAACACCGGTCAACCAATCCAACAACTTTTCTTAAGCGAAGACGCGCGACGATTGGCTGTGTTTCACGGACAAAGAGGTCGCGTGGGCTCCGGCATTACTGTTTTCAATGTCGAGTCGGGGGAACGCGAAGGCCGTACCTATATTTTGCCAGGGGCCGTTCAAGCGGTTAGGCTCACTCCCGATTTGAAATATGTGGGCGCTTTGTACGGACCGGAAGACGACCGTTCGATTCACGTGAATGAAAGGGAAACTCGACGACAAGTGGGAGAGGGCGCGACCCATATCGGTGCCGTTCGTGAATGGGCGTTGAGCGAAAACGGCGCGCGCGTGGCCGTTCTCAGCGGAGATTTTGACCATCGATTGTTGCTTGTTTTTGAAATGCAAACCGGTGATCCGATGGATCCGTTCATGTTGAATTTCGGACGCGCGTCGGCGGTTCAATTTAGTCCGGACGGACTTGAACTCGTTGTTGGCGACCGCGGCGCGACGCGTGTGCCGTTGCGGCCGCCGGCGTTGACCTCATTCGATACGTTGGCCATGGGCCGTTCGTTTTTCCGGTTTTTCGGAGCGAATGTTTCCGATGACGTCATAAAAGTCATTTTCTCTCCTGTTTATGAGCTGTTGTGGTTCACCGCGATGCAGCAGATGTGGGGCCTTTCATGGATGCATTTTTTGGCGATTTGCCTCGTTTTTCTCGCGATGCATCCCGCGCGCGACGATGGGGACCGGATTCTATTGGCGTTCGGCATTCTATTCGTGTTCGCGTTGCCGGCGGCGTTCGGAGTTTCTTGGCAATGGCAGATGTTGCTGCATTTCCTGGCGAATGCCGGATTGGTTACTGTCGGCGGACCCGCGCTCACCACTGGAAAAGCCTTCGGTTCCTCGCTGACCACCGAACAAAAGCGGCTGATCGTTGCGATGGCGTCGTTGAAGTCGGTAGCCGAACTTGAGGATCAATCCCAGTTCGAAGGTCCGTTTAATCAAATCCTTGAGACATTTCTTGGGAAAAAGCCGGTCAAAATTAACATCCAACATGTTCGTGACTATCTTGATTTTAAGTTGGACTCCGACTCCTTTAGAAAGTGGCGCCGGTATCTGGCCGAAAAGGCCGCAGAAAGCGATAAGTCGAAAGCGCAGAAGTATTTCGACTCACACGAGTCGGATTCGGTCATTGTGACGTTGAAGGAAATGGAAGCGTCGGGTGCGTTGGCGAAAATGATCGGATTGAAGACTTACGAAGATGAGCGATATGAGGAGCCGATCTCGATCGATTCGTCGATGGCTGCGAAGCGGACTTTCGTTTCCGAGTATACGGCTCCCTCCAAGCGCGGCAAAAAACACAACGAAGATTTCTTGATTTCACGCGTGATGCCGGACGGTAGCGTGATCGCTTTCCTGGGCGACGGCGTCGGCGGAGGCGGTCACGCCGAACAGGCAAGCCGCCTGGCCGGGGTGGTTTTCCTGCGCGCGATGGTCGAGTTTTGGAGTCGTCATCAATCGGCTCGCGATGCGTTGAGCGATCCCGAATCGGTGCGACGCGCGCTTCGCAACGCGGTGCGGCGCGCTCAGAACGCGTTGAACGCTCAGTTGAGAGGAACCGGAGCCGGTACGTCCGTTGAAGGGCTGTTCGCGGTCCCGTTGCCGAATGGTAAATTCTTTACGGTTATTTTGTCTCTGGGCGATTCTCCCGCGTTCGTTCGGCGCGTGACCGGGCCGATTTTGCACGCGTCGGTTCCAAATTTGCGGCCGGAGAAGAAGCCCGAACAAACAATGGATCTTGCCGGAGTTCGTCGGTATTGGAAACGAAAAAGTTCCGCTGAACGCCGGTTCCTTCGTGATTATCACGACGCAATTTATGGAGCAACGAAAGAACAACAGGAATGGTTGAAGACTCAAAATGTGATGTCGAACGGATTGGCCGTCGGTGAGCGTCGCGATGCGCGTAAAAAGTCAGGCGCTCAACTTGTATTTACGGAAATGATTTTGCCGTCGGGCGCGGCGGCGGTGTTGGCCAGTGATGGCGTAACCGACGTGCTGCGGCAGAAAGAATTCGATCAATTGTTCGCGCAAGCGGGCTCATTGGAAAACGTCGCGCAAGCGATCGGTCTCGCCGTGCGGGAGAAAACCGGCCCGCGACGCGTGAATAAACCCACCGATGACGAATCGTTGCTCGTCGCCGGGCTCGTTCATCCCAATGAAAAAGCCATCGAATCCGGCGATCCAATCGTGGATCGAGCCGTGCACACGGTTTTTAAATTTGTCGAGGCCGGCGATTATGCGTCCGCGAAGAAAAGATTGGCCGCGCTTCATCGCAGCGTAAAGAAAGGTTTTCTGTCGTCAAATTCCTATTTGGATAAAGCGACCGAAACCGTCGAAATACTTTCCGACGTTTATTTTCAGGTGGGCGAACAGATCGCGAGAATCAAACAACGCTCCACCGAAGAAGTGCGTCTCGGTCGAGTGGTCGCAGACGGCGGTCCTGGCGATTATGCCGATGCCACGATCGTCGTTTCGCACGCACATCCGCACGTGTTCACCGTGCTTCCGAGAACTACGATCCGACGAAACTTTGGAAAACGGTTCGTTCGGCAGGATCCTCAACATCTTGAAACGGTTGCTGCTAAGAATCAATCAAGCTTCATGCAGTGGATCCATGCCGCAATGGATCACGGCCAAACTTTGCAAGCGGCATACAATGCGATCTCATTGGCCATTCATAAAGGAATAAAGCCGTCGAAGCTTAACGGCAAAACATTAAAACAGGTCGATAAAATGAGTTCGGACGGACCCGCGACGAAATATATAGGACTGTCTTCGTTCGATACGTTGGCGGCCGGCCGGTCGTTCTTCCGTTTTTTCGGAGCGAACGTTTCCGACGATTTCATCAAAATCACTTTTTCTCCGATTTACGAATTGCTGTGGTTTGCCGCGATGCAGCAGATGTGGAGCCTTTCGTGGTTGCATCTTTTGGCGATTTGCATCGTTTTTCTCGCGATGCATCCCGCGCGCGATGATGGCGACCGGATTCTATTGGCGTTCGGCATTCTATTTGTGTTCGCGTTGCCCGCCGCGACGGGCGTTTCTTTGCAGTGGCAGGTCCTCCTGCATTTCACGGCAAACCTTGTGTTGGTCGTACTTGGCAAGCCGACATTGACGACGGGAACAGGGCGAATCGATTGGGCCGACGAATATCGGCGTTTGGCTCTAAAAATTCAAGATGATCCTACGAAAGAGAAGGCGCGCGCGGAACGATGGGCATGGCTTCAATCGCATCTTACGCGGGTGAACGACGTATTTTTTGATCTGATCAGCCGACGGATTTATGTAAGTGGTGGAAAAATTCACGAAGACGCCGGTTCCGGCGCAACGATGCAGCAGTTGCAGCTTTCGAAGCCAATAAATGAACTATTGGTGCGCTTACTCCCGCGCTGGCACCATGAGTTTCGGATCGGAGTTCGACCGGGTTCGAATGGACCCGATTCGGAGTATGACGCGGCGCGCAACGAATTCGAGCGTGATTTCCTGCGCTATGGTTTCCGGTTGGCGAAGGACATTCATCAACCGCGGTCCGAGGTGATTCGGTTGGCGGCCGAAGTTTTGAAAGCATTACCGCTGGATGTCTTGATTGATACGTCTGACCTCGACGTTGCGTTGCACGGCGGTTTCAATTTGGCCGCCGGCCGTTACAATCCTTCTCGGTTCGGCGATTACAATGAGGAACGCGGCGAACTGGGTGTACAGCCGACGCTTTTCTTTAGCGAGGAGTTTATCGAAGTCTTGCTCCATGAGTTGGGGCATGCCGTTCATTTAAAACACAGACATGGGCCGATCGATATGTTGCTTCATCGCGCAGCAAACGATGTCTACAAATTGCCCCAGTCGCAGTTTTCCGGAGAAGACCGTCGCAAGTATATTCAGCCTAAATCCGACGGCGATGTCGGCGAATTGTTTGCCGAAACGTTTATGCATTACGTTTTGCACGGCGAATTGTTTGCTCAAGGATTTCAGGGGTACGCGAAGAATCAAAATCTTTGGAAAGGCATTTACACTTATTACCGTGATGAAATTTTTGGCGGCATCGAGTTCCGAGATGGCAGGCAGGTTGCCGCAACTGAGACCGTTCACATCAACGAATCGCCGCTGAAACTCTCTTTGATCGGAAATAACGCGTCGTCGTTGATCCGCTTCGGCCCGCACACGCGTGTGGTGGTCGACGTCGGCGGCGAAAAATTCTTGATCCGACGCACGCGCGCCGCGATGGCGGCTGCCGCTTCAAACGAATTGGAAATCGTGGCGAGCCCTGCACACTTCGAAGGTGGAGACGGTCCTTTGGTGCCCGGACAAAAAATCGTGGTGGGTCGCGATGATGACGCGCAGTTGAAAACCAAATTGCCGGGCGTGTCGGGGCGTCAGTTGGAAATCGAATTTTTTGAGGACGGAATCGTGCTTCAAGATTTGGGGTCGCTAAATGGTTCGACCGTGCTCGTCTACTCGGCGGCCGACGGTCAACGATTGGAAGCGCCGTTAAGCCCGAAGATTAAAACACTGGTGCCGCGTGAAAATGGACCGACGTTCGCCACATTCACAGGCAGCACGTATCAAAAGGTCGGCGACGACGACCCGAACCAAGACCGCGTTTTCGGACGGCTTTCAAAAAACGGAGAGTTGTTATTGCTGAACGACGGTATATCCACAATGAACGGCGCTCTCGGATCCGATCTTGTTGGAGGAACGTTTGCCTATTGGTTTTTGAAAAGCTTGGAAACACGGCCGATTGAAACTGCCGCTGATTTAAGGCTCGCGATCATATTGGCGATATCTTGTGCGCATTTGGCTTCGTTGCAGGAAGGATTCCGTCGAAACTTTATTTCGTTGGGAACGACGAAGGTGTTGGCCGTACCGGCGCGGGTCGGAGATAAAAAAGTCGTGCAATTCTGTGGGCTTGGCGACAGTTTGGCGGGACTTGTACACCGTACCCCTCAGAACACATACAAAGTGAAGATTCCTTTTTCGGGAGATATGAACGTCGGCGAAGAGTGGCGCGAGGAAATGCGCAAGGCGGATAAGAGTGAGCGCCGCTCTTTCGATGAGATCAAGAGAAGCCATAAGGGAACGTACGGAGCGTATGTCCTTAAGAACGGCGTCGGATTCGACGGTGGTTTAACAATTCATCCGCACACGTTTTCTCCGTTGCTGGAGGTGAACGAAGGCGACCTCATTTTATTATTGAGTGACGGCGTCACTGATAATGTGTCGATGGCGCAAATAATGTGGGCGGTTAAGCAGGGGAAGGGGAATGCGGAGGAGATCGCCAGAATCATATACGACCTTGCCTATGAAAGCAGCGCCACGTTGGCACGGTGGAAATCTGCGCCAAAACTCAGTCGCGGTCCGAAACCGGACGGAAAGATCGATGATATTTCGGTGTTGGTCCGAATCGTCGACGAAAATTTCGGCCGGCGTTTGATTCTTAAAGATGATCAATCAAATAATCCGACTGTTTCGAGAGAGATGTTGAATTCGATACGACCGCCCGTCTTGCTGCGAAGAATGCCGGGTTCGAAAATAATTGAGACGACCGCGTTCAAGCCTGGAACGCTCTTTTCCGTTTTTGACCACAAATTTCGTTTCATCGGCGGAAATTTGCGCGGCGGCATTGTTATCGACGGACCGGTGATCGATATCACCGGTGAAGATGAAGTGATGTTCGGTCTTAGTCCGGAGAACAAGCTCGTGATATTTGACGAAGGATTGATGCCTGCTTTCAGCGCGCGTTACGATGTTCAAACGCACGCGATTTATATGACCGATATGACGGCGGCTCGCGAGGTTGCCACGCCTTTTCCTTCCGAATTAACGTTGAGTCGCCTGCCCGGTATCCAACGTCCGCTCACATTGACGACGGAACGGACGCTAAGGATCATCGATCCAATCGTCCGCCGCGTAACGCCGCGGTTTTATTTGCAGACCATCGTGCGCGCGTTTTTGATTTTAAGCGTTGAAGCGGGACGGTTTTATTTTTGGTCCGACGCTTTCATTGACGAGCATTTTTCGGGTGCGCATATTCACGCGATGCCGACCGGCGCTGAAATCTTGAAGACAGTTCTCTTTGTGCGCCGTATTTCCTACGTATCCGCGCTTGCAACGGCGGCAATCGTGTTATGGACGAGCGGTGCGGATTTGATGTTTTGGCAAGTCGTCGTTGCAGCGCTTGTCGGTTTGATCGCCGGAAATTTCGCCGCGCATTTGCCGTTCATTGATAAATGGCCGGCGCGGCCGAAAGTTATGCCGATCGAGCCGTTGCCCAAGGACACGGACGCGATCGACGTCGAGCAATTTGTGTACGAGCACGCGGTTAATTTCTTGAAACAATACGATTTGGTTGTTCAGGGGAACGATAAGTCCGTGTTGAAGTATTTGGGCGGTGGTACGTTCGGCAGCGCGTATGCGATTCCTGTGAAAGATACATACGGAGCGACACAAGTGATCGTCGCAAAAGTTGCGGCTTCCGATATCATTAAATTTACCGAAGACAACACGAACAACCTTCAAAACGACGTGACCGTTTATGAGAAATTGTACGGAAACCGTTTGCTTCATAATTCTGGATTAGAAGATATTCATTTCCCGGATTATTACGGGAAAATCGTGACGCCAACCGCAAAAGGGACGGTGCCGGTCATGCTTTTAATGGGATTCGCTAAAGGGAAGAAGCTCAATGAATACCTGAAGCAAGACATACCAGGGAACGAAGAAAAAACAATCGAACTTGGACGTTCGATCGTTCGCATGCTTGTTTACATGCGCAAAAACGGATTAAAGCTGTGGGATCAGCGTCAAGATAATTTCCTCGTCGCCGATGATGGAATCAATTTGGTTGATCTAGGCAGTTACACTTACTCGAGCGACGATCCGAAAAAGATTTATATCCCCGATGTCGTGACCGACTTGTTGTACGGCGGTGCCGATATTATTTCCGCAAAATTCATGTTGTCGATGGTGGTTGAGTTTGATCAGCGATCGAATTGGCAATTGTCCGAAAAAGAAAAATCGGATGCAAAAATCTTTCAGGCTTCTATCGACCAACAATTACACCTTGAGCAGATATTTGGATTTCTGGCGAATGACCAAATTCTTGAAAAGGAGATTTTGGCCAAGCTTCGGGACATAAAAGAAACCGACGCCATCGACCGTTTAAAGCTTAGAGACATTATCGAACACATCGGGCCCGATGCAGAATCGATCCAACTCGCCAATATTGCGAATGCTGAGGTGTATGAACGGTTGGCTGGTGAGATCAAAAAGAAGATTAAGGCGAAGGAATCCTCGACGCTTAACGAGCTCGCCGATATTTTGCCGGCGATGTTGTTGCTGCATAAAACGCCGAACCTTATTGCGGAGGTGGTCGACAATATCAATGGCCCGTTCGTTTCGTTGCGCGCAACCGGTGCGAAAACGCCCGATCAAATAAGCTCTCAAGTGGCAGCCGCACGCGAATTGGTTAAAAAGAACCCGCAGGCGCAGGTGGTGATCGTCGTCGACGGTGAATTTGAAAATGCGGCGCCTGAGCCGAATATTCACTTGGTTCGAAATCATGCGACACTTGATCTGTCCGCCGATGCGTTAAAGGCCATTGTCGGCACGGTGGTGGCGCGTGTCCATGTCAGCGTGTCGCGTTTTGCTCATTTATCGGACGTCACCGTCGATTCTCTCGAGAGACTTAGAGACGCAGAGGGAATTATCGTGGAGCTCTTCCTGTTGTTAGATGAAGCAACTCGCTCAGGCGTGCGGATTAGTCTGAAAGAATTAAGCCGTTTTGTCACGTTTAAACGGCTGATTTCGTCCCAGGCTTAATTAGTTATACTGCCGAGCGAATAATTAATAACAGGAGAGAATCGTATGGAAAATACCACGACAAAACCGATCCAGCTCGGCGACATCGCGCCCGACTTCGAGCAGGATTCGACCGAAGGACGCATTAAGTTTCACGAATGGGCCGGCAGCAATTGGGTCATTCTGTTCTCGCACCCGAAAGATTACACGCCCGTTTGCACGACCGAACTCGGCACCGTCGCGAAATTGAAAGCGGAATTCGACAAACGCAACGTGAAGGCGATCGGTTTGAGCGTCGATCCGTTGGCCGATCACAAAGGGTGGGTCAAGGACATCGAGGAAACCCAGTCGTGCAAAGTGAATTTTCCGTTGATCGCCGACGGCGATAAAAAGGTTTCGAATTTGTACGGCATGATCCATCCGAACGCGAGCGACACGTTCACCGTGCGTTCGGTGTTCATCATCGATCCGAACAAGAAAGTGCGTTTGATGATCACGTATCCGGCCGCGACCGGCCGCAACTTCGCCGAGATTTTGCGCGTGATCGATTCTCTGCAATTGACCGACAAACACAAAGTCGCGACTCCCGCCAACTGGAAAGACGGCGAAGACGTGATCATCGTGCCGGCCGTCAAAGATGAAGCGGAAATTCAGCGCTTGTTCCCGAAAGGCTACAAGGCCGTCAAACCCTACTTGCGCATTACCCCGCAGCCCAATAAAAACTAAAGACCTTTCCACACGCGCCAGCGGCGTCTTGTTGCACATTTCGTCGCTGCCTGGCCGCCACGGCGTCGGGGATCTCGGCGCCGAGGCGGCCACGTTCGCGCGTTTCTTGCGTGCCGCCGGCCAGCGTTGGTGGCAAATGTTTCCGCTCGGACCTCCCGGTATTAGCAATTCGCCCTATCAAGTTTTGTCCGCGTTCGCGGGCAATCCGTTGTTCATTAATCTAGATGATCTCGCCGCGCAAGGATTGTTGTCGAAAGGGGAGGTTCGCCCGTTCGTACCGTCAAAATTTTCGGCCGTCGATTTTGATGCGGCCTGGCGTTTCAAAAAGAATCGCTTGCGCAAAGCGTTCGGCGCGTTCGAGCGCGGAAAAAAATCGCAACACAACGCGTTCGAGCATTTTTGCCGCAAACATCGAGCGTGGCTCGACGATTACGCGCTTTATTGCGCTCTGAAAGAAAAATTCCGCGGTCTGTCGTGGGAAAAATGGCCGGATCCGTATCGGTTGCGTCGACGTGCCGCATTGGAAGTGGCGCGCGCCGATTTGCGGCTGTTGATCCGTTATCATCAATTTCTTCAATTCCAATTTTTCCGGCAATGGCGTCGGTTGCGCGCGCAGTGTGACGAGCTCGGCATCGGATTAATCGGTGACGTGCCGATTTTCGTCGCGCACGACAGCGCCGACGTGTGGGCGCATCCCGAATTGTTTTGGCTCGATAAAAAAGGCAGCCCGATTTACGTGGCCGGGTGTCCGCCCGATTATTTCAGCAGCACCGGTCAGCGGTGGGGGAACCCGCTCTATCGCTGGCCCGTGCTCAAGCGCAGCGGCTACGCGTGGTGGGTGGAGCGGTTTCGAACGAACTTCGAATTGTTCGATGCGCTGCGACTGGATCACTTCATCGGTTTCCAACGCTATTGGGAAATTCCGGCGTCGCATCGCACGGCGATCAACGGAAAATATCGGCCGGGCCCCGGAGACGATCTGTTCAATGTCGTGTTTAAAAAAATCGGACGGCGGCCGCTGATCGCCGAGGATTTGGGCGCCGTCACTCCGGAAGTGACCATGATGCGCGACCGGTTGTTCTTGCCCGGCATGCGCGTGCTGCAGTTCGCTTTCGGCTCGGATTCTGCAAATCCTTTTTTACCGCACAATCACATACGCAACTCGGTTGTTTACACGGGCACGCACGATAACGACACGACGGTCGGTTGGTTCGAATCGCTGAAGGCCGCCGACAAAAGGCAAGTTCTCGCGTACGCGCATTCAAACGGCCGTGAAATTCATTGGGATCTGATTCGTCTCGCGCTCGCGTCGGTCGGCAATACCGCGATCATTCCGATGCAAGACTTGTTGGGCCTCGGCACCGATGCGCGTATGAATTTGCCCGGCACCCAATCCGGCAATTGGCAATGGCGCATGAACCCCGGAAGCCTCACACCCGCGCTCGCCGAACGACTCGCCGGTTTGACGCGTCTCTATGGCCGTAGTTAGTCGGCGGATTTTTATTGAAAACGTTTCGCCGTCGGTGGATGGCGGGAGGTTTGCGGCGAAGCAAATCGTCGGCGATCTTTGCGTTGTCGAGGCCGATGTGTTTCGCGACGGTCATCCGGCGATGTTCGTCACGTTACTTTGGCGCCGTGGCGATACGGCGAAGTGGAATGAAACGCCGATGCGAGACGACGGCAACGATCGGTGGCGCGCCGAGTTTCGCGTCGATGATGTCGGACCCTATGAATTTTTTGTGCGCGCCTTTTCCGAAGAAGACGGCGTGCGATCGGCGCCTGAAGAGAGCGCAGCGCATTATTCGGTTATCGTTGATCCACCGTCCGCTCGTTTTTCTTCTTGGTACGAATTGTTCGTGCGCTCGCAAGGCGCCGATCCGAATAAAAGCGGCACGTTCGCCGACGCCGAAAAGCGTTTGCCCGATATTCAGGCGATGGGGTTCGACGTCGTATATTTGGCGCCGATTCATCCGATCGGTCGCACGGCCCGGAAGGGGCCGAACAATACGCCGCAGGCCGGACCAAACGATCCGGGGTCTCCTTGGGCGATTGGCAATGAAAACGGCGGGCATACGGCCATTGAACCGTCGCTCGGCACGTTCAATGATTTCGATCGGTTCGTGAAAGCGGCGCGGGCGCTCGGAATGTCGGTTGCGCTTGATTTCGTCCCGCATTGTTCGCCCGATCATCCGTGGGTCAAGCAGCATCCGGAATGGTTTTATCATCGGCCCGACGGCACCATCAAATGCGCGGAGAATCCGCCGTACCGATATGAAGACGTTTATCCGCTGAACTTCGACGCGCCGTCGCACGACAAGTTATACGCTGCGTTGCGGGATGTTTTTTTATTCTGGGCCGAACGCGGCGTTCTTTTGTTTCGCGTGGACAATCCGCACACGAAGCCGGTCGCGTTCTGGGAATGGGTGATTCGCGAGGTGAAAGCGAAATATCCGCAGGCGATTTTTCTCGCCGAAGCGTTTACGCGTCCGAAGATGATGAAGACGCTGTCGAAGGCCGGCTTTTCTCAATCGTATACGTATTTTATTTGGCGCAACACCAAATATGAATTAACCGAATACTTAACCGAACTTTGTGATCCGCAAATGACCACTTATTTCCGTCCGAATTTTTTCGTGACCACGCCCGACGTTCTTCCGGAGACATTGCAGCACGGCGGACGCGCCGCATTTGTTTTACGCGCGGCGCTTGCGGCCACTCTGTCGCCGGCGTGGGGTATTGTCAGCGGATATGAATTGTGCGAGGGGAACGCGTTGCCGGGCACCGTCGAATACGCGGACTCCGAAAAATTTCAGATCAAAGTGCGGGATTGGAACAGAGACGACAACATCAAACCGATCGTTTCCGCGTTGAATCGAATCCGGCGCGAGAACCGCGCGCTTCAAACGTTGCCGAACCTCCTATTCATTCCGAACAGCAACGAGCATGTTCTGTCGTTTCTAAAGAGGACCGAAGACCGATCGAACGTGTTGATTGTCACCGTTAATTTGGATCCGCATCATGCGCATGATGCGCAGATGCACATTCCCCTGGATAAAATCGGACTTTCATGGGAAGCTCAATTCGAGGTCGAGGATTTGATGAACGGGTCGATTTCTCGATGGGAAAAGATCGTGTCGCTGCGGTTGGATCCGACCCACAATCCGTTCCAAATCTTTCGAATCAAACGTTAAATGGAAAAGTACATCTGCGTTCACGGTCACTTCTATCAACCGCCCCGCGAAAACCCGTGGTTGGAATCAATCGAGCTTCAAGACTCGGCTTATCCGTATCACGATTGGAACGAGCGGATCACCGCCGAATGTTACGGGCCCAACGGCGTGTCGCGCATTCTCGACACCACGGGGCGCATCGTTAAAATTCTTAATAATTACGCGCGCATCAATTTTAATTTCGGCCCCACGCTGTTAAGTTGGATGGAAGAAAACGCGCCGCATGCCTATCGTTCGATCTTTGAAGCGGACCAACAAAGTCAGAAACGGTTTTCGGGGCACGGTTCGGCGATCGCGCAAGTTTACAACCACATGATCATGCCGCTCGCGAACTCACGCGATAAATTCACGCAGGTGTTTTGGGGAATTCGTGATTTCGAATTCCGGTTCGGGCGCAAACCCGAAGGGATTTGGCTCGCTGAAACCGCGGTGGATTTGGAAAGTCTCGAGATCATGGCGGGTCTCGGCATCAAATTCACGATTCTCGCGCCGCATCAGGCGAAAGCGTTCCGCCAGATCGGATCGGACGATTGGATCGACGTCAGTTCCGGCTCAATCGATCCGACGCGTTCGTATATGCAATTTCTTCCGTCCGGAAAATCGATTGCGATCTTTTTTTATGACGGGCCCATCTCGCGTTCGATCGCTTTCGAGCGTTTGCTCGAGAAGGGCGAATATCTGGTGAATCGTCTCATGGGCGGTTTCTCCGACAAGCGCGAGTGGTCGCAGCTCGTCCACATTGCGACCGACGGAGAAACGTACGGCCATCATCATCGGTACGGTGATATGGCGCTTGCGTACGCGTTGAACCAGATCGACACTGAAAAATTGGCGAAACTCACGAATTACGGCGAATTTCTCGAAAAATTTCCGCCGCAACAAGAAGTGCAGATTTTTGAAAACACCTCATGGAGCTGCTCCCACGGCGTCGAACGCTGGCGCAGCGATTGCGGCTGCAACATGGGCGGACGTCCCGAATGGAATCAGGCGTGGCGCAAACCGTTGCGCGACGCGCTCGATTGGCTGCGCGATACGGTCTCGCCGTTGTACGAGGCCAAGGCCAGCGAACTTCTGAAGGATCCGTGGATGGCGCGCAACGATTACGTCGAAATTTTATTCGACCGGTCGGATGAAGAAGTCGATGAGTTTCTCGGGCGCAACGCGCACCGACCGCTCAATGCGGCCGAGAAAACGACCGCGCTGAAGTTGCTGGAACTGCAGCGGCAGGCTTTGCTCATGTACACGAGTTGCGGATGGTTCTTCGATGAAATTTCCGGGATTGAAGCGGTGCAGGTCATGCAGTATGCGGCGCGCGCGATTCAATTGGCCGAGCAGCTTTTCAATCAACCGTTCGAAGAAACGTTTCTATCGAAGCTCGAACTCGCGAAAAGCAACGTGCACGAGATGAAGGACGGCCGCCGCGTTTACACGCGTCTCGTCAAGCAGTCGGCCATGGATCTGCAAAAAATCGGCGCGCATTACGCGATCAGTTCGCTGTTCGCGAACGGTTCTCATGAAACGAAAACGTACTGCTACACGATCAATTATGAGGATTACAAAACATTCGTTGCCGGTAAAGCTCGGTTGGTGGCCGGATGGATCCGCATCGTTTCCGAAGTCACGAAAGAATCCGAGCGGCTTTCGTTCGCGATTCTGCATTTGGGCGATCACAATTTAAACGGCGGTGTGTCGTTGTTCAATGGGCCCGAGGCGTATGGCGCGATGCTCGATGAGTTGACGGCCGCGTTCAAACGCGCCGACTTCAGCGAGACGATCCGCGCGATGGACCGTCATTTCGGCACGTCCACATATTCGTTGAAATCGCTGTTTCGCGACGAACAACGCAAAATCGTGAGTTCCATTCTTGAAACCACGCTCGCCGATTCGGAGAGCGTGCTGCGTCAAATTTTCGAAAACAACGCGCCGCTCATGCGGTTCTTAGCCGATTTGTCGGCGCCGTTGCCGAAAGCGCTGCAGGCGGCCGCCGAGTTTTCGATCAATGCCGCGTTGCGGCACGCGTTCGAAAGCGACCAAGTCGATTTGGAAAAGGTTTCGTCTTTGCTCGCCGAAGCGAAGGAAGCGCGGATTCAACTCGACGGTCCCGGTCTCGCGTACGCGTTGCAGAACAACGTGTTGCACATGATCGACGAATGGTGGGCCGATCCAGAGCACACCGAGTTACTTGCTCAATTGGATGCGGTGGTCGGTATGGTGGCCGCGCTGCCGTTTGAAGTGAACCTTTGGAGCGTGCAGAATAATTATTATGAATTCCTGCAGCGTGTGTATCCGGAATTAAAACGCCGGGCCGACAATGGCAGCGAAGACGCGCGCGCTTGGCTTAAATCGTTTCTTTCTTTAGGGGAAAAACTGCACGTAAAAGTTTCTTAGGAGTGCGCGAACAGCGTACCTTGATTGGCGAGGTTTTTCTTTTCCTTTAGTAATTTTTCGAAAATCACGGGCGGCAGCGGTTGGCTGAAAAGGAATCCCTGTACGTGGTCGCATTTGAGCCCGCGCAGATGTTCGAGTTGCCCTTCGGTTTCCACGCCTTCCGCCAGTACGTTCATGTTGAGTCCGTGTCCGAGCCCGATCACCGCATGCGCGATCGCCGCATCGTTTGAATCGCTGGTCAGGTCGCGGATGAACGACTGGTCCATCTTCAGCGTGTTCACCGGCAGCCGCTTCAAATAATTCAACGAGGAATAGCCCGTGCCGAAATCATCGATTGAAAATCCGACGCCCATCGCTCTCAATGCGTGCGGAACGTCCATCGCTTGACTGTCCAGGTCCATCAACACGCTCTCGGTTAATTCAAGATCGAGACATTCGGCCGGAAGACCGGTTTCTTTGAGCACTCGTTTCACGGTCTCAACGATGTTCGATTGACGCATCTGTTTGCCTGAGACGTTCACGCCGACTTTGATCGACGGGTAACCACTGTCGATCCATTTCTTGCTTTGTTCGCAGGCCATGTGCAACACGCGTTCTCCGATCGGCACGATCAAACCGGAATCTTCGGCCCATTGGATGAACGTGGAAGGGGGAAGTAGTCCCAATTCCGGATGATCCCAGCGCACGAGCGCTTCCATGCCGATGATTTCGCCGCTCGACACGCTGATTTGCGGTTGATAATGGATCACGAATTCGTTGCGTTCGAGCGCGCGTCGGAGTCCGTTGTCGAGCGCGAGCTGTTGGAACGCCTCGACTTTCATCGTCTCGTCGAACATTTGATAGCTGTTGCGGCCGCTGCGTTTCGCGCGGTACATCGCGGTGTCCGCGTTCTTCAGCAATGTTTCCGCCTCGCGGCCGTCGTTCGGATAGATGCTTACGCCGATCGACGCGGTTGTGAACAATTCGTGGGAGTCGAACTTGAACGACGGACGAATCGTTTCGAGAATTTTTTCGGTCAGATGCGTGATTTCGTTCGGTTGTTTGATGCCGGTGAGAAGCAACATGAACTCGTCGCCGCCGAGCCGTGCGACCACGTCCGACGCGCGCAAACATCGGCGTAATCGTTCGGCCACGCCTTTCAACAATCGGTCTCCCATTTCGTGGCCGAGAGAGTCGTTGATCACTTTCACGCGGTCCAAATCGAGAAATAGAACGCCGACCATTTCTTGATTGCGCTCCGCCAGCGATAACGCCTGTTTCAATTGTTCGCGGAATAATGCGCGGTTCGGCAAATCGGTGAGCGCGTCGTAGTAAGCCATGTGGCGGATCGTTTCTTGCGCGCGCTTGCGTTTCGTGATGTCGGTGAAAACGGCCATGAAATTCGTGATTTTTCCGTCCGCGTCCTTAATCGAACTGATCGAAAGCCATTCGGTGTAGATTTCACCGTTCTTGCGTCGGTTCGCGATTTCTCCCTGCCAGACGCCCACCTTCTCGATGGCGTGCCACATTTTCGAATAGAACGGCGCTTTGTGAAGGCCGGATTTTAATAAGGTTGGTTTTTTGCCGAGCACGTCTTCCGCTTTGTAGCCGGTGACGCGTGTGAAAGGTTCGTTGATATAAATAATGAAGTGATTGAGGTCGGTGATCATCACTCCATCATGGATGTGATCGATCACCTGTTTTGCGGACAAACTCAGCGTCGCAGAGTTTGGAGCGTCGGTCATAGAGGCCGCAGCATATCAAAAGCGATGAAACCAGGCGACCGCAAAATGCCATAGTTTCGGCGAAAAATAGATGAAAAGAGACCAGGACGTGAGCCAAATCAAAAAGGCGATCCAATAAAACCTCTTCTTTCCGCTGTCTTTTCCTTTTTTGTAAAAAATGCCGACGCCGAGCCAGCTCGCAAGTCGATAACCGATAAATTTGGCCGCCACCAGGAACTTCCCGGCAAAGAGCAGGGTTCCAATTGTTTCAATGAAAATCTCGAACGTCATGTCTGGAATGTATCATTTTGATATAAACCAACTGACTTATCCTTCGTAACTACAACACATGATCAAACGCATTTCATCGTTATTTTCTCTGCTGTTGGCATTCGCCACCTGCCTTTCATTTGCCGCGGACCCGATCCTTTCGACGTCCCTCGCATTGAGGGATTGCTATGAGTTGGCGATCAAGCAAAGCGAACGATTGCTGCAAGCGCAGCAAAATATCGAGCAATCGAAATTACGCCGGCGCCAATCGCTCGGCGCCGTGTTGCCGAGCCTTCATTGGTATCTTGCTTCCACCGTTCAGGACACAAGCAACTCACGGTCCGGCTCGGGGGAGTTTTCATCCGACCTTCTCGATCGGTGGCGCAACGCGTCGGAATTCACGGCCAAGCAGCCGTTGTTCTCCGGTTTTAAGGAGTTCGCGGCGATGTCCGCGTATAAAGCCGAGCAGCGGAAGAATGAAGCGTTGCTGATGCGGGAATCGGTCAACCTTTACATGGATGTCGCGACCGCGTTTTATCGCGTTCTTCAGTTGGAGCAATTTCAGGCCGACACGCGCGTGTCGATCGGTCTCACGCAAGATCGCGTGAAAGAATTGCGCGAACGCAGCAATCTCGGCAAATCGCGGCAAAGCGAAATTTTGAGCGCCGAGTCGCAACTCGGTTCGTTGCAATCGCAAGAAGCGGTGACGGGTGGCGACATTTTGTCCGCTCGTTATGTGCTTGGTTTCCTGATCGGCCGAAATGCGCAGACGACCGTGTTTACCGATACGCTGCCGTATCCGACCGATGTGGCCAGCGAAGATAACGCGTTACGGCTGGGTTTGAATCGATCCGATATTCGCGCGCTGAGAGAAGATGTGGAGATGAAACGTTACGGCGTGCGCGTAGCCAAGAGCGGGTATTATCCGTATGCGAATTTGGTCGGCAACTATTACACCGAGCGTCCCGGTTTTCAAAGCGAAGTGAAGTGGGACGTCACGTTCAATCTCGACGTGCCAATCTATCAAGGCGGCAGCGTTAAATCGTTTGCCGATCAAGCGAAGTCGTTGCTGCAACAATCGGAACTCGAATTGCAACGGGGCATGCGGTTTGCCGATGCTGAAATTCAACAGGCGCGCGAAAGCGTGATTTCTTCAATCAATCAAACGCGCACTCTCGATCAAGCCTATGCGAAGGCCAAGAAAAGCTACGACGTGCAAGTGCGCGAGTATCGTCTCGGCATCGTCACGAACTTGGACGTGTTGGCCGCATTGAACGCGATGCAACAAGTGAAAGTCGCGTTGGACACCGCGCTGCTTCAAACCAAGTTGAACGTCATCAAGCTGAAAGCGGTCACCGAAGAAATACCATGAAACTATCCGATATATCGATAAAGAACCCGGTCTTCGCGTGGATGCTGATGGCCGGGTTGATCTTGTTCGGATTGATCGGCTTCAGCCGTATGGGCGTGAGCCAATTGCCCGACGTTGATTTTCCGTTCGTCACGGTGACCATAAATTGGGAAGGCGCTTCGCCGGAAGTGGTCGAAACCGAAGTGACCGACGTGATTGAAGACGCGGTCATGCAAGTGCAAGGCGTGAAAGAAGTTTCGTCTTCGTCACGCCAAGGCGCGTCGGTTGTCTCGATTGAATTCGAATTGGGCCGCGATATCGACGCGGCGCTTCAAGAAGTGCAAACGAAAATTTCTCAAGCACAGCAAAACCTTCCGAAGAACATCGATCCGCCCGTTTATCTGAAAGCGAATCCCGAAGATCAGCCGATCATGTGGGTCGCGATGTCCGGTTCGCGCGACGTACACTTCATTATGGAGTACGCGAAGAACCATTTGAAAGACCAATTCACGACGGTGCCCGGCGTCGGCGAAGTGATTTTGGGCGGATACGTGGAGCCGAACCTGCGCGTGTGGCTCGACTCCAACAAAATGCAACAGCGCGAATTGACCGTCGAAGACGTGATGGGGGCGATCCACAATCAGCACACCGAAGTGCCGGCCGGTTATATCGACACCGGCAAACAGGAAATGAACGTGCGCGTGATGGGGGAAGCGTCCAGCGTTCCCGAGTTCGAAAAAATCATTATTCCGGGACGCGCCGGTCAACCGGTGTGGCGCGAGTTTCAAATCAAAGACATCGCGACCATCGAAGACGGCCTCGCCGACATCCGCCGCATTTCGCGTGTGAACCGGGAAACCGCGATCGGTTTCGGCATCAAGAAGCAACGCGGCTCAAACGCGGTTCAGGTGGCGAAAGCGGTCAAGAAAAAAGTCGCCGAATTGCAAAAACAATTGCCGGAGGGGCTTAATCTCGGAATCAATTTCGACGCGACAAAATTTATTGAGGAGTCGACTTCGGAGTTGCGGTTTAATTTGATTCTCGCGGCGTTGTTGACGTCGGTCGTTTGTTGGCTGTTTTTGGGGTCGCTCAGTTCCGCGTTCAATATTATTTTGTCGATTCCGGTGTCCATCATCGGCACGTTCATCTTCTTGAATTTTCTCGGATACACGCTGAATACGTTCACGTTGCTCGGGCTTACGCTGGTAATTGGAATCGTGGTCGATGATGCGATTATGGTGCTCGAAAATATCGTACGGCATCGCGAACTCGGCGAGTCGCGTGTGAAAGCGTCGATTGTCGGCGCGCGCGAAATTACGTCGGCCGCGACGGCGGCCACGATTGCGATTCTCGCGATCTTCGTCCCGGTCGTTTTTATGCCGGGCATCGTCGGCGCTTTTTTTCTGCAATATGGCGTGACGATTTCGGTTGCGGTCGCACTTTCGCTGCTCGAAGCGCTGACGCTCGCGCCGATGCGCACCTCGCAATTTTTGCAAGTCGGCCATACGAATGTGCTGAGTCGTTCGATGGACAAATTGATGGGCCGGGTCACGAAATTGTACGAGCGCGCGTTGCGATGGTGTTTGGCGAATCGTTGGTCCGTTATTTCCATCAGCCTGCTTATTTTCTTCGGTTCGCTGTTCATGGTGAAGTTCATTAAAAAGGAATTCGTGCCGGCGCAGGATCAAAGCAATATGTTCATTCAAATTAAGACGCCGATCGGAACTTCGCTGGAAGTCACCAATGAAGTGTTCAAACAAGCCGAGGAGTTTGCGTTGTCTCGCGGTGAAGTGAACCGGTATTATGCGGCCATCGGTGGTTTTGGCGGCGGCGAAGTGAACACAGGCATCATGTTCATCACTTTGAAGCAGCCCAAGAATCGGCCCATCGATAAGGACAAGGGGCGTCCGTTGAGTCAGCAGGAATTGATGCCGATCTTCCGCGAGAATTTGAAAAAGATTCCGGGCGTCGAGAAGGCGATCATCCAAGATTTGTCTCTATCCGGTTTCGCGTCGCAACGCGGCTTTCCCGTTGAATTCACATTGCTCGGCAGCAATTGGGATAAGATGGGCGAGTTGAGCGAACAGATCATGGAGCGCATGCGCAAATCCGGTTACATGGTGGACGTCGACTCCGACTTCTTGCTCGGTCAGCCTGAAATCCGAGTCGCGCCCAACCGTGAAAGCGCGGCCGCGCGTGGCGTGAACGTGGCGTCGATCGGCAACACGATCAACGCGATGGTCGGTGGTGTGCGCGTTGGCAAATACTCGAAGGAGGGGCGCCGTTACGATATTCGTGTGCGGCTTGCGGGCACCGATCGTCAAACGCCCGAAGACATCGGCAAAATTTGGGTGCGTAATATTCACGGTCAAGTGATCCGGCTTTCGGATGTCGTCACGTTGAACGAAAAGAAAACGTTGTTGTCGATTACCCGTAAAAACCGCGATCGCGCGATCAGTATTTTCTCGAACGTGGCGCCCGGTCATTCTCAGGACGAAGCTTTGAACGAAGCGCAGAAGATCGCCAAAGAATTGTTGCCGGAAGGATATCGGATCAAACTGTCCGGCAGCGCTCAGACATTTAAGGAGTCGGGTGCGATTTTGCTGTTTGCTCTTTTGATCGGCATCATCGTCGCTTACATGGTGTTGGCCAGCCAATACAACAGCTTTCTGCAC
>CAYXDS010000014.1:0-22347 GCA_964463805.1 uncultured Elusimicrobia bacterium | reverse complement strand
ACTTCCACAACACGAGTTTCTCGAACGGCGTTTTAACCGATGAGTCGGGGTTCAGCCGCAGCGAAGTGATCGCCGGTACGAATATTTTGCGTGAAACACATAACCAAGCGTCGGGGACCAGCAAGAACTTAACGGGTTGGTATCCGATCGATGAGACAACCTCGCAGCGTCAGGCGGACTTCTTCTATGCGGGCAATTGCGATTTTATTCAGGGTTTCGGCTCATCGGACTTAAATTTCCACAAAGCCGAATTCAGCGCGGCCGGCATTTTCGTGCTGCAGACAGGTTCCTCTCATTCGGATCTCATTTATCAAAACGCGGCCGGCAAAAAGGTGATCGGTCACGATCATAACCACTCCGACGACGAGATGTACGTGGGCGGCTTTTTGGAAACCGAGTCGAATGGGGATGCGGATTCGGATTATTCGTACGACGGCGTTGGAAATGTGATCGAAAAAATCACGAATTCGCATCGCGATAGCAACAGTTCGCCGGCCGGCTCCGACCACGGCAGCGTTTTCTTAAATTTCGGCGCCACGTCGCATGTGGACTCGATTACGCGCGCGATCAATATGTTCGGCGGGTTCCTCGATGCGATCCAAACGACGTCGAAATCGAAGTCGTTGAACGGCACGCATTCGACCGAAACAAAGAATAATTCGATCGTCAACCGCGGTTTCAATAAATACGGACAGATATCGGCGAACGATCAGTGGCACAGCGAAACCCGAACCGGTTATTACTATAACCCGACCGGAACCGAGGGGGCCGCGTTTGCGGTTACAAATCCGCTTAAATATACGACGGCCGACGGATACAACGATTATGCGGTGTACAGATATGTCGGCGAGCAAGTGATGACCGCGCACAGTTACAGCACGGTCGACGGAAAAACGACGAAGGTCGACACTTATTACTCACGTCTCGGCAACGGCAAAGGTATTCTCGCGACCAGCGTCAGCAAGACCGGCGTGATCGGAAACTTCGCGAACTACTTCGATCAAACGATCAGCAAAATGATACGCGACTACGGCGAACATTATCGTACCGATTCGATTCAAAAAGCCGAGTACACGGGCATCAGTTTCTACGAAGTGGCTAAGTCGGTTCCGGTTTATATCGAGTTGGCCCGTAAATATTATTACGACGGGCTTTCGCAGTTGATCGACGTGCAATTGACATCTGTTTCGGCCGGCGTGGTTTTCGGCCAAACGCCGGGCTCGGCTCACAGCATCGCCGAATTGATGCAGAGTATCGGCGGTGATTTGGTGCAGGACGGAACCGTCTCGAATAACTACCTGTATTATTTTGAAATGGGCAATGCCGATCGGCCGCTCGCGATTGTGGTCGACTACGACGAAATCTGGGACGTGTACGCGAACACGCCGGTGATGACCGGGCGGAACCAGCATCTTGAGTTCATCGGGCAAAAAGAACAGAACGTGAGCGGTCAAAATGTTTTCTTCGGTGACTATTTCCAACTCGTGAAGATCGAAGATCGCGACTACGATAACGACGTGTTGCGCGGCGTGTTGCAAGACCAAGGCGTGAAACACGTCTCGAAACGCGACGTGGCGTTCAAAGAAGAAGGGGCCGGAGAGGGTTGGTTCAATCAATCGAGTGACCTGTATGTGTATTCGAGCAACCAAGAATTCAATCGCCGCATGTTCGACCCGCTCGGGGATCTGTTTAATCCGCAGCTAAAGGGTGACATGGATCCCGACAAAGATAATAAGGACGGACGCGGTTATACGCCATTACAGGAAGAACATTTCGAAGAATTCCTGCAAATCCGCCAGGAGAGCGGCATATCGAAAGTGAAGTTTAAGGCCGTGCTTACCGAAGCCGGCGAATTTACCGATTATGTGAAAGGCGAAAGTCGCCGAGAATATGACTCCGAAGGGTTCCAAACTATTCCGACCTTGCTGGTTGATTTATATTGGGGCCCGAGCGGCTTCGGCGGTGCGAGCGGCATCGGCGCGATCGGATGGAACAATCGCGGTCTCGGCGGCGGTCAAAACATCCGCAACTTCGGCGTTGGCCTGCTCGACTATTACATGGCGTTGAGAAAAACTGGACGGAACACCGCGTTATTCTATTCGGTTGAGGGCGCCGGCGTGATCGATCCCGATCATTGGCTGCCGAAGATCCCCGAGTGGGGATTGCCGGACGGCGGAGTCATCCATCAGGCGACGAATGGTGTGTGGAATCCGAAATGGAAAAACGATCCGGTGCAATTGCTGATCAATGCGTTGAACAAACAATTGGACGACGAAATCGCCGATTTCGACAACGTATTTGAAGATCCGAAACCGAAAGAGAAGGATGATAAAGCCGACCCCGGCAAAAAAGACGGCGATCCGAAAGCGGCCGAGAAAGAGCGACAACAACGGCTTGAACCGACGAAAGCGGAAATCGCGTGGGTTTTGTGGTGGTTGGCCGCGAACGGCATCCCATTCTTTGGCGGAATCGACGCGATTAAGGCGTTCATTAAGGCGTTTAAGGAAGGCGATCCGGCAAAAATTAAGGCAGCGGCGAGAATGGTCGTCGGTGATAAATACGCGGACAAATTGGTGACGTTCGTCACGAAACTCAAAGAAGTGGTGAAAATCATTCGGGAAATGGTGAAGTTTTTCCTGCCGTTGCTGAAAAACAAGGATCCGCAATTCGTGATCGGAGTGTTGAAGCAATTCATAGAGTTCGTCCGTGCGAAAAAAGATGCGTTGCTCGGACGACCGACGGGTAAAGAAGTTAACGCTCGGGTTCTTGTTCCAAAAAGAGATGCGGCTGGAAATATCGTTACGGATCCTAGAACCGGTAAGCCGGTCATGGAATGGGTGACGATTAAGATTAAGAGAGGCGACATTATCGTCGTCAACGGCAGGGTCGTCATCCTATCGAGCGACCCACGTGTCGGCAATAAGCTGGGAGTCATACCGGCCGGCACCAAAATCGAAATCGGTGGAGCAAAGGGTGTGATTGGGAATCGCGGTGAAATATTGGTTCAACGTGGCAGTGCATCGTTGTTGCGAGCGATTAATACGCTTTTACCCACGTTGCCGAATGGACGTCGACAAGTGGCTTACTATGCGCGGAATCGAGACGGAGATATAGAGATCCGTGTCACGGCGGGCACGCGGGTCGCTTTCCGTCCGGAGGGGCCACGTCGCGTCGATAGCAATATTTCACCGGCCGGTGCGCTGCGCGCGGCGGGACGGCAAGCGCTCGCGCAGGCGCGCGCCGATGCGAGAGAAGCGCGCGCGGATGCTCGAGCGGGACGCCCCCGCAATCCGTTGACGAATGTCGATTGGAGAGCGCTGCCGTCGGTTCGCGTGTTGCAGGCGTTGAAGAAATTCGTCGACGTCACCGATCCGAAAAAAGCGGCCGTTTTGGCGCGACTCCAGATATTGATTCTCGCCGGTCGCCTTGAAGACGCGAAGAAATTAGCGGCGTCGGTGGGCATCGATGAACAAGTGGTGACGATCGCCGCCTCGGTGATCGCGCGTCCGTTGCCGGCCTCAGTCATTCGCTCGATTCTTGTCGCGCGCGGTGAGACGGGTCTCGCCAACTTGGTCGCTCGCCGCGGCATACGCGTGTTGGGCGATGGTGCGGACCGAGGCGATCGCATACCGGTCGGCCTCGGCGGAGGTCAGGTCGGAAATCTTCCAGCTCCCGGACGAGTCGATGATAAACCGTTAGCGCCGGTCGCGCGTCGACTAACGGATGAGTTAAAAATAGAAAATCCGAATTTGAATGGACCGGAAAAACAAGGCATCACGATTCGCGAAGACGGTGCGGTCGTGGTAAAGCGAGAGGGAAAACCGGATAAGGTTTTCTTGCCGGATGGCAGAACCGTGACCTTTAAAATCGGTGATCGGTCCATCACCGCGACGGTTACGAAGGACGGCCTCAAAGTCGATAAAAAGGATGCGCTCTTGCTGGGCCTCGCATTAACCGGAACGATGCAGGAAGGCACCAGAGGCCAAAGCCGGTTCATCGCCGCAATCAAGGATCGTAGTGGAAACACTCTTTTGGTGGCGGTAAAGGCGACAGTGGAGCGGGATGGCTTGAAGTTTTCGTACGTCAATTCGGGCAAAGAGATCAAACAGTCCGATTCGCCCGGTGGCTTCGTGTTATACGGCGCGGGCGGACCGATCAATGTCTCCATCGAAACGAAACGGGTGGGTGGCGATACGGTCAACACGTACAAAGTTCGCGGAGCCGACAATGCCATTGGGTTGTTGGTTCGGGATTTGGCCGGATCCATTACGAAACCAGCCATTGAAGGCGGCACGGAAGCCGTTATTTACAATCGCGGCACCATTTCGCTGGCTCGGCTTGATTTGAGTGAGAAGAAATTGGTGTTGCCCGCCGGTCAACAATTGCCGCAGGGCCGCACGCTGATTGCCACCGGAAACGGCCAAGGCGTCGCCGTCGCTCAAGTGGCTCCGAATGGCGCCACGGAGATCGGCGGAATAAGAGGCCTGTTGAGGACGTTGGTCGAAGGCGCAGGCGTGGCCGTCGCCGCCATTCAGGACGAACAACCTATTTTCGTCGGAGCTCATCTTGATGACTTTGAAGGCGAGCATCAGGTCGCTAATCAAGTGATAGCGGCACCGGGCGTTCTCCAACTCGGTTTGCCGACGCTGTTCTTGACTGAGGCCAGCCGCCTGATCGGTCCGACATTTGCCGAATTCGTTCGCAACGGCGCGGCGCGCGGCTTTACTCAAGGCGACATTCGGATCTCGATTCTTGAAGGCGTCGGAAAATTCTCGCTCGATTTGCTGGCGGCCGGCCTGCATCAGGAAAATCTCGGCGACTTGATTAAAGCGCCGCCGGCCACGCAGCGTCAGGTGGTTTCCACGTATGCGCGGGCCGTCGTCGACGAAAAAACGCAAGTGGTGCCGTTGTTCGACGCGCAGGCGCTGCAAAAAATGCTCGCGGTGCCGGCGGGTCGCTTAGCTCTGATTGCGAAAATGATCGACCAAGTCGTCCCCGGTGCGCTGATGTCGCAAGTGGTGGCGCTCACAAAAATGATTCCGCAGGACGGTCACTCGTGGCAGATAGCGGTGCGCCAAGAACTAAACGGTCAATTGACGCCGGTTTTGCTCGGGTTGAAAGAAGTCATGCGCGAAGACGGACGTCAAGGTCAAGTCGTGGTGGCGATTACGCCCAACGGAAACAGGGAAGTGTTGCCGATCAACACGGTGCCGAACCGGCTCGTGGCGGCGAGCGAAGCACTGGGAGCGCAAGGCATCCGACGTACCCAGATTGATCAACAGGATCAAATTGATTTGAATCAAAATAAATGGCACTCGTATCGAATCGACCATCGCTTCGCGTTCGGAAACGAAACGGCCGGTGTGATCGTGGGCGGAAAATTAACGACGTTCAGCTCCAAGTTCGCGACCGAAACGAGCGTGGGCATTTCCGATGACAATTATGCGCGCGTGAAAGGATCGTTCGTTCCGTTCCACACGCACTTGGGTTGGCCGTCATCGTTCAAAGGTCTCGCACGGTTCGCGCCGACCGCCGACGACGTGAGCGCGCATCGGGCGATCATGGAAAAATTCGCTGCCACACACGGTACCAGCCTCGCGTTGCCGAGCGTGATTTATCACGCGACCGGCGACATCACGTTGTTCTGGGCCGGCGCGACCGACAACGATCCGGTTTATCTGCAAGTGCGCGAGACAAACGGCCGCGTAACGAACGCACGCGTGTACATGCGGCAATTGTTGGCGGCGCAGGCAACGGGCGAATTAGAAGTTATCGGGGATCAAAACGGCGGGGAAACGATGCAGGGGAAATCCACTCCATTTGTCTATTGGTACGCGCTCGATCTCTGGGACAAACGCCGCAGCTAATTCGAATTTAAAAATTCATTTGGATTTGGTACTTGGTGATTTGTCATTGGAATTTAATTTCGAAATTAAATCCAAATCACAAATGACAAAGCTCCAAATCCAAATGAATTACGAATCAGCTAAATAGCGGTAGCCGAGACGTTCCACCGTCTCGATCTTATTCTCATACGCGCCAAGCTTTTTCCTCAGCCGTCCGACATGCACATCCACGGTGCGCGTATTGCCGACCAACTCATGTCCCCAAACCGACTCACACAACACTTCTCGCGTAAGCACGTTGTTCTTCGCTTGCATGAGCGCGGCCAGCAAATCGAATTCTTTCGGCGACAGATCCACGGGCTTTTTGTCGATCTCGAGTCGATGCTGCTCGAGATGAAGTTTGATGGCTCCGTCTTCGATAAGTCCATGCGTCGGTTCTTTCGGCTTTGCGCGACGCAACACCGCGCGCAGACGCGCAACGAACTCGCCTTGGTTGAAAGGTTTCACCACGTAATCGTCGGCGCCGATTTCGAGGCCTGCGATTTTGTAGGAGTCGACCGATTGCACGGTCAACATGACGACCGGCAAGTTCAGCGTGTTCGGATTCGAACGAAGTTTCTTGATGATCGCGAACCCGTCTTCATCGGGAAGTTGCAAATCGAGCACGACGAGATCCGGTTTAAAGTGCGTGAGCGTTTTGAAGAATTCGGCGGCCGACGACGCGCTTGAGATGATAAATCCTTCACGTTGCAGAACGGCTTCAACCAAATGCCGAATGTCCGGATCGTCGTCTACGACCAAAACTTTCTGCTTTATTTCGGATGCCATGATGCGCTCCCCTTTTTTATGTCGTCACCCTGGAAATTTTCCATCCAGGGTCCACTTTAACTTCAGGTTAAAATGGATCCTGGATTAAGACATTCCAGGATGACGAATTACGATGATAATTTCGCTTTTAACTCGTCCGTCAATTTTGGGATCGTGAAATAGAACGCGGTGCCTTTTCCGGACGGCGCCGGACTTTTGATCCAAATCTTTCCGCCATGCGCTTCAATAATACCTTTCGCGATCGTGAGCCCGAGTCCCGTGCCTTTGTGTTTGCGCGCAAGCCCTTGATTCGATTTCACTTGTTCAAATTTATTAAACAACTTGTCGACCATCTCCGCCGGAATGCCGGCGCCCGTGTCGTGCACGCTGACTTCCAAATGATTGTTGCCTTCGCTTGCGTGCAACTCAATGCGGCCGCCTTCCGGCGTGAACTTAATGGCGTTCGACGTCAGGTTGATCATCACTTCGGCTAATTTGTCCTTATCCACGAACGCTTCCGTCAAATTGTTGGGCACAAAGTTCTTAAACTCAATGGTTTTTTCATCAAGCTGCGGCTTGAACAAGACCTGCATTTCATGGGCGAGGTCGTAAACTTTCATTTTTTCAGGCGTCAAACGAAGTTTGTGCGCCTCGATTTTTGCGACGTCAAGCAAATTGTCGATGAAACGGCCAAGCCGCACCGAGCTGTTCTTAATAATGGAGAGATAATCTTTTTGCATGTCGGTGATGGGGCCGGCCGCTTGCTGCAGCAACAGATCGACGTAGCCGCGAATCGACGTCATCGGAGAGCGCAGTTCGTGCGTGACGTTCGACACGAAATCCTGTTTCATTTCGTCGAGTTCGCCAAGTTTTTGGGCCATCAAATTGAAGTCGTCGGCGAGCTCGCGCAATTCGTCGTTCGTCTTTACCTGAATGCGGTGATTCAGTTTGCCCTCGCCGATTTTTTGCGCGCCTTCACGCAAGGTCTCGATCGGTTTCGTCATGAACGACGCGAGAAAAAACGCTCCGGCCACGCCGAGAATTAAGGCCAGCAGAAATGCGCGTTGAATGCGTTGATCCATCACGCGCAGCGAGATCTTTATTTCTTCGTCGATGACGCTGCGGTCAAACCCGATGCGCGCAACGCCCTTGAATTCGGGAGGATTGGATCCGAGCATGACCGGAATCGAGACATCGATCACTTTCTTATCGCCGACTTGGAGGTTTTGAATCAGCGCATCCTGTCGGTCGCGGTATTCGAGCGTTTTTCGCGTGGGTTCGTCGTCGATTTTCTTGCTGATCAGCGTGGGGTCCGTATGCACGCGCACGACGCCATCGGGGGTCAATACCATTGCATAGGCGGTATTGAGCGACTTTCCCAGCAAGTTCACGTAGTTGACCATCGGCGTATCGTCGTCGACGAGAATTCCTTCGCGCGCCACCTGGCGCAACGCTTTCACACTGTCAAATCGACTCGTTTCTTGCGCCTCGATGATCGCGCGTTTTTGACCCTCGCGGATGTAATAACTCAACGATGATGCTACGAATACCACCAGCAAGGTGGCGAAAAAGGCGAATTTTAGTTTGAGCGGAACGCGGCGCTGCGTCGGCATAATGGTGCGGATGTTACAAGAAATCAAGCCGTCATTCCCGCGAAGGCGGGAATCCGGACACCTCAAGTGTCTGGACCCCCGCCTTCGCGGGGGAGACGACTTTTTAATGCAGTATTGAATTTCCATTGGGGCCCCCGCATACTGTTAAGGTCGATAAAATATGGCGAATAATCCGAACATTTTAGGTCGGAAGACCATCAAGGACATCTTCCTCGAGCACAAGCTGCTGTCGGCCGAACAGCTTGATAAAGCGATCGCGGAATCGAAAAACACGCAAAAACCGCTGCAACAGCAAGTGGTGGATATGGGCATGGTCGAACGCGTGGACGTGTTGCAATTGTTGTCGAAAGAATGGCGCGTGCGCGCGGTCGACTTGGCTGAGATGGACGTGGACCCCGAAGTCGTGAAAATCGTTTCCGAACAAAACGCGCGCCGCCATTTAGCGTTGCCGTTCGCGAAAGAAGACCGCGTGCTGCTGGTAGCGATGGCCGATCCGCGCGACTTTTTCATTTCCGAAGACATCCATTTGCGCACCGGTTTTGAAGTCCAGAGTTATCTGGCGTTGCCCGAAGACATTCTTCGTGAACTCGGCAAAGTGTACGGCATGGCTTCGGCGGTCAGCGCCGAAGACATGGTCAAAGGCATCACCGAGCAGTTGCCCGACGATCCGGGCGGCATCTCGCTCGAGAAAATGGAAGAGGCGATGGACGTCACCGAGGTCGACGCGTCGGCGCCCGAAGTCGAACGCATCGTGAACGCGGTGATCGTCGGCGCGTTGCAGTCGAAAGCGTCGGACATTCATATCGAGCCGTTCGAGAACAAGTTTTTGGTGCGCTACCGCGTCGACGGCGCGCTGCGCGAGGCGGGCTTCCAAATTCCGATGTCCTACAAGAACGCGGTGATCGCGAAAATCAAAATCATGACCAACCAGATGGATATCACCGAGCGCCGCAAACCGCAGGACGGCCGCATTCAAGTGAGCGCGAAGGGAAACCCGGTCGAATTCCGCGTGAACATCGTGCCGACCGTTTTCGGTGAATCCTGCGTGATGCGCGTGTTGGACCGTGCGAGCGTGCGCGTGGATTTGAACAAGCTCGGCTTTCACACGGAATTGCTCACGAAATTCAAAGAAGTTCTCCAGCGGCCGTACGGACTGATTCTTGTCTGCGGCCCGACCGGTTCGGGTAAATCCACGACGCTGTACGCGGCGTTGAACTCGATCAACAATCCGGATACGAAGATTTTAACGGCCGAAAACCCGGTCGAATACAACCTGTCCGGTATCATCCAAACGAACGTGAACCCCGACATTGGCTTCACGTTCGCCGAAGCGTTGCGCGCGTTCTTGCGGCAAGATCCCGACATCATCATGGTCGGTGAAATCCGCGATAAGGAAACCGCTCAAATCGGCATGGAAGCGGCGATGACCGGTCACTTGGTGTTCTCGACGATCCACACGAACGACGCGCCGTCGGCCGTCGCGCGTTTGCACGAAATGGGCGTGCCGTCGTTCCTGATCGGAGGCACGGTCGAAGCGGTGCTTGCGCAACGGCTCGTCCGTCGCGTTTGTTCGGCGTGCGCGAAGCCCGCGCCGGCGACCGATGAGATGAAAGTCGTTTTTGAAAAATACCAGATCGACATCAGCAAGGCGAAATTCATGAAGGGCAAAGGCTGCGATACCTGCAACAAGACCGGATTTAAAGGTCGCGCCGGTATCCATGAATTGTTGATTATGGACGAAGACATTCGCCGCATTTTGCTTTCGGAAATTTCGGCGCAACCGATCCGCGAGCAGGCGGTCAAGAACGGTATGCGTCTGATGTTGCTCGACGGGCTCATCAAAGTCACGCAAGGCGTCACCACGGTGGAGGAAGTGTTTGCCGCAACCCAATAATCATAACGGCGCGCAAAACGGCAACGGCGCGCAAGACAACAACGACGTTTTCGAGCTCGCGAAGACGCTCGCGACGAGCCAAGACGTCGACAAGCTGCTGAGCGAAATCAGCGCGGCTGTCGAACGGATGACCGGTTCCGAAGCGGCGTCGATATTGCTGCTCGATGCCGCGAAGAAACAATTGGTGTTCAAAGTGGCCACCGGCGAAAAAGGGTCGTCGGTGAAAAGATTTTACGTGCCGCTGGGACGAGGCGTGGCGGGTTGGGTGGCCGAAAATAAACAGCCGGTGATTATCAACGACGTCCAATCGGACCAACGGTTTACCGGCCAAATCGATAAGTCGAGCGGATTTTCCACGCGCTCGATCCTCGCGATTCCGATGATGGTGGGCGATCAATTGATCGGCGTCGCCGAAGCGTTGAACAAAATAAACGGCGGTTACACGGACACGGATCAGAAGATTCTCGAAAACCTCGCGTCGTTGGCGGCGGCCACGATCAATAACGCGCGCATGGCCGAAGATCATCGCAACTTTTTCTCGCACACGATCGAAATCATTACGATGGCGATCGAAGGCGCGGACAGCCGTTTGACCGGCCATTCGTATCGGGTGGCCGAATTGGCGTGCCGCATCGGCCGCCAAATGGGATTGGTCGGCGAAGAATATCGTTCGCTTTATTACGGCGCGATTCTTCACGACATCGGCATGGTCGCCGTACACGATTTGCGTTATTTGCCGAACGTGCTCACGCACACGATCGAACGCACGCCCGAAAAATTGCACACGTTGGTCGGCTCCGAACTTGTGAAAGGCATCAAGTTGTTGGCGGAGATCGCGCCGATCGTGCTGCATCACCATGAATATGTGGACGGCACCGGTCATCCGCACGGTTTGGTCGGAGACGATATTCCTCTCCCGGCGCGTATTATTTGCTTGGTTGAACATTTGGACGAACTGCACATGAACGGTCTCGTCGGCGACGCGTACTATATTGCCGCCGAAAAACTCGCGCAGGACGGTGCGGGCACGAAGTTCGATAAATCCGTTGTCGACGCGTACCTGTCCCTTCCAAAATAAACTTCTATAATGGGCGCAGCCGTCATTCCCGCGAAAGCGGGAATCCAGATTTTAAACTTTCAGTTGAAAACTGGATTCCCGATAGAGGCACTCGGGAATGACGACAATTTTCGAAGGGGGCTGTTATGAAATCCGTCAAAGAGCGTCGCAGAGGAAAACGTTGGAAAGTAGCGGTGCTGGTTCGTTGCACGCTCCCCAAGCAATCGAATGATATCGTCGAAGTCGAGATGTGGGCCAAAGACGTCAATGAAAAGGGCATGCAACTCGAATGCGCGCAAGGTTTGAACGTAAGTCACCTTCAAAAAAACGACGTGAAGAATCCGCCGCAACCGCTGCGCTTCGAGGATATCGATCTTGTGAAAGGCGCAAGCGTGAAAGTCCAAGATTTGTTTTATGACGACGACGGCTCGCCGTTTATCGAAGGAAAAATTACGTGGGTTCGCCCGTCTTCTTCAAAAGGCAGTTGGGCGCTCGGTGTGAAATTCGACGACGCGAAGAAACAGCCGAAGGCGCTGCTCGGCGCGTTTAAGGATTTCATCAGCATCGTAAAAAATCCGGCGGTCGCGATCGCGAAGGCGTCCCGCCGCAAGTAGCGCCTTCTATGGATGACCGTCCCGATCTTGACGAATTCCTATCGGCGCTTAACGGCTTCATAGAAACAAAAGAAACACCTGTCCCCCAAGATCCCAGCTACCTGCGGTTCCTCGAGATCTTTTGCCGTTCGGTCGGCTCGGCCGAAGGACATCTGCTTCATTTTGTGGAAGGCAAAGGGCTCGAGACAATCGTCTCTTCGGGCCTAAGAGATAAGTTTATCGCCGAGTTTCACAAAACCGCGCTCTCGCCCGGCCACGAATCTTCCCCGCTTGACACCGCCTACCGGGACCAGCAAGTGGTGGCGTTGGTCGAATTGAAACGCGGCGCCGGCGTTCCGATGTGGTTTATGGACTTAATGAGCGATCATAAACTCAAGTCGTTGGTGGCCGTTCCGTTGATCGGTCAATCGCGCGCGGTCGGCGTGCTATGCGCGTATTACCGCGATGTGTGTTTGTTCGACCAAGGCACGCTCGACCGGCTCATGACGATCGGGCGCATGGTCGGCACCGCCATGGAGAAATCGATCCAAGCGGGCTCCGAGGTCATCGATCGATCGGACCCGATCATCGATACGTACCTGAAAATTTTAACGACTCAACCGCTGGGCAAGAACCATGTGTTCGAAGCGCTCACGAAGATACTCGCGAAAACGTTGAATCCGACCGGTATCGTGGTCGGTTCGTTGCGCGTTTCAGGCAGCGGATTGACGATGACCATTTCCGACGGCGTCGGTATTTCGCCGGCGCTCATGTCGCGCCCGTTCAACGTGCCGCCGTTCCTCGCGCAAAAAATAATGCTTGGCCAGTCAAATCGCGTGGCCGGCGGTTCACACGTCGAAGATTGGGGGGATTTCCGCCAATTGGTCACTTCGAAGTCGGCGACCGCACTGTGCCAACCGATCGTGTGGCACAAACAATCGCAGTCGGCGATTTTCGCTTGGCGGTCCGAAAAGAAACCGTTCACCGAGTCCGACGAATCGTTGCTGGCGCGGCTTTCATCGATCACCGCGCTCGCGCTTCACGCGATCTAAATTCCTTCCTTATGTTGAACCTGTTAATTGTTTTTACGGTTTTCGTTTTGTTTGCGGTGATCAGCTGGTTTTTGTGGAAATCCGGATTTCTGATGCAGGCCGAAAAACCAAAACCGCTGATCGATAAACCGGTTATGGAGGCGAAAGAGCGCAAAGCGGTGATGAAACGCCTTCGGCGCTGGCGCGAAGAGGGAAAACTCACGCGCGAACAATTCGAAGTGGTCAGCGAGTTGTGCCGCTCCGAGTGGGACGGTCCCGAGGATTAATTCGCGGCAGCGAGCCACGCCGACACCGCTTCGGCGGCCATGTCGGAGATTGCGCCATTTGGATAATGCGCGCGTTCGGCAACGTCGCGTAACGAGATACCGGCGCGCATCAACAGATTGAAATAAAGAATCAGCGCATCGGCCCCTGGCGCGAACGCATGCGCGCCCACCAGTTCCGTCGATCGCTTCTTCCCGACCAATTTCACCTTCCATGGTCCGAACGGAACGCTGATCGATAAAAAATTCCCATCGGTTTCGCCGATGCTGGCCAATGGCGTTTCAAACGGTAACGTGATCGGAAACGGTTCCGGAAATTGCCGCTTGCGCATAAAGAAAACCGTGTCGATATTGTCGGCGACGGCCTCGGCTTGCGAATTCTCGATCTCGAGATTGAAGATCGGACCGGTCGCGGCCCCGGCCGCGTGCGCGCGCGTGGTGGACGTGCGCATCTCTTCATCGACGGCCACATTTCCTTCGGACGTGACGAACGCGCCAATTTTTTTCAGATCCAGCGCTTCGATATTCGCGCGCGTGCCGGTCGCGACAATCAACGGGCCTTGCGGCATGTCGGTCGACGGCGGCTGTACGCGCACGCCGAGAGACTCGAGCCATTGTTGAACAGACGTCGCGAGTTCGGCGTCGATCTTCCTCAAAATTCTATCGCCGCGCACGAGTAGCGTAACCGCGCAGCCGCGTTTCGCGAGCGCGGCCGCCGTGGCCACGCCAATGGGGCCTGCGCCGAGCACGGTCGCCGCGCGAGGGGCGGGATCCATCAGCAGCGCATCCATCGGCAACAAACAACGTTTGTTTTGTAGTTCTGCGGGAATATAAGGAATGGAACCGGACGCGATTACAAAATGATCGGCGGTTATGGTTTCATCATCGACCTGAAGCGTGCGATGATCAATGAAACGGCATGTTTTCGATCCGGGCGTCGCGCGGTCCAGCGGTTGTCGTCCGGCGAGCGTTTCGATGAGATTGCGGAAATAATCTTCGGGGTTGCCGTTCAGCGCGATCAGCCGCGTCTGCTTTTTTCTTTCGGCAAGCCGATCGGCGATGAGGCGGCCCGCGACGCCGGCGCCAACGATGACGACTTCGGTGTGGTTCATGCGTTTTCGATCGTACCAGAGAACCAAAAAAATTGGTAGCTTCGCCGCTCATTTTCCCCAGGAGAAATTCAATGCCGCAGGCGCCAAAAAAAATCGTTTTAGCTTACTCCGGAGGTTTGGACACTTCGGTTATTCTCGCGTGGCTTAAAGAAGAATATCAGGCCGACATCGTCGCGTGTTACGTGGACGTCGGCCAACGCGAAGACGGCCCGGCCGTTCGAAAAAAAGCGTTCAAGACCGGCGCGTCCGCTTATTTCGCTCCCGACGTTTCGGCCGAATACGTGACCGACTATTTGTGGCCCGCGCTGCAGGCGCACGCCACGTACGAACACAAATATTTGCTCGGCACCGCGCTCGCGCGGCCGCTGATCGCTCAAAAAGTCGTCGAAGTGGCGCGCAAAGTGAAAGCGGACGCCGTGTGTCACGGCGCGACCGGCAAAGGAAACGATCAAGTTCGTTTCGAACTTACGTTCGCCGCGTTGGCTCCCGATCTGCAAATCATCGCACCGTGGCGCACATGGGATTTCAAAGGACGCGAAGATCTGCTGGATTTCGCGGCGCGCCATAACATTCCGGTGCCGGTATCGAAGAAACGTCCGTATTCGAGCGACGCGAACCTCTGGCACATTTCCCACGAGGGCGGAATCCTCGAAGAACTCGATAAACCAGTTCCCGAAGACGTGTACGAATGGACCACCTCTCCTGAAAAAGCGCCGTTGAAACCACAAGACGTTACCATCGGTTTCGTGCGCGGCGTTCCTACGACTTTAAACGGCAAGAAAGTGTCGCCGGTGCAGATGGTGGTTTCGTTAAATCAGATCGGCGGCAAGCACGGCATCGGCCGCGTCGACCTCGTCGAAAACCGGCTCGTCGGCCTCAAGTCGCGCGGTATTTACGAATGCCCGGGCGCAACGATTCTTTACGCGGCGCACCGCGAGCTCGAAACGCTCGCGCTCGACCGCGAGACGCTGCATTACAAAGAACAGATGGGCCCGAAATTCGGCGAGATGACTTACTACGGCCAATGGTTCACGCCGCTGCGCAAAACGATGCAGGACTTTATCGAATTGACTCAGCGTAACGTGACGGGCGAAGTGAAGTTACGGCTGTACAAAGGCAACCTTGAGATCCGCTCGCGCACATGTAAGAAATCATTGTACTCGCAAGATTGGGTCACGTTCGAGGCGGATACGTTCTACAACCAAGCGGACGCGACCGGCTTCATCCGGCTGTTCGGTTTGCCGATCAAAATGCAGGCGCTGCTGAATCGCTCATGAAGAAAAAATCTGTCGTCGCCGAGCCCGCGGTCGTTGCACCGCCGCAAAAGTTCATCGAGTCGTTTTCCTACGACGTGCGCCTTGCGCCCTACGACATCGCCGGATCGATCGCACATGCGAAGATGCTCGGCCGCCAGCGTATCTTGCCGCTGAAACTTTCAAAGAAAATCGTGCGCGGGCTCGAATCGATCCTGCGCGATTTAAATCGCGGCTTCCGTATTCCCGACGAAGAAGACATCCACTTCGCGACGGAACGCGAGTTGATCCGACGGCTCGGGCCGTCGGGCGGCGCGTTGCACACGGGTCGTTCGCGCAACGATCAAGTGGTCACCGATTTATTTCTGTATGTGCGCGATCATATCGATATGGTCGTCGCCGAAATCTCACGCGTGCAAAAAGCGCTGTTGTTCGTCGCTCAGCGTTACGAAGACGCGGTCATGCCCGGCTTCACACATTTGCAGCACGCTCAGCCGGTTTTGTTCGCGCATCACATGCTCGCGTACGCATGGATGCTCGAGCGCGACAAAGGCCGTTTCCGCGACGCGCGCAAACGGCTCGACGTTCTGCCGCTCGGCTCCGCCGCCTTGGCCGGCACGTCGTTCCCACTCGACCGTAAATATGTGGCGCGCCTGCTCGGATTCTCGGCGATCAGCGAGAACTCGATCGACGCCACCGCGAGTCGTGACGGCGTGATTGAATTTGTATCGGCCTGTTCAATTCTTATGTCGAATACTTCACGTTTGGCCGAAGAAATGGTGATTTGGTCGAGCGCCGAGTTTTCATTCATTGAATTGGCGACCGAGTTCACGTCGGGTTCCTCGATCATGCCGCAAAAGCGAAATCCGGACGTCGCCGAAATTGTGCGCGGTGAAACGGGCCGCGTATATGGTTCATTGATCGCGTTGCTGACGATCGTGAAAGGGTTGCCGCTGAGCTACAACCGCGATTTGCAGGAAGATAAACCGCCGTTGTTCGACGCGATCGACACGGTCATGGGTTGTTTGTCGGTGGTCGCGCCGATGGTCGGATCGATGACGGTGAACGTGCCCCGCCTCAAACATTGGTGCGATTACGGATTCTTGGCCGCCACCGAACTCGCCGATTTTCTGGCCGTGCGCGGCGTGCCGTTCCGCACCGCTCACGGCGTGGTGCGCCGCATCGTCAGCTATTGCGAAAAACGCGGCGTGCGGCTCGACCAACTGTCGTTGCTGGAATTAAAGGTTTTTCATTCACTGTTCGACAAGGATGCGTTGTCGCTGCTCGCCCCTGAAAAGGTTGTGCGCGCAAAAACGTCGTATGGCGGCACCTCGCCGGCCAGCGTGCGTCGACAGATTTCAAAACTGAAACGATTGGTGAAATGACTCTCCGCAGGCTGATCATCGCAGCTGCGGCGATGGGCCTGTGTTCGTTGAGTGGGGCCGAATCGCTGACGCTGAACGCGAGCCTCGAACGCACGCGCGCGAACAATCCGCAGCTTTTGTTGGCGGGCAAGGAATTGTCGATCGCGAAGACGCAGCTGCGGCAAGCGAAGTCGTTGTACTACCCAAAAGTCAACTTAAATCTCGATTACGTTCGTTACCGCAACGAAACGGTCGGCATCACGAGCCCCGAATTGGGCGGCGTGATCCTCGAAGCGCCGATTGCGGCCAGCCGCAACGATCCGCGCGGAAATCCGCTCGCGCAAGACCTGTATTTGGGACGGATCGGTTTCCTTCAAACGTTGTACTCGGGCGGGAAAATCAACACCACGCATCGATTGTCGAAAGCCAACGTGCGCCGCGCCGAAAGCGCGGTGGAATCAACCCGTTCCGAAGTCGAATACGAAACCACGCAATTGTTTTATCGTCTGGTCGCGCTGCGCGACGAGCAGCGCATGTTGAACGACACGCTGGTTGAAATCAACAAACTCACGAAACAGACCTCCGGCGCGCACGGCCGGCTCGCGTTGGCCGCCGCGCAACTTGAAATGCAGAAGCGATTGAGCGACAGTAAACAAGAACAGCAGACCATCATGTTTAAATACCTGCAATCGATGGGCCTTGAATTGTTTAGTGACGTGCAAGTCGAGGGGGATTTCGGCGCCGATCCGGCGTTGCCAGAATTGCAGACGGTGCTCGCGTGGGCCAAGCAAAACCGCACCGAATTAAAGGACACGCAGATCCAAGAAGAAGTGGACCAATTGTCGGTCGAGTTATCGCGGTCCGAACGTTACCCGGTGTTTCTGTGGGGCGGCGGCGTCGAAGTGCGCGACAGTGAATTTCCACTGAAAGACACGAACTGGAACACCGCGTTGACCATGAATATTCCGGTTTTCGACGGTTTCCGCGGTTATGCGCGCGTGAAAGAAAGCCGTTATCGCGCCGACCAAGGGCGTCTTCGCCGTGTGCAGCTTGAAGACCAAGTTGAGATCGAAGTTCGCAGCGCGCACGGAGATTGGGATCACTGGAAAAATGAAGTCGAGGCGCGCCGCAAGCAATTGTCGATGCTCGAAGAACTGAAAAAAGAAGCGTTCGGCAAAAATCAGTCGGCCAATTCGCTGTCCGAGCGCATTGATTATTTGCGCTGGCGCGCCGACGCCACGGTCAGTTTGACCGAAGCTCAATATGAATTGTGCGCGTCGCGCGCGCGCTTGGCCAAAGCGGTGGGCCGATCCGTCGATAATCCATGAGGCGTGCGTCCGCGCTTATCTTGGCCGTCGGTCTGGCCGTGTCGGGAATTGCGAGCGCGTTTGAACTTCCGGCGGGCGTCTCCGAAAAAAGATTGGCCACCGAACTTGCGTGGAAGTCGTTCGGAAAACTTTCTCCCGATGAGCGTCCGCGCGTGGTGCTGGTGCTCGGCGGGGGCGGGGCGAAAGGACTCGCGCACATCGGCGTGTTGCGCGTGTTGCGCGAAGAACATATTCCGATCGACGAGATCGTCGGGGTATCGGTCGGCGCGTTGATCGGATCCTTGCGCGCGGCCGGTATTTCGGATGAAGAACTCGAAGCGATGGCCGGCGAGATCGGTTGGAACAACCTGTCCTCGTTCTCAAAGGCGAACGCGGTAAAATTATTTCTTTCCGATGAATTGTTCTCAACTCAAGGCATGGAAAACTATTTGAAATCGCACATCGGCGAGCGCACGTTCGCCGATTTGCCGATTCCGTTCTCTTGCGTCACCGCCGATTTGCGCACGGGCGAACGCGTGGTCTTTAGAGAAGGGTCGGTGGCGTTTGCGGCGCGCGCGAGCGCGACGATTCCGGGCGTATTTCAACCGGTGCCTTACCGCCAGCGGTTGCTCGTGGACGGTGGTCTTGTCGACAATTTGCCGACCGACATCATTCAATCGAAGAAGCCTTGGGATGTGGTGGTCGCCGTGTTGCCGCGCGCCGATCGTTTGCCGAACGATAAACTGACGGTGTTCCGCTCACTGACGCGAGCCATCGACATCCAAGGCCGCGTGATTGTGCGTGAGAACCGGAAAAATGCCGATTTTTTTATCGAACCCGAAGTGGGCGACGTCGGCATCGCCGACCTCAAACGCTCGCGCGACTGCATCGAAGCCGGCACGCTCGCCACGCGCAAAGAAGCGCTCGCGCTCAAAGCAATGCTGCTCAAACGCCTGGCGGCAGGCAACCGATGAGACTGCTGCCATTCCCGCGCACCACGCCCAATTCAGTTCCTCCCCCGGTCAGGGGGAGGTTAGGAGGGGGTTGTACACCGGAGCAATTGCTCCGGTGTGGCCCCACCTCTGCCCCCGCCCCGTTGGGGCGGGGAACACGCGCGGTTTTAGTGCGGATCGGATTTCTTACGGGAGGGTTGGTTCTGGTTGCTTGCGGCGTCGTTGGCGCCGCTTCGTCGGAGCATGCGCTCGGGTTGTACAAGGACGGCCACTACGCGGCGGCGGCGCAGGAGTTTGATGCGTCGCTCAACGGGAATCTTTCGAATGCGCAGCGGCGGTTCATTTATTTGTACATGGGAAAAAGTTACGAATCGGCCGGGCGGCTTGATAAGGCGATTGCCGCGTATGAAATGGCCGTCGAATACGACCGCTCCAATTGGCGCCGGCACCGCGATCTTGCCGGTCTTTACGAGCAGGTTGAGCTTTACACGAAAGCGATCAATGCCTACCAAGCCGCGCTGCGTTTGAACAAAAAAAATGAGCCTTCTCTGTTCTTAGCGCTGGGCCGTACCTGGCGAAAGGTCGGACTTTACACTTACGCGGAAGCCGAGCTCGACGAGGCGCGTCATTTGAGGGCCGATGCCGTCGAAACCAACCGGCAATTGTCGCTTGTTTATGAAGGACAAGGTCGGTACGCGGACGCTCTGGCGGCCAGTCTGAGAGCCGATGACGACCCGAAACGTGTGGTTTATTTGGCCGCGCTCGCGGGCGATGCGACGGCGGCTCAGCAAGGACTGGCGTTAATGCGCGAAAAGCACGTTTCATCAACCACAATCCAGGCTTACGAAAATTTGGTTCAATTGGCCTCGCTGTCGACCTCGCAGGCGCTTAAGAAGAAGATCGACGGCACATCCCTCCAGGAGTTGTTGGAAAAACCATGAAATCGGCACATTACGCGTATCGACGCGGGCAGTTTTATATTGAGAACGCGGCGGTCGCGGACATCGCGAAGAAAGTCGGTACGCCGTTTTACGCTTATACGCGCGCAGGGATCGAAGCCGCGCTCGCGTCGTATGAAAACGCATTCGAAAGCGTGCCGCACGTCATTTGTTATTCGCTGAAGGCGAACTCAAGTCTGGCGCTTGCTCGGATCCTCTCGCGCATGGGGGGCGGCGTCGACATCGTCTCGGGCGGTGAACTCGAACGCGCGCTGATCGCCGGCTTCACGCCGGACAAAATCATTTTCTCGGGCGTCGGAAAAACGAAAGATGAACTCGCGCTCGCGATCAAAAAAGACATCCGAATGATCAATGTCGAGTCGGAAGAGGAGTTGAAGGCGCTGAACGAAGTGGCCAATTCGCTGAAACGGCCCGCCTTTTTCTCGTTGCGCGTGAACCCGGACGTGCGCGCGGGCGGTCATCCGCACATCTCGACGGGAACGCCGAAAAATAAGTTCGGCGTGTATCATAAAAACATTTTTCCGTTATACGAGTGGGCGCAGAAGCAGCGTTTCTTGCGGCCGATCGCGATTCAATCGCACATCGGTTCGCAGATCACACGCGTGGCGCCGTACCGGCGCGCGCTGACCGTGTTGCTCGACCAGATCGACGCGCTGCGCCGCATCGGCATTCGTATGGAGATCATTGATCTCGGCGGGGGGCTCGGCGTCGACTACAACGGCGACAACCCCGACACGCCGAAAGATTTGGCGAATGTGATTCTGCCGTCGTTGAAAGGCCGCGGACTTACGCTTTTCTTGGAACCAGGACGATCGATGGTGGCTCAATCGGGTATTCTGGTCACGAAGGTTCTGTACCGCAAACTGGCGGGAACAAAAGAGTTCGTGATTGTGGATGCGGCCATGAACGATTTGGCGCGTCCCGCGCTATATGATGCGTATCATGAAATTTTGCCGGTCCGGGAAACCTCGGGAGCAAAAACCACGTTTGATGTGGTCGGTCCCGTGTGTGAATCGGGCGATTACTTGGGAAAAAACCGCACGATGCCGCTGCCGAAACAGGGCGATTTGTTGGCGGTCATGACGGCCGGCGCGTACGGTTTCTCGATGAGTTCGCAATACAACTCGCGTCCGCGCGTGCCCGAAGTGATCGTTTCCGGCAAGCGCTGGGACGTGGTGCGCAAACGCGAAACGTTTGAGGATTTGATTCGAGGGGAGTCGATTCCGATGTCATTGCGAGTTCAGCATCCATAAATTTATAACTGAAGCTGAATGTGGCAATCTCATAGGTCGAATTCATGAGATTGCCACGTCGCATAAAACGCTCCTCGCAATGACAGAATTAAAATGAAGAAAATTAAGTTCACGAAAATGCACGGTGCCGGAAACGATTTTGTGTTTCTGTCTCGCGATAAATTCAAGGGCACGGTCACGCCGAAGCTCGCGCAGCGGTTATTGGATCGCCACTTCGGCATCGGAGGCGACCAGTTGCTCGTATTGACGGCGAACAACGGCGGCGCGCCGCGGCTCGATTTCTACAACTCGGACGGTTCGATGGCCGAGATGTGCGGCAACGGCACGCGCGCGGCCGCCGCCTACTTGCGCGAATCGAAGGGGTTCAAAAAAGATTTTTCGATCAAGACGCGCACGCGTATGATCGGCATCCGGCTGACAGGCCGCGCGGTCGAAGTGGATATGGGCGAGCCGGTTCTCGAGGGAAAGAAGATTCCGGTGAAGGCGTCGGGTGAAGTTGAAAATTATTTATTGAGATTTCCTCACCCTAAATCCCTCTCCACGAAGTGGAGAGGGACCAAGGGTGAGGCCCGAATCCATTGCGTATCGATGGGCAACCCGCACTGCGTTATCTTCGTGAAGAACGTCGATAAGTTTCCCGTGCGCGAGATCGGACCGCTGATCGAGAATCATCCGTTCTTTCCGCGCCGCGTGAACGTCGAGTTTGTCGAGCTGAAAAGTCGTTCGCACGTGAAAGCGCGCGTGTGGGAACGCGGCGCCGGCGAAACGTTGGCATGCGGCACAGGAGCTTGCGCGATTGGTGTCGCGGCGGCGCGGGCCGGAAAAACGGGCCGCTCGATCAAAATCGATTTGCCCGGCGGACAACTGGGTGTGCGGTGGGGAGAAGACAATCACGTATATCTAACCGGACCGACCGAGACAACGTACTCGGGCGAGTTCCTATTGAAATAGCCGTCATTCCCGCGCAGGCGGGAATCTAGACACCTGAAGTGTCTGGGCCCCCGCCTTCGCGGGGGAGACG
>CAYXDS010000013.1:0-22935 GCA_964463805.1 uncultured Elusimicrobia bacterium | reverse complement strand
GAAAACACCAACCGTTTGCATTATCATCGGCAAAAAAGAAAGCGATCAATCGGTGCCTAATTCAGAACGGTCTTCAGGTGAACAGTGACCAATTTTTTGATTTCATGAGAGGTGCCATTCAAGCGCGGGAGTACAGCAAATTCATCTTCACGAGAAGTCTAAGCGACACATTGAGCTTGTTAAAGAAGATGGGACGGGCGGATGGTTTTTCGGTGGACGATATGTCATACCTAAACATCCGTACGATCGAGCGCTTGTATTCGTCTTCCCAGGACCGAAAGCTCGTTTTTTCAAAAAGCATCCAGGAAGGCAAAGCTCTTCATGAGATTACAACTTCCCTTATTTTGCCGTCCCTTATTACGAAACCCTCCGAAGTCTATTCGTTCGAAGTGTTACCAGGGAAACCGAACTTCATCACCTCGCTTAAAACACAAGGCCGCGTGACAAAACCTGAAGAAACTCGATCGCGTTTACGAGGATCGATCTTAATGATTCCAAGCGCCGATCCCGGTTACGATTGGATTTTCTCCTGGGGAATTGCCGGCTTCATTACAGCCTATGGAGGCGCAAATTCACATATGGCGATTCGAGCCGCGGAGCAAGGAATTCCCGCCGTGATCGGCGCCGGCGAATCGCTATTCCAACGATGGGGTCATGCCCACAAATTGGAGCTTGATTGTATGAATCAAAACGTAAAGATCCTCGAATGAAAATCATCGGCATCACATTGCGCGTGGCGCTTGAATCTTCGTACCCCGAACGAAGAGACGCACTGGATCAAAGGTGGATCGATTTTTTCGCGAAATGCCGGTTTATTCCCATTCTTTTGCCGAATAATTTAGAAATATTAAGACGCTTGATATCGGAAATAAAACTCGACGGGGTGTTACTGACGGGAGGAAACGATTTAAAAAATTACGGAGGCAACACTCCGGAAAGAGATCGGAGCGAACGTTGGTTGATCAAAAAAGCGATTCAAAACAAGACGCCTCTTGTTGGTGTATGCCGAGGAATGCAAGCGATCCAAAATCATTTTCATATCCCGTTAACGCGTGTCTCAGGGCACGTGCAAGCTCGCCAGTCAATCGATGTCAATGGACGCAAGAGATCCGTGAACAGTTATCATCAATGGGGATCCAAAGGTAATCAAACGCCATTGAACGTCTTTGCGAAATCTTCTGACGGCGTCGTAAAAGCAGTTCGCCATCCGAAACTGCCTGTTTACGGGATCATGTGGCATCCCGAGCGACTGGCCCCTTTTGAGAAGGCCGACATTCGTTTCTTTCGCCAGGCATTCGAAGCGTGAGCCAAAAACGTCGCGCCATTCTGTTAGCGGCCGGCCGCGGGAGCCGGTTGGGAAATTTAACATCGGATGCGCCCAAATGCATGGTACCGGTTCATGGCCGACCGCTTCTGGAGTGGCAACTGCAAGCGTTACGGGCCGCTGGAATAACGGACATTGCAATCGTGCGCGGCTATCGAAAGGAATTAATTCACCCGGCGCAGACGACTTTTTTCGACAACGAGCAATGGAGCGAAACGAACATGCTGTTGTCGCTCACGCGCGCAAGCGAATGGCTACGAAAATTTCCATGCGTGGTGTGTTACTCCGACATTCTTTTTAGCCCAAAAACCATTCAATCCATGGAAACGCTGATCGATCCGATTGCAATGACGTACAACGTCAATTGGCGCTCGCTCTGGGAAGCTCGATTCTCAAATCCCTTGGACGATGCCGAAACATTCCGCGTCGATTCAAATGGGTTGCTGATCGAAATTGGCAAGAAAGCCCAAACCCTCGAAGAAATTCAAGGTCAGTACATGGGAATTCTGCAATTCCAGCCGGCGGGATGGGGTTGTGTCGAGGATTTGCTATCCCCCCTTTCATGGGAACAACAACGAAAAATGGACATGACCACGCTCATAAACAAACTCATCGGAAAAACTGAAATCAAATGTGTTCCGTCGAATGACTATTGGTTCGAAGTCGACAACGAACGCGACCTTGCGATTACTGAAAAACTATTCAGTCTTTAGATTTTTTCGCGAAGAGTTTTGCCCAAAAAGCTTGTATGTTTTTCTTAAACATTTTACCGAACATCAACACTCCGGCGATGCACCCAATCACATATTGGAGTAAGAGGCTTCCGACGCCGACATCGAAATAGCAGTGGCCCAGTTTTTCAAACGCAACAAGAATTAGCCCCCCCTGCATCAACCGGACCAGCAAAAAAAACGTTAGGTTTTTATTTTTCATAGGGCTGCGATAGTAGCTGATTCAACGCATCGGCTCCAATTTTTTCAGAACCGCCCAGATTGAAAATAAATTTTTTCCGAGCGTCACTTATTTTCCCGGAAAATTCTTTCGCAGCGTTCAACAACGACTGAACATGCGAGGCGACATCACTGATCTGTTCTTGTTTGAGTACCCGCCCAATATCATTGCGGATCGTAAGCTCCAAGGCATAGGCGGCTTCTTTTCGATCCGGCAAAGGTTCCTCAATGAACAAAACGGGCCGTTCCGTTGTGAAGGCAAAACTTAACGCAATGCCAGACACGTCCGAAATCAAAATATCCGAGTTGAAAATCGCGTCATCGGAATTCGATAAACGATCCAAAATCAACGCCGCATTTTGCCCAGCTTCCTTCTCCAACATTTTAATGATAGGAGGATTCCGCCGCGCCGTTTCAGGGTGCAACCGAACACGGACGTTGAACCCTGCTTCCAAAAGCGGCCGAATGATTTTTGTGCCGAATTTCTCAAGGAAATTGTTGGCGTTGAAGCTAGGGGCGATCAATACTCTCGGGGCTGGGGAAATGCGGGGAGTTTGCGCTTTGAATTTTCCAATCAATTGTTCGAGTCTCGGATATCCATAAGGAACCAATAGTTTTTCCTTTAAATTCCGCAGCCTCTCACGTTCACGAATTTCGGTAATTTGGTGCGGCCCCACGGCAAAAATGGCGTCATAATGATCGAACGCATTGTCTTTGTAAGCAAGCGTGGTACTTACAAGCGAATGAAACACATACACATAGCGTGTTTCATTGGTGGAACGGTGTAAGATCGATTGATTCAAACCCGGCACAGTGAGAACGGCAACCTGACAATCAAGAAACAAGAATAATATTGGCAAAAGTATTTTGCTGTATATCGGGCAAATAACATCATAATCCGAACTCAAGCCCAGACCAGGATCTTTTTCGTCGGAGGAAATATAAACAATCCCAATATTTTTTTGCGCGGCAATCGATTTCAACAACGGTTCAAAATATTGGAAATAACCTTTGTGTTCCGAATAGAATACGAGGCGTTTTTGCAAGGGTTGCAATTGAAAATAAAACCTGAAGAAGTCACGTACTTCACGAATTAACAATTGGAGATTCATAGCCTCGCTATCATCTGAAATTAGGGATGGTGGGACTCGAACCCACACTCTCCGAAGAGAACAGGATTTTAAGTCCTGTGCGTCTGCCATTCCGCCACATCCCCGAATTCTCAACTTGCCCGCCAGTTTATTGGTGGGCGCGACGGCAATTTATCAAAGTCGGTGGCGATTCCCCAAAACTAAGTGCGCGTTTTGACGTATTAACAATACGTTCAAGCGGATGACCCGCCATTATTGGATAACTCTCATAGTTTTGCTGTATTCGACCGTTGCTTCGGCCGCACCGGACAAAGTTTCCGGTACGGCTGTGGAATCGATTCGGATCCTTGGTAACCGTTCGATATCGGACAAAGACATCACCGATGTGTTGCCGGTGCGTCCGCACGACGCCTACGACGAAAAATCGTTGACCGCGACCGATGAGGTGGTTTCCTCTTTGTATCGCAGTCAAGGGTTCTTGAAGGTGAAAGTCCGGGCGCATGTGGATACGATCGACGTCAGTTCCGTTTCATTCGTGATCTCCATCGAGGAAGGACAAGCGTTCACGTTCGGCCAAACGCACGTCGAAGGTCTTGAAACGCTGCCGGAAACGGTGATCGCAAACAATATCACGTACAAGCCGGGTGATATGTTCAAAAAACGCGAGCTGTTTGAAAGCCAAAGCATGCTTTATCGATCGGGATTCTTCTCATCGGTCTCGGTGCGCTCGTCCACCGTCTCGGAAACGACGGCCGACGTGATGATTCAAGTAAAGCAACAACCGACGCGATGGCTAAAAGCCGGCGTCGGCTGGGGATCCGAAGAACGCCAACGCGTTTCACTGACGCTAACGCACAACAACCTGTTCCATCGCGCGTACAAAACCGAATGGTTCGGGACCGTCTCGAGCATATGGCAGGAATACAAAGTGGACTTCACGAATCCGTATTTTTACGGCACGAAAACGAGCCTCCGCTCATCGCTGGGGTGGCGGAGAGAAGACCGCGAAGGATATTCGTTTGAACGCGTGCTCGGCGAAGCGGCGTTCGCGCGAACGTTCAAGCACAATGTTTCGGTCACGTGGACGCCGTACCAAATCAAGATTACAAACACGTTCGACGTCGACCCGGATATCGCGACCGAAACACCCGACGTGAGCGACGAACGCAGCACGTTGGTCACGATCGGCATCGACTCGGCAAACGATTTCTTTTTCCCCACTCGCGGAGCGCGAAACAATTTGACGCTGCAACACACGGGGGGTGTTCTTTCCGGTGACGCCGATTACAACAAGGCGTCGATCGAGTCGCGCCGGTATTTCCCGCTCGGACATACGATCGTGCTGGCGTTGGCCGCTCGAGCAGGAGCCATTTGGCCGTTCAATTCGACGACGGTGCCGATCTTCGACAAATTCTTCATCGGCGGCGGAAACACGGTGCGAGGCTACAAAGAACGCGGCGTCGGCCCTCAGGAACCGGGCGGCGCTCCGCTCGGCGGCGACTGGATGTTCGGAGCAAACGCGGAGCTACGATTTCCTCTGGTCTGGAAATTAGCGGGCGCCGTTTTTATCGACGGCGGTCAAGTGGCCGACGATTACAAAGACGTGCAAATAAAAACGTGGCGATACGGCGCGGGAGGCGGCATCCGCTTGCACACGCCGGTCGGCCCCATTCGGCTCGATTACGGCCAAAAAATAAACCCGGCGTCAGACGATCCAGATCATTGGCGACTCCATTTTAGCCTTGGAGAAACATTCTAATGCAGATCCCGATAACTGCGCTAAAAAGAACATTGCTTGAACTCATCGCGTTGATAACGGTTGCGCTTATCATTGCGCTCTCGTTCCCAGGGCCCATCATCGAAGCCGTCGCAAAAATGGCGGCGAAAAAACCGCCGATAAAAATTTCGCAGATAAACGTATCCGGAAATCTTTTCAGCGGCCTCACCGTGCAAAATCTCAAGATGAGCGTGCCGCAAGCGCACGTGAGCGTCGATCGAATTCATATCTCTGTTCTATGGTCGAAGCTGCTGCGACGCACGGTCGCCATCGACAATCTCGAGATTGATCGGCCCGCGATACAGCTTGTGCCGTTAACCAAAGAAAAAAACGAGGAACCGAAAGGGACCAAATCCGCATGGTCCGTGACCGCGAATCACGTGCGCATCTCCGACGGACGATTGCGGATGCCAGCCGACGGCGATCGACCGGCGATGGACGTCGAACGCGTGAACGCGACGCTGCATTATCTTTCACTCGCCGATGCGAACGCACGCGTGCGCGCGACGATACGGCAAGGTCCTCGATTGGAAGCCGACTTCAACTCGACGCACGAAGGCGCTCATTGGAACGCCCGCGTCACCGGCGGCGGCATCCACGCAAAAACAACCGGCCGATATGACGCGTCCTCCAAAAAGTTAACGGCGGCTTGGGACGCAGCGGTCAGTTCAAACACGGTTCGCCAATGGACGAAAGCCCAACAAACGGAACTGACGAGTTCCGGGCATGCGAACGGCCGATGGCCCGACCTGAAATGGAACACGCAACTGACGTTTTCGAATCTCCGCTTAAACGAAGCGCAAGTCGCCACGGGATCGATGGTCGCGAGCGGACAAGGCGCGTCCCATAAAATCCGGCTGTCCATCGCCACGACCGACTATTCGTTGTTTGCAGCAGGCACGGGCTCGTACGAAAATTCTCAATGGACGATGCGGTGGAGCCGATTTGATTTGCAAGCGATCCAAAATTGGAGGCTAGTGAAACCTTTTGAGACGCTCGTCGGAGCTCGAAACGTGCAAGTGAACGGCTTTCATGCAGCCGACCGGTCCACGCACGCTCATTTTGACCTGGCAATAAGCAGCCATGCAATCGAACGCTGCGACATAAAAGCAAACGGCTTCGAGCTCGGCAATCTATCGAACATGAAGCTAGTTTCGTTCCCATTGCGCGGCGTCACCGAAGTAAACATACACGCTTCGGGCCCGCTGAAATCATCGACGGGCAAAGCCGATCTAAAAATAAAAGGCCTCGAAATCGACGGCGCGGCGGTGGGCGAGGTCGACGCACAAGCGCGGTTTACCAGCGAAGCACTGCACCTAGAACGGTTGCGATTAAAAACCGCGGACGGCCAAGCGGTGGTCGCCGGATCAGTGAAGTTCCCTTCAAAGACGACGAAGACGCCGCAATTCGATCTAAAGATCGTGTCGACGAATTTGGATCCGGCGCCGCTGCTCAAACGAACGGGCATCGAAACGCAATCTGCGCGAGTGAACGCCGACGTTCAACTCAAAAAAAGCGGCGCGCTGCTGATGATGAACGGTCCGATTCACCTGACCGCGGAACGGATCGATGCGGCCAAAGCGGGACTGCATCTGGAGAATGTGGCGTTTAAACTTGTCGGGACGGGATCGACGCTTAAGATCACGGAAGGAACCGCCGCCACCAAGAAGAACGGACAATTGACCGTTAACGGTTCGATCAACGAATCAAGATTGGATGTTAAATTACATGCAAAGAATTTCGCTTTCGACAACACGGCCGGCATTTCCGGTCGAACCGACGCCGACCTTTCCATTCTCGGCACCGTGGACGAACCGCGAATCAACGGCGACGTAAACGTTTTACAGGCCAACATCATGCCGCCGAAAAAAGATAAGAAAAAACAAAAGGAGACGAAGAAAAAAACCGCCGAGGAGCTAGCCCAAACGCCGAGCGCGCTCGACATGCGTCTGCGCGTACATTTCGATCGCAACGTGTGGTACAAAGAGAAACAAACGGCGATCGAAGCGAAAGGCGATCTTGAGATTAAAAAACAAGCATACGCGCCGATACTAATCGCCGGCGACATCCAAACGATTCGCGGCACCTATATTTTTTATGGCCGCGCGTTTAAGATCGACCGCGGCCGCGTGTTATTCACCGGCGAACCGGACCTTAATCCAACAATTGATTTACAAGCGGTGTACACGGAGAAACAAAGCAAAACCGCGATCACGTTGTCCGCGACCGGAACGCTGAACGACCCGCGGCTGTCGTTGACCTCCGACCCGCCGCTCGAACAAACCGACATCGTATCGGTGCTGGTGACCGGCCATCCGATGGACGACCCAAACCAGTCGTCCGATTCGAACGCGCAAGCGGCGGCAAAAGCGACGATCGCGAACTATTTCGCCGAGCAAATCCGCGAGCGCGTGCAATCAACGGCGGCCATCGACGTGCTGCAGTTCAACATGAAGGACGCCGACACCGCCGATCTTACGGTCGGGAAAAATATTTCAGACCGTTTGTACGTGGCGTATGGGCAAACACTCGGTTCGGAAGGTCAACAACGTATCGAAGCCGAATATTTATTGGGCCATTTTTGGAGTTTGGCCGGAACCACGGCGACCGAGGGCAAGTATGTGATCGACCTAATTTACCGGCTGGGGTTGCGGTAGAATTAAAACGAAACGCCTCTTAAAACTTCTTCAATGTCTTCAATATGGACATCCACATCCATCGGTGAAACATTTGTCGTCTTCGATAGATACGTGACGGCCACAACCCCGAAAGGCGCGGGAGTGAAACAAATGCCGATGTCGCTCACGTTCACGCCGAAATGGCGCACGCAGGTCCATTCGATGCCGTGCGTGGTCAGATCAACGGCGCTTGCGCGCGTGTAACTCTGCGGAAGTTCGGTCGTCGGCTCGGTGTTCCAAAACGAAGGATCCCGCCACGGCAATTTCCACAACGTCCCATCGATCTCGACCGGCGAAAGGTGCCCGAAAGTCTGATTGGGCTCCGGCGGAAACGCGGTGATGCGCGCGATACGAATGCCGGACACGCCCAGCGGTTTCACAAACGCAACCGACCCGGTTTCAGATTTCGACACATCCCATCCGGGCGGAGCCTCAAACGTGACAGTGTCGTTCAATGTCACAATATTCGAATTTTCCTCGTTGGCGGACAGCGTCAGCGGTGAAAACAAAAAAACGGCGAGCAAGATGTGATTCATCATAAGTTTCCGACGATGATATTAAACAATGAGACGCGTTTATTAAAAGGCTGGATTTAACTCGGGTTCGATGACCATACTTTGAAAAGCATGAAGAATAGACTCCTTTCGGCAACCCTCCTTCTAATCTTCTCCGTGGTTCAAGCGAATGCGCTCAGCCTCGGACGTGATTCGAGTGTTTATATAGACACCTTCGATAACTCCGAAAAAAACAAGAACACTTACTTTTTAACCTACGATTATTTCTCCGTAGGTAATTCGATGGACAACTACAAAGACAATATCCGCAGTTATCAGAGCTATGGGTTCAATACAAGCGACTCTACGAATCATCCGTGGGGAATCGCCATCGGCAACGCAAACCAATTCAAAGCCTTTCGAGATTTGGATCTCGGATGGAATTTTGGATATATCGAAGGCCCGCAACTCGGCTACTCGCTGGCGGCGGAACCTTCGAGCATTTACTATTCATTAAAACTGGACGGAAGAATTCGGACATCGTTCACTCGGTTGATGGTCACGATGTCCAAGAAATTTTCGATCACAAAGAAAGTGGAGTTAAGAGCCAGCGGCGGGCTCGGTTGCGCCTACGCCTCCATCTCCGAACACGGCACATGGACGTTTGGGAGTGGAACCCCTGTGGCATATGTAGACAGCGATAAAAGTTGGGTTGATTGGACCGGCGACATCGGCATCGGATTGTTGTTTTCTTTCAGAAAAATCGGGCTGGAAGCGGGCGTCAAGCAATCCCGATTTCCAAGCTTTAAAAACGCTGATGATTTCAGCGACTTCAAGTGGAACCCCTCTTCCGTCTACCTGACCCTCTTCTTCTAAATTAATCCCGCTCAACGATGATAGTATGTCCGCGCTCATGCGGAATTTTACGCGTTGTTTCGTTTGGCTTTGGACCGCGACGCTGATCGGCGCTTGCGGGCCCACGGTCACGAAACACGTGCGCGTTCAACGGCACGTGGACCGAAAACCTTCATCGCCGTTTCAACGACCTCTCAACAAAGAAACGATTTTGTCGAAGTTCGGCGAGCGCGGCGGCAGCTTCCATACTGGGCTCGATTTACGCGGGCGCCGGGGCGGCGGTGATTTTGCGTATGCATCGCGCGCAGGCCGCGTCGTGGCGGTCGGCTGGGTGCGCGGCTATGGGCAATTGGTTGAAATCAAACACGCGGATGGATACAAATCCCGATACGCGCACTTAAAAAAGGCCAAAGTAAAACTCGGCGAATCGGTTAAAGAACGCGAACCCATCGGCATCGTCGGGCGAACCGGCCGCGCCAGCACCGCGCACCTTCACTTCGAAATCATCACGCCCGACGGTTATTTCATCGACCCGCTGCTGCTGTTACCATGAGTACTTGACGGTATAGGTCACCACGGATTCGCCGTCTTTTTTGACCGGCACCTCAAATTCAATCGTTTGCGCGTCTTTCTTCGTGAACTTTTGCGAAGACTCGGTCACTTTCCAATTCGTCCATCGATACAAATGTTCGACCACGCGCACGGTGGCGTCTTCGTCTTTATGATTGCGTAATTTGATCTCGAACGTTTCTTGAAACGAACGAGCGGCGGAAACGAAGTTCGTGCGCGTGCGTTCGCCGACCACGTCGAACGCATTCCCCATCTTCACGCGCACGAGTTCGTCTTTCGGCGTGTGATCAATCGAATCCTCGCCGATGAACTCCAGACCGCCGTCCGTGTCCTTTTTATAAACGCGCACGCGCCCCTTCGGCAACGGGAATCCGAGATTGTTGTCTTTCGAATTCTTGAACTCGAGAACGACCCAAACTTTTTTCTGCCCCTGCGTGCCGTAGCTCGCATCGGCACGCGTGTATTCATTCATATCCTGCCAATAAATGTTCTGGGCGCCGTCGTAAATGAACAACTTTTTCATCGGAACGTCCGAAGCGGAGGCCATTTCGATCTGCTTGTTCTCGTTGTTGCGTAACGTGGTCGGACGTTGCAGCGTATACAAGTGATACTCGAAGAAGTTTTTTTCAGCGAACTGCGGCGCGGCCGCGTCTTCGGACGCATATCGTATGGCTTTCCCGGCCATTCGCATATTGTTCTGCGGCTCAATGCGGTTCACGTCGCCGGCCACAAGTTTCAGCTTCGCGTCTTTGTACGCGGCGCCTGAATTATTGTTGATCGTAACCCACGCGTTTAAATCCATCTTGTCGTCTTTCGCGCCGCTGACGACAACGTAATCGGCCGACCATCCCATTCCGGACGTCATGTAGCTGATTTCGCAATTATGTTCGCCCGCTTTTTTTGAAGACACGGTCCACAACAACGTGGGCCGAGTGAGAAAACCTTCCGGCAATTCGGACAAAACGGGATTTCCAGGAGGATTCAAATAGATCTTCTTACCGACCTGGAGGACACGTCCGTTTGAAGACGACAACAACGTTCCGTGAATTGCCTCTCGCTTCTCACCCCTGGTGCCCGTGAAACGCTCCAACTCAATTTCCTTGCCCAAATATTTTTCGAGCAATTTCTCTTGGCTGATCAAATCGTATTGAAAGTTTTGTTCGATCACGGACACCGACTCGGGCGCCGTCAACGATTTAAAATGGACGCTGGTCGCGTCAATACGCGAAGGCACGTCGACCACCGAAATTTCGCCGACGCCGTTCTTCAAATTAAATTTACGGGTTTCGCGCACGAGCCCCAAATCCTGATTGTAGATGGTCACATCGACCGCTTGCGCGACCAGTGTCCCCGCGAAAAAAGCGATGCCGAACAACGTCAATAGTCGTCGTCTCATTGAGCTCCTCCATTTCGAACTTCGATCTCGTAATGCTGGCGCGCATACGCCGCCGCTTTGCGCACGGCCGTGGCCGGCGCTTTAAATAACATTATCACATCGTCGCCGAAGCCGAGAGCGCGCTGCAGTCGCCGAATCGCCTGCGCGGCGCCTTGATGATTCGCGTAACCGGCCGAGGCGTCTTGCGACGTGGAAAGAATCAGCATCAAATCGAGCGGCGTGAAGTGCGGATCCGACGATTCGAGTTGGTACAAATACGCACCGGTTTCATGATGAGCGAGCTTTTCACGTTCGGAAAAATAACCGCGGCGCACCGACTCGGCGAGCGTCGGCTCGATGTATTTATGGAATCCTTCATGATGACCGACCGTATCGACGAACCGGTCGCGTAAATTGGAGGACGCGGATACGCCGTCGCGCACCAACGCATCGATCGCTTGGATCGTGGTCGAACTCAACGATGGGCTCGGTCGAAGGAAGCTTAAATTCCCTTCAGATAAATAACGCGAGGTCGACTCGACTTCTTTATTGATCGTCTGTGCAAACAAAATGAGAAACCCCTGATCGATTTCCGCGTGACCGAGCGCCGGATAAAACTCATGTTCGACCACAGGCTGAACCTCGTACATCGGAAACGGAACGCGCTCAACCGTATAGACATGCGCTTTGTCGATCAAATAAGCGGACAAATTCAATTTGCCGGCTTCGAGCTTCTCACCGTTGATCACCAAATGAAGCCCCCACACGTGCAAAAGATCGTTCAACTTGTCTTTCTCATCGATCAATTCGGTTTCTTTTTCGCGCAGCCGCACATCCAAACTGGCCGAGCCAAGACGATTGAACCCCTCGCTGATCAACGACGAATGAAACGTATCGCCGGCGGCCAACGCCACATCGGCGATCGCCGCATCGAAATCACGCGAGGACGAATAAATGGTCGAGGAGAAACGTTTCAACGCGCCGGTTGCGAACGCGATCACGCGGCGTTGATCGTTCGGCGGCAAATCGGCGACCGGCACGAACGGAAGCGGCGAAAGTCCGCGCAACGCGAGCTTTGCGACGAGCGCGGGTTTAGCCGGGGCGCCGTCGACGATAGGAATATCGGTCAACGCACCTTTCAAATCTTTCTCGATCATTGAATAAAGAGAAGGCCGTCCCGCTTGATTGAACATGTTTTGCCAATAAGCATCGTCGCTAAGTTTTTTTGCGGACACGACGCGCGCCAGCTCCGGGCGATCGATCAATGCGATCAGATGACGCGCGGCGATCACTTTCGCATCTTCGCGATCTTGAAACGTGCGATCGCCGGCAAACGCGGATGCCGCGAACGTGAACGAAGCGGCAAAAAGTATCGTATTTTTCACAGGGCTTGTTATTTTCATCGTTAGCGTTCAACCTTATTTTGAATAGAATGAAAACTAGATCGTCGCCCCGGAAGGTTCGCCATGGCGAATCCGCCTTTGGCGGACCCGGGACAGGAGGCACTTCCTTGAACACGGCACCGCAAGAATCGCATCACGAACGAGCGTTCGACACGTACGAAACCACGATCGAAATCGCGAAAATGGTCACGCCGCGAAACATCCATTTGCGTTTTCGACTTCCGGCCGGCAAAACGATGCACTTCCGCGCGGGACAATTCGTGCAAGTGTTCGTGCCGCAATCGGACAAGCCTCGCCGCACCTCTTACTCGATCGCTTCGGGGCCTCAGCATCAAGATTTCTTCGAACTGTGCGTGACGCACGTCGAAGGCGGCAAATCATCGACTTTTTTGCACAGCCTTAAAGTCGGCGACAAAGTGACGGTGATGGGTCCGCTCGGAAAATTCGGCATGCCGGAACCGTTGCCGCGCGATGCGGTGTTCATCGCGACCGGCTCGGGCATCGCGCCGTTTCGAAGCATGATCGAAGATCAACTCGCGAAGAAAACGCCGCACAAACTGAATTTGCTTTTCGGCAACCGCTTCGACGAAGACATTATTTATAAGAGCGATTGGGAAAAGCTCGCGACCGAAAATAAAAATTTTCGTTATTTCTTTACGTTGAGCCGTCCCACCGAAAAATGGAAAGGCAGTAAAGGCTACGTGCAGGAAAAAATCAGCGGGTTCGTCGCATCGCCGAAGGACAACGACTTCTACATTTGCGGTCTCTCTCCGATGATAAACGCCGTGCAAGAGAAACTTTTGTCGCTCGGCGTGCCCAAAGAGCAAATTCACTTCGAAAAATACGATTAAGCCTGGCACGCAACGATTTCGCCGCTTATGCTTTGGGCAGTCATGCGCAAAGCATTGTTTTCGTCTCTAATCCTGCTCGTTTCACTCAACGCCGCCTTCGCGGCCAACTATGCGGTCACGCCGGCCTATTACGACGACATCGAAAGCGTAATCACGCCTCTAGGATTTACATCGGACACCATCAACGAAACGGATCTCTCTAACTTAACGCTGCTGAAAAATTACCGCGCCGTGTTCGTGAATTGCTCGGGATCAATCGCCACGAACTTCACGGCCGACGCGGCCGACGCCGTGAAGGAATATGTGGCCGAAGGCGGCGTCATCTATGCGTCGGATTGGGCGTTCGTGGTCATTGCACAAGCGTTTCCGGGCTACGTCTCGTACTACTCGACGCCGCGCATCGCGCCCACCCAAATCGTAACGGCCAGCGTTGAAAATGAAGGCATGCGCGAGTATATGGGCCTCGATTCGTTCACGGTGAATTTCAACCTCGGCGGATGGGTGCCGATCGCAGGGGTCAACACAACCGAAGTAGAAACGATTCTGCGCGGCACCAGCGGCGACAGCTATGTGAAAGATAAACCGATTCTTGTGAAGTTTGATTATGGACTCGGCTCGGTTATCTACACGTCTTTCCACAACGAAGCCGGTTTAAGCTCCGACGAAACCAACGCGCTCGAATACATGGTGCTGATTTCCGTGCTCAGCAGCACCGCCAACAATTTGGCGACCTATTTGAGAAACCACGGCTACATTCCGGTCAAAGAAAGTTTGAATCTGTCGAACGCGGGCATCGGACGAACGTTTTCCTACTCACAATCGGCAACCACCGACACCGATCTGGCATTCGCTGTCGGCTGGAAAGACACGGGTGCCATCGGCTTAAGCGTGAGCGGGCCGGGCTTTTCGCAAACGTCCAGCAATGCCACGTCGCCGTTCATGATCGAATCTGCGCGTTCAATCAACGGCACCTGGAACTACACGGTCACGCCGGCCGGAGCCACTCTCGCCTATGTGGCGATGGCCGCCAAGCGAATTTCCGCGTTCGATGAAGTGACCGCCATCAAAGCCTATCCGAACCCCTATCGCGCCGATGATCATACGGTCGTGGTGTTCGAGGGGCTGACCGAACAAGCAACGATCCGTCTTTATTCAATGCGCGGCGTTTTGATCAAAACGATTCGCAAAGACGATTCAAGCGGCACCGCGTTCTGGAACGTCGATGACGAAGAAGGAAACAAAGTGCCGAGCGGTCTATATATCTATGTCGCCGAAGGAACCAAGGGCAGCCGCCAACGCGGTAAAGTGGCGATCATCCGATGAAACGGACAGCGCTGATCGTCGCCGTCGCACTCGCGATGCCGCCGTTCGTCGAGGCGTCCAACAACAAGCCCCATTCGCTGGAATTTTTGAATTTCGGAATAGGCGCGCGCGCGGTCGCGATGGGAAGCGCGTTCACGGGCCTCTCCAACGATCTGAATGCGGTGCAATGGAATCCGGCGGGACTCTCGGAAACCGAATCGATCGCATTCGACACGCACTACAATTCGCTTTTTGAAGATATGAGCTACAGCGGCGTCACGCTCGCGCTGCCGTCGTGGTTCAGCACCACGTTCGGATTTAGTTATTACTTGTTGAATTCGGGCAGCATTTCCAAAACGTCGGCATCCAATCGAGGGCTATTTCTCAGCGACGACGGTTCATTCACCGTGAAAGATTCGTTGATGGTGGCCACGATCGCGAACCGCAGCTTTAAATATGTTGAGCTCGGCGCGAATTTAAAACGGGCCAGCGAATCCATTGACAACGCCAGCGCGTCCACCATGCTTTACGATATCGGAATTATTTTGAACGTGCTCCCGCAATTGCGGATCGGCGCGACGATGCGCAATCAAGGCGGCGACGTTAAGTTCATCGACGCCGAAGATAAAATCAACGGCAGCACAAGCGTCGGCGTCACGGTTCGTCCATGGAGAAACATGTTTCTCACGAGCGACATAAAAAAAGTAAGAGGCTACGACAGTGAAATTGATTACGGCGGCGAGTATGTGATCGGCAAAAACGTGACGGCGGCTTGGGTCCGTAAAAAAAATGAGGAAACGCCGGAACCGACGGTCGTGCCTTTACTGGCGTTGCGCGCGGGTTTGAGGACGAACGTATCAGACGCGGGCGACGAAACTTCACAACTGACGTTCGGCGCGGGATTTTTCATTAAACGATTTCATCTCGACTATGCGTTCTCGGATTATGGAGAACTGGGCCCCACGCATCAATTTACGGCCGGCTTTTCATTCGGGAAGAATCCGTGGACCGATTTGACGGATTGGAGCCACAGAAAACCGGCCGATAAAAAAGAGATCGTGGATAACAGCGACAAATCGAAAGAATCCAAAGAAAAAGAAGGGTGGATGAAAAACCGCCGCCGCACCAGCACCGGCCGTTACAAAATCGACTAACGATCAAAGCCCTCGCAACTCAAACCAAATCTCCACCCGTCTGTTTTTCGCCATCGCTTCCGGCGTATCGCCCTGCTCGATCGGCTGCGCGGCGCCCATGCCTTTCGTAATGAACGTTTCGGCCGGCAAACGGGTCTTGCTTTTCAAATATTGAGCGACGGCTTGCGCGCGCTGTTTCGAGAGCCGGTTGTTTGCTGACACGGATCCGCTTTTATCGGTATGCCCCTCGACAACCACGCGATACGGCCGCATTTGAGCCATCGATTCCGCGATCGTATCGAGTACCGGTTTCGCACTATCGGGCACCATCGATCGCCCTTGATCGAACGGAATAGTCGACTCTTGCGCGGTAATATTCAACATGCGCACGATCGGCAGCGTAGCCAGGAACTCCTGGTTGTTACGCAGCGCCTTCATGAAAACGGCCATTTCTTTTTCCACCGAATCCAATGATCGCTGCGCGTTTGATAGCGCTACTTTCGCATTTTTAAGATCCAACTTCGTATTTTTGGCGGAAGCGGGCGAGGCGCTTTCGAGCGCCTTCCGTAAATTTTGACGCAGCTCTTTGAATTCGGCGACATCGCGGCGATAACCGTCGACTTGCGTCTGCATTTCTTTTTGGCGATTCAGCATGTCGAAGATGCGCAACTTAACTTCGCCGCGAATCTTCGTATCGCGCACATATTCGGCCAGTTGGAGACCCGGCGTCGAGTCGAGCCGCATCATTTCACGTTGAAATGTTTTCGCAAAATGCGGATCCCATCGACCGGGAATGTCGCGGTCGGTCGCTTCGGTGATTTGGATCGGCCGCTCCGGCGAGTCTTCGCGCGTTTTCTCAGTTTTCCCTTCCGCCGATTTCGCGAATGTCGTCCGCGCTTGCACGGTCGTAACCAATCCGTTCGAGGTAAACGTGCCCGAACCGTACTGAACGTGCATCAGCACGTGATTTCCGTCGTAACTGATGCGCGCCTCGGCGTCTTTTACGATCGCGTCCCCCAGCGGCGTCGTGACTTGCAATTGCTTGCCGTTTTCAGACACGGCCACCATATCGCCGTTCTGCAATTCCGCCGAGGCGTACTCGCAAATATCGGTTTCCGTACGAACCTTCACGCGCGTGTTTGCGCCGATTTCCGCCTTCGCACCGTTCGCAAAGACCATGTGGGCGGCGGCACTCTGCGCCGTGCGCAGCGTATCGCCTTCGAACAAATATTTTCCCGAACGCACACGCGACCATTTGCGCATTTCACCGTTGGGCTGCATCGTCACATTGCCTTGCGTGCGTGTCACAAGCGCGCGTGCGCCAGCGCCTGTGCACAGCGCATCGCGCGCGAGCAAATCGATCATCTTGTCTTTCGCTTTCCGCCAACCGTTTTTCGCGTTCTTCCACGGCAGCAACGGCAGCGCCATCGCTTTACGCGCTTCGACGTTTTTCATGGCGAGGGGTCCCGTTTTCTGCGCGAGCTTCGCTTGGTTTCCAAGCATCGTTTGCGAGCGCAACTCGCGATCCGACGTCGGATTAAACGGTTGATCGCCGAATTGAATATCGAGCGACAGCCGATGCGTCTGCCCCACGTCACCGTAGGGAATCCATGCGTAATTGAGATTGGAGCCGGCGATGCCGACGCCCGCACCGGCCGACACGCCCTGCAATCCCGAGACATGTCCGCCCGATCGTGTGTTGTAACCGCCCCGCAGCGCGATGTCGAAGTTTCCGCCGATGTCCAAACGCCATTCCGTTCCGGTGCCGATCCACACGGAACCTTCCGCCGGCTTGAAAATATCGGTATTGAATATCCAAGACGGTAAAAGTCGCAAACTCATGCCGGCGCGCAGACGGGAGGGCAGCGGCGCTTCAGTTTCACGGTACTTCAATTTTCCACCGTAATTTTCGGCGACGAACGCCAACGACGCGGGCCCAAGCACTTGATGCAATCCGATATTCAACCCGGCGGTCACCGCCGATTCAACAATCGTCGATTGCAAGAAAAATGCGGAGATGCCGGCGCTGGTGCCGTAAATTGTTTTCGCGACACCGACGCGCGCGGCGATATCGCGCGGCGTATACGCGGGCTGAACCGTGCCGGTATTGTCAAACGACGGAATGGACCCCGCGCTTAAATAGGAAACTCCGACACCGACCGCGTTCTGTGATCCGAACGGCAACGCGCCGCTCACCGCGTCGAACGTCGTATTCTCGAGATACATCGTGTGCATGAGCGAAGCCGACCGAACGTCTCTGCGGGACAACGTGGCGGGGTTGTACCACAAACCTTCGGCGCCGGAAGACGACGCGCTGTAAGCCTCGCCCATCGCCGCGCCCTTTGCTTCGCCGGGCAACGTGAGCACCGCATCGTCGGCGCTGACCCGCGCGAGGAAAAACGCGCACAAAATGAGGCAGGCCACGCGCTTCATCGCTCGATCCCCACTTTCAACGTTTTCGTTTCGCCGGACGAACTTTCGAGGTGAATCAGATAAACGCCGCTCTTTACATTTTGGCCGTCCTTGTTTTTTCCATCCCACGAGATGCTTCCCGCATCGGCAAGCGAAAAACTCATTTCGCGGACGAACTCCATGCCGAGCGTGTAAATACGCACCTGTCCCGATTCCGTGAGATTCGCGATTCTTACTGCCTCGGCGTCGAACTTGCCTTCAGATCCCACGAGCCACGGGCTCGGATAGACTTTCGCGTCGGCCAATGTCGGCGACGCCAGAGAACCAAACAACGCGTAAACGGAAAAATGAGAGAGCGGCATGGACACGCGGTTCGTCGATTTATCGATCGAAGCGCCGGTGATCATTTCCCACGTGCCGTTGGCTTCATTCAACGTGCCGAGCCGCAGAGTGTCCGCGCGCACAGACACCGAATCAACGATGCCGTCATGGTTGACGTCGGGATAGTTGAGTCGCAACGTGACCGGGCTTGAGAAACCGATGCCGTACAACCCTTGCGAGGTATAAGCTAGAACTTCAATCGATGTGCCCGGAATCAACACAAATCCGGACAACGCGCCGTTCGCGTGATCAATCGTGCTCGGAGTGACGCGCAACGGCGTTCCGGAAGGATCGACGGAAACGTACAACCGCGCGTCGGGCAACGCCCCGGCCGGCAGCGTGAACGACGCGGCCCCGTCGGTCGTCGCGAATGTGACGCCGGCCGATGTTCCGTACGCTTGAATGGTCACCGCGCCGGCGGAGGGCGCGTTGGTCACCGTAAGCAATCCGCCGCCGGTCGATGAAATTTTCCCGTCCGGATTTTCGATTTCAACATCCCATGTGCCGGCCGCGAGCCCGGTCATATCGAACGTTCCCGTCATCGCATTTTCGCTGACGAAGGCCGACGTGGTAGGAGACTGCGTGGCCGAGCCTGACTTTCGCAATCGCAACAGAGCGCCCGATTGGATGCTGCCGCCCGTAAAGGAAAAAGCCACCTTGCCGAGGTTCGCCGCAGAATTCGGCGTGATCGACTGAATCGACGGCGGCGGCACCGGCAACGTGCTTGTGCTGATTTTCAAACTGCCGGGCACAAACACGCCATCACCGTTTTCCGCCTTAACGCGGTAGTAATAAAGTTTTTCGGGCGTGAGGTTCGTGTCGATATATGGAACCACCGACGCGATGGTCCCGGAAGTGATTTCAGTGTAGGTGACGTCGTTCGTCGAACGTTCGAGATGAAACACGGTCGGCGCCGGATTCCCGTTCAGCGCCCATGAAATCGTTATCGATGAAATCCCCATCACGCTACCCGACAAGCCGGAGGGCAACGTGGCGGCCGAATATTTCGTCACGGTGGACGAATCGACGGAGGCGACGTCGGTAAACGCGCGTACGAAACGCGCGTAGGCGGTATTCGTCTGCAAACCCGTTTCCGCCCACGAAGTGGTGTTTTGCGCCAACGACGGCGACATCGCGCCGCCCGTCGATGAGAAAACGGTGAAACTAAGCGGATGATTCACGATCGACCACGACCACGTGATACTCGAGACACCGAGCGCCGCGCCGGTCAAACCGCCCGGCGTTCCGATCGTGCCCCAATTCACGATCGCGATGGGGTCGTATTCGAAAGACGGCCCCGTGTGCGCGCCCGTCGAATCGATCACGTCGATATCGGACGAAGCGACCACATTCGTATCGAGAATAGCGCGGACGTTCGTGCTGATCGTTACGTCGAAGGAAGGCGAGTCGACGGTAACGTTCGCGACCGTCACCGGATTAAAATTCAGCGCGGCGCCGCCCGTGGGGCCGTTACGGAAATCCATCGACTTTAGGTTCGTTGGAATCGCGCCAATCCCCATGCGAAATCCGTTTACGTTCATCGAATCGAAAGTAGCCGTGTTCTGAATGTTCACGGTTCCGTTCATATCCACGCCGTAGCGAGTAACGGCGGACGCCGAACTCGTAAATAAACTGGTGCCTTGCAACAATAACGTGCCGGCAGAGGACTGGAACATCGTGTTGTTCCAAAAAACGAATCGCCCCGAAGAGGACGAAGGAACCTGCAATTTTCCTTGAGCGGTCAACGTCAGCGAAGATCCTTTAACGTTGACGAGACCGGCCTGCACGGACAAGGTGGCGGTGCCCACCACCACGGAACCGATAAAGTTGGCGGTGCTCGAGCCGAGCAAAAACGTGGCGGAGCCCGAGGTTGAAGCGGGGCCGATCGCGGCGGCGCCATTGAAGGTGTGAACGAATCCGTTCCCAGAATTGAAAGATACCGAGCTTCCCGAACCGCCCAACGAAAAAGCGCCGTTCACGGTAATATTCGTTACAGCCGTGAGCACGCTCGAACCGGAGCCGGAAAGATTAAAAAAACCGTTGGATCCGCCCTGCCGAATTGAATAAGCACCCGACGCTTCACTCGCGAACAGGATGGTTCCGGTCGAATAAATGAAGGATCCGTTGGAATCGTCCCAAACAAACGATCCGCCGACGCCGCTTTGTGTTCCACCGGTGAGAGTGTGTGTACCGCTCATCGCTTCAAACCGACCGGTGGTGATATTGAACGACTCGTCGATAATAAGATCGGTATTCGCGCGCACGCTGCTCGACGATTGCACGCGGAAGTTCGCGAAGTAATTATCGTAACGACCGGCGCCGAGACTCGTTTTCACCATCGATATGGTCTGAAGCGCGGTACTTTCCCACACCGCGAAGCCGCCGGTCCCTGCGCGAAAACGGCCGCCGCTCTGGTTAAAATCTTTTGAAATTCGCAGCTCATGGCCTCCGGCCAAAAATTCTCCGGCTTCAATCGTGATCCCGCCAAACGCCGCATCGACGCTCATCACCACGCTCGATGAGAACGCCGCTTTTAATTCGATCCGGCCGATGCGCGTGGCCGTCGAAATATCCCAGACGCACCCCTTCAGTGCGTTCGTGCCGTCGAAGCGAACCACGTCGCTTGAGATGGGCACAGCGGTGCCGGTCCAATTGTTCGGATTGGAGGCCAGCGCATCGGAACCGAGGCCGGTCCATTGTTTGCCCAACGTGTAGTCTTGGTTTGTTTGATCGTTCGAAAGCGGCGAGTAGCTGCGCATGGCGGGCGTATAAACGATGTTCGACGACGAGGGAGTGACCGTATAAGAACCGGCGACGAGACTTGTAAACGAATATGCGCCCGACCCATCCGTGGTGGTATTGGAATTCGCGGCGCCGCTAAGCGTGATGAAAACGTTGCTTAGTGCGTTTCCATCAAGATCGCGAACGACGCCGGAAATGTCGAACGCATAAACGACCGAGGAGAGGAATAAAACGAAGGTCGTGTAAAAAAAAATTTCTTCATGACTCTTTCGACGCCGTGTTGAACTTGGCTTTTAACTTACGAGCCAACTCATACGAGGCGCGATAACCGATCGAGGGGTCGCCGGTCGCGAAAGTGGTGGCCATCAGTTCGGCGCTTTGCACATTGATAATGCGCAACTGCACGTGAAACCGGCTTCCATCGGCGGCCATCACGCGCACGGTGCCCATCAACACGAGGTTGATACCGAGAATCTTACCGACTTCGACCGAGGTAGCCGTGTTGACCACCCCGGAACGCTGAAAATGCTGTTCTTTGAGAATATTGTCCACCACGTCCCGGTCCACCACGCGGAACGAGTTTTCAAGAAATCCCGACTCAACCATATTTCGCCAATTCTGACGGATCACGGTGAGATCTTCGTCGGCATAGCCGGCCAACTCGAGCGGTAAAACGGCGATACGAGGACGATCGGGTAACGTCAAATCGGGACTCATGGTGGTATTCATAAGCGTCTTGGACGGCGCGCAGCCGAACACAAACGCGAGCGCAAGGGCTAGGGTAACGGGGCGTTTCATGGATGCCCTAAGTATTAAGGATGAACGATTAATTCACCAGGGGAGCGTCAATTTCGGACAGCGGTGACAAAAGAGAAGGTAAACTTTTCGCCGGCATCGCTTTTATGCTGTGTTTGTTCGACGATTTTATAAGTAGGCTCCAACTTAAACGGCGGAAAAAACGTGTCACCGGGAATCACAGCGTGAACGATGGTCAAATAAAGTCTATCGGCCATCGGTAATGCTTCTTGAAAAACAGAAGCGCCTCCGATAATAAACACCTCGTCTTTTCGAGTTGCTTTTGAGATAGCCTCCGAAAGACTCTTAGCGATGTCGATGCCGGACGCGTTCCACGAGCGATTACGAGTGACCACGATGTTTTGCCGACCCGGCAACGCTTTTCCAATCGACTCAAAAGTCTTCCGCCCCATAACAATCGGATGCCCCATTGTCAGCCGCTTGAATCGCGCCAAATCTTCGGGGAGATGCCAGGGAAGTTTGTTGTCGCGGCCGATGACGCGGTCATCGGTCATCGCCACGATCAATGAAATCATACGGCGATCGGAGCTTTGATCGCGGGATAAGGGTCGTAATTTTCGAGAGAGAAGTCCTCGAATTTAAAATCGGTGATGGATTTAACGGCCGGATTAATTTTCATGGACGGAATCGCGCGCGGCGTACGCGACAGCTGTTCCTTAGCCTGGTCAACATGATTCGAATAAAGGTGGACGTCTCCGAACGTGTGAACGAAATCACCGGGCCGCAGTTCGGTCACCTGCGCAATTATCATCGTGAGCAACGCATAACTGGCGATATTGAA
>CAYXDS010000012.1:0-23147 GCA_964463805.1 uncultured Elusimicrobia bacterium | reverse complement strand
CCAACCGCCCACTTCGTTGAGCACCGACCGCCGAATAATGAAATTGGTTCCGGGCAATGTGGCAATCTTTAAAAGTTTCCAACGGCCCGCTTGCACGATCCATTGAAAACTCAGGCCTTCGATATTGATGAATCGCGTAAGAATATTTTTCTTTTTATTCAGCGTGCGAAACTTTCCGAGCGCCGCGCCAAGATTCGGATTCATCACGAATTGCGACGCGAGGTAACGAAGAGCATGTGGCTCCGGCTGGTTGTCGGCGTCATAGATCGCGATCAATTCGTTTTTGGCGAGCGGAATCGCGCGGTTCAACGCGGCCGCTTTCCCTTTTCCGCCCTCGTTCTTCGGAACGTGCAACACGCGCAACCCAGGATATTTTTTCGTGAGATCGTCGAGAATTTGAGGCGTTTGATCGGTCGAAGCGTCGTCGACCACAAGCACCTCGAGTTTTCCTTTCGGAAATTCGAGTTCGAACAAGCTTTTGATCGTGTGTTCAATCACGAGCTCTTCGTTGTGCGCCGGAATCAAAATAGAAACACCGTCGACCGGCAACGGCCGCCGATCCAGTTTGTATCGCTCGCGCGCGGCCTCGCGGCTGTACAGATAGCCGGCCGTGCACAAAACGAATTGGTAAACGAGCATGAGCCAAATAAAAATGACGCTGACCACGAAAAACACTTGGATGGCGATGGATGTCATGAGGAAGCCTTCTTGGGCGACCGGAACATGCGGCGCTGAAGACGCGCGCGGACCGGCTGCATACGACGATTGAGTTTGATCAACACGAACATAAGGAACAACATTCCGCTGGACGTAGCCCCGAACAAAACGATCAACGACGCGGACACCACACTCGTGAAATGCAGGAAGTGCATAAATGCCGACTCCGACACTACGCGTAACCGATGCTGACCGGCCGGCGCAAGGATCACATAACCGTCCGGTCCTTTACTCCCCGCCAATTTAACCGACTTTCCGTCAATATATGTTTTCAAAGGGGGTTGGTTGAACATCAATGCACAACGGCTCTCCGAACGATATTCGACTTCGAGTCCATGGCGGCGAGGTTCGCTTCCGATCAGCTCACCGGTCAACGAAACGAGCCGCGTGTCCAATTGCGTGGTATCGAACCATGTTTTCAACGTAGGCTGCAACGCGATTCGATGCTCGCCGGGCGGGATAAGAATCGACAAATTCGCGTGGCAATACCACGGCCGCTCATTGAGGAAAACGCGCTTAAATGGATGCGACAGTTCGAGACTGACCGTGTTCGGCGAGCGCACGACCCACTCTTCGCCATCTCGCTCCACGGTCGCTTGCGCGGCCATCGCGTACGGCAACAACTCCCAATCCGATTCGCTGATCGTCGATTCCGAATACAAACACACGCGCGAGGCATGCGCGGAAGCCGCGCGCCACAACTGCAAAATTTCCGTTCCGGACTGAGTATTCGTCGCAAATCCGTTTTGAGTCGGCGGATGAACGTCGAGCACGTTGATATCGATCATGAATGGTCGTTTTAAATCCATCTTCTTGTAACGTTCACCAAGCCCCACGTAACGCGCCGGTGGTTTCGACCACTCGCTGGCCGGATCCTCGACTTGCAATGTGACGTCGTGTTTATTCAAGAGATTTACCGTCGCAGGGCCGTCGATACCGAGACGATCCGACAAATCCGGATGACCGAACACGTCGAACATCGTCACCACGAACTCAAGACTTTTTCCCGGGAGCTTGTTGATGCCCTGCAATTCGCTCAGAATCTGTTTCAATTGGCGTTGGTTCGTGTCTCTGCGGAACGCGTAAAAAGATTGCAGTCCCTCAGGCGAAGTTTTAATCGAATGAGGTGAACCATCCTTCCACAATTCGATCGGATCGAAGCCCCCGACTTTCTGAAACGCCTGGCGCACCTGCGGGTTCAAAGGCGTGAAGCGCGACGCGTCGGATGGATTGCCGGATTCGTAGTGAAACTCGGCAATATTCACGCCGTCCCAATCGAGTTTCGTAAGCAAGTCTTTCGCATCGGCCATCACCGCATTAAAGCAGTCGGGGTTTTGCATGTTCATCAGATATCGCCAATCCAGATGCGCATCGGCGAGCATTCCGGTTTTTTCGCGCCATTCTGGATGCTGATTCCAAAATTTTTGACTCACGTGCGGCCATTCAAACCACGCGTAAACGAGAATGCCGTTCTGATGGGCGACGCGAACCAACCGTTCGTAATCGTACGCGTATTTATCGTAGAAATGCCAAGCGCCGATATGAATCACGCGAATGCCGTAGCGCCGCCAATACTTCGCGAGTTGTTCGATACTGATGTTTTGTCGATAACCGGGATCAAAATAGGCCTCGGCGCCCGAACGGCGCAACATCGGACGAATTCGGAATTCATCGACGAAAATATAAGGCGCCTGAGGAAAACGCGAATACCCTTGCCCGGAAATCTCATCGAAATAAGGCGCAAAGAACAACACCTTGCCTTCGCCGACCATCCGATTAACCACGAGCGGACGATGTTCATCACGCTCACTGTAAAGCACGGTGTCGTTGTCGGACGATAAATGCTCGATCCAAGGAACCGACGGCGCGTCGGCCCAATGCAAATCTTGGGTCGGAAACAAATTGTTGTCGAGGTTCGTCACGCGCACCTTTCCGCCGATGTCCAACCCGAACATGCGCGAGAGAGGCGTTTCACGATCCGTCACCAAGGAAATACCCGCTTCCACCGCTTTATAGACCGCCTCGATATCCTTCGGCGCCAACTTCGCGGCCGCCGCGGCCGGCACGACCAATAACGAAAAGCGACCGAGTTCATCTTCATCGATATGCTGAACGGGCACGCGTTTTACTTCATAGCCGACCGATTGCAACGTCGACTCAAAACTGTTTTGGTCGATGGCGGCGGGCCCGGCCGCCGAATCGTCCCACAACAAAATCACATGGCGTTCTTCGATGAACTCATGCGGAGAAAATAACGTCTCAAGTCTTTGATTCAGCGCATTGAAATCGCCTTTCGCCGCACGAAACACTTTCTCGGCGAAATTTTGCGGTTTGATCGAGTGCCGGAACGCAATGTACGTTTGCCCGTCCTTCAAATTCACTTTTAGTTTCACGCGTTCTTTCACCGGGACTTCGTTGGTTTTCTCGGAGATCGAACGCCCTTTCTGCGACAAAACGATTTCTGTGAGGAAACGTCCCTCGCCGCCGAGATCGTAATCGCCGTTCTGGTTGGTCGCTAAATATCCTTTGTGCAACACGCGATTGGGAAACTCGGACAACCCGACGAACTGGAACCCCAATTTCTTAATGCCGCGAATCAGCGTATTCAATAGATCCGGCGATAAAAAAGGATGATAGAAGAAGCTCGCATAACCATCGCGCACCGCGAGCGCTGCTTGGGCATTAGCAAGAATTTCGTCCGGCTTCTGACGCGCTTCCTGAACGTACCCCATGCTTTCCGGAATCACATATTGGCCGTAAAGATCAATCACCGGATACGGGAAATATTGATCGGACCCGAGCTTGTTCGAAGTGAGCCGGCGTTCGTAAACCGTATTGAATATTTTCTTAAACACGTGATAATCGACGGCCGAAGCCGCGTAGTGAGGCGTCTCCCACGTCAGCGGAAAAATACCGACGGCCACCGCTTCGCGCAACGCCTCGTCGATACGGCGCGTCACGAACGGTTCGCTGTCGCCTTTGACGGGCCGGTCCGCGAAATCATCCCAAAATTCATAATCATCGGTGGTTACGCCGCGATATTGGTGCGTATCGCCATGAAGAACCGGCAATCCGCCGCCCTTTATGTAGTCCTTCAACGCGTCGACGATTTCGGGTTTTTCCCCCAATTGTTCGTAAATGTGTCGCGTCGGATTTAAATAGAACGGAACGAACCCGAAGCCGAAAGGAATTTTATTCGAACGGATCGCGCGTAACGTCGCGGCCAACTGGTTCGGATCGGACATTGGGTTGATGTCTTCAATGCGCAACATCGCCGAGTGGGATTCCGGGTGATCGATTCCGAGGATGTCGTGCAAAACATCGGCGAACGCTAGATAACGGTCGCTTTCACTCGAGTAAGAAAATGGAGAGTCGACTACAATCCAAAGACTATCGCTGTGCACGATGTACGGAGAACTCCAACCGTTCGGGCCGAGCGCGTCAGCCACCACTTGAGCGCGTGAAGAATCGTCAACGCGAAGGATATTTGTGTCCGGATCGCCCTTGCCCAACACATGACTTTTATAAAGCACTTTGTTGGCAGGCGAATTTTCGAAAAATCGCTCGAACGCAATTCCGTGTTTCCGCAACAAACCAACGCGATCCAATTGACCGACTTGGTTTCCCAAATAACAAAGCGTTCGTGGGGTGGCGGCCGCGTCTTTAAGAAACGCCTCGGGCATCCTATATTTTTTCTCGTAAACAATGCAGAACACCGCATCATGGTCCGCCATGTCACCGCCCCGATATTCCTCAAGCGAGGCGACCTTCCGGCGTGTCGTGAAGTGGCCGAGTAAATTCGCGAGGTAACGCGCATCCAACCGGCCCGGATTCGAATCCACATTCGGGCCGTCGTAAAGCACGAGCACAGACGGTCCCTTCGCAACCGTGTCGAACCACGAGGGAGCGGCCGTCAGTGAACCGGACAGGAACAACAAAGGAAATAAAATACGGGAATTTATTCGACGAAACATTCTTGGATTTATCGGCCTTTGCGCAACGTCTCCATTAATTCCTTCATAAATCGATAAACCGGACGTCGCCATTCGCCGTCCGCATTCAACAAACGGCCTGAGTTAGATTCATTGGTTATATAAAAAGGGTCTTTAAGAAACTCGTAAATAATAGTGACCGGCTTCAGCGGAGCGGCAACGGTCGCAAAGAAACGCAGTTCGTTTGAATCCAGCACCGGTGTCGGATTTTCGCACCCGCCTTCAAGAACAAAGATCGGCTTGCCGGTTTTCCATTCCCCGTTTAAACGCTGCACGAGCGATTCGATCGAAGCATGACCGAAATCCGCATAGCCCCCGTTGGTATAAATCGAAAGGCCGATCGCATCGGCGCGCGTAACCCAATCCTTACGGTTGAATTTTGCAAAATCGTCGTAACCAAGCTCAAATTTTTCATCGTCAAAACCGCTGAATTGCAAGATAAAGGGAATATCTTTACGCTCAGCTTCGTCGTGCCAAATTTTTCGGCACTTTTCATAACGCCCCATAAACCAATCGTTGATCGCCTGAACGTAATCTGCGCGAGTCGGATTTGGCATCTTCACCATTGCCTTGAGATCCGGCGTCATCTGGGTCAGTTCGTAATGCGCGCTCGCCGTGCTGTATTGCAAAAATCCGCCGCGCTGCGAAACAAAAGGTTCGCTGAACGGACCAAGATTAAACCCGATCAAATTAATCAGTCCACCGTACCGTTTCGCATAGAACCGCGTCTCATCTTCCATCCATTGATCGTACGCCGGAATTCCCACCGTGGTCCGGAACCACTTGGCGGAAGGACTTCCGTCCGGCAGCACGCCGGGTCGATTGAGAATATTCCCGTAAAGATAATTCAACCGTACACCGTCGCGATCCGGCGGCAACGAAGCGTCAACGCGCGTGATCACGAATTTAAGATGCCGCGCGTTGATCTCATCGACGACCTCATCGAGCAATTCGATCGCGTCCGGACGATCCCACACGTGCGCAGGCGGAACGAGATTGATGACTTGAGCGCCCGCTTCTTTGGCATGTCGAACGAGATCGCGGCCTTCCTGCGCGTTCACGAGAAAATCGAAATGAACCACATAGCCGGTCAACGGCGCGGCCGACAACAGACGAGAGCAGAAAATGATGGCGACGAACAAAAGCGCGCGCTTCACGGAAGGATCTGCCAGTCGTCCACGGAAACCGTGGATTCCGAATAAATGATCACGCGCGATGCGTGAGTGGCCGCAGCATTAACGAGTTCCAGAAGTTCTGTTCCTTGGGGTCGATCGGTCGCATAGCTCGATTGCGACGCGTGGATACCATCGACCACATTAATATCGATTAAAAACGGTTTATTCTTGAGCAATTTCTTGTAAGTCTCCCCCAACGCGACATAACGATTCGGCGGCTTCGACCATTGCAGAAAAGCGTCCTCAATGATCGGCGTTGCATCATATTTATTCGTGAGCGCCAACTGAGCATGTAAATCGATGGCTATATTATCAGCAAGCTGCTGGCTTTGCGAAACGTCGATAAGCGTCAACAAAATTTCCCAATGCCGGTGATCACGCCGATCCAACTTCCGTATATTTTTCAGAAAGTATTCGATCAATTCGGAAGAAAGGCGCTTACGAAAAACCAAGAAACCATCGGCGGAAGCTTTGTCTGCCCCTGGTTGAAAAAGGGTGATCGGATCGACATGATGCTCCGATTGAAATTGTTTGCGCACATCATCATTTAATGGAGTGAAGGTCTGCGGAGATTTAAAACCGTCAACGGGTTCGAAATAAATTTCGGCGACGTCGACGCCATCCCACTTGTACCGCGAAAGCGTCTTTTCAGCTTCGCCGACTGCTTTCTTTCGACAATCGGGATTCTGCAGATTCATTAGCAGCCGCCAATCCACATGAGCGTCTTCCAACGCTGCGGTCTTCTCTCGGCAACCGGGGTTTTCATCCCAGAACGTTTGACTGACATGCGGCCATTCGAACCACGCGTAAACGAAAATTCCGCGTGCCTGCGCCCCCTCGATGAGCGCTTTATAATTGTAAGGTGCCGGGCCATCGTCGTACCACGCGCCGACATGGATCGCGCGAACACCGATGACCTGCAAACGCGCCAATGTTTTATCGACGGACTCCTTTAAATGCTCCCCGGGGTCGAAATAAGCCTCCAATTGTTTAGGAGTCGAGATCGTCGGCAAACCAAACGTAAAACGAATCATCATCGGCAAGTCGTTGAATCGCCCATAGCCGGCCGATGAGACATCGTCATAAAGGATCGAGAAGTAAATGACTTTGCCTTTACCGTATTCTCCGGCAATCGCCAACGGCTTCCCTTGAACGGAATAACAAACATGAACATTCGAGAACGGCTGCGTCGCGATGAATGAAACGGCCGGCTTATCCTTAAAATGTGTGTTGTCGTCGCCGCGCAAATGATTATGGACAAATTCCACATTTTCAGATGGAGAGGAAAGAACGACGCCGAATCGATCGGATAAAACCGACGACCCGTCAAAAATCAAGAAACCACCTTGATCGACCCAATTTTTAATCGAGTCGGCCTGATTCACGGTCAGGCGTGTTGCGAACACGCGCGGAATGACCAGCACGGGTGCGCCCGCAGGATCAGAACGTTGACTCACCTTAAAACCGAGGCTTTGCAACGACTTCAAAAAAGCGGTTTGGTCCGAACGCTCTTGCGCTGAAAGCTGAGCCGAAACCCAAAGCAAATCAACCGAACCGATTTTTTTATCAGCAGCGAAAACAGCTGCGCATGAAAAACAAATAAATGAAAGAAATAAGACTTTTCTCATAAACGATACCCGCAAATAAAGAAGCGGGCCATCCGCCAACAAAATAGCGAATGGCCCGCTCGGAATGATTCAGTTACTGAATTAGCAACCGCAAGGTTTATTCGGACCCATAGAAGTCACCTCCTGGAAATATTCTTTCCTCAATTCTTTTTCTTATTTGACGCCGGCAAAGTAGTCTTTTGCGCCGACCGGATCCGCTTTCATCGTCTTCGCACCCGGTGTCCAGCTGGACGGGCAAACTTCGCCGGTCTTCTCGACCTGCTGGAACGCGGCCAGAACGCGCAAAGTTTCATCGGGATTGCGGCCGACCGACAGATCGTGCACCACTTCATATACGATTTGACCCTTCGGATTGATGATAAATAAACCGCGCAGCGCGAGGCCGCCATCAGCAAGAACGCCATAATCTCGGGAAACTTCTTTATTTAGATCGGAAAGCAGCGGATATTTGATTTCTCCGAGGCCGCCTTCTTTGCGCGGGGTATTGATCCAAGCGAGGTGAGTGTAATGGCTGTCCACCGAACAACCGATCACTTCGGCGTTCAGCTTCTTAAAGTCTTCGATTTTGTTGGAAAAGTCGATGATTTCCGTCGGACAGACAAACGTGAAATCAAGCGGATAAAAGAACAAAATGACCCATTTTCCTTTAAATTGAGAAAGCGAAATATCGCGGAACTCATGTCCGACGACCGCTTTTCCCTTGAATTCTGGCGCTGATTTTTGAACAAGACTCATAGCTACGGCTCCTTAATAACTGTTTTATTTAATGGTTACCTTCTTGATGCTAACGGGGGTCAACGGACGATCGTTCCCATCTCTTTTGACCTGACTGATTTTTTCCACCACATCATAACCCTCGGTTACTTGACCGAAAATTGTGTGATGTTTGTTGAGCCACGGCGTGGCCGCGGTCGTGATGAAGAATTGGCTGCCGTTCGTTCCAGGACCAGCATTGGCCATTGCGAGAATGCCCACTTTATCGAACGTGCGCGGAGAATTAAATTCGTCTTCAAACTGATAACCGGGCCCGCCGGTACCGGTACCGATCGGGTCGCCGCCCTGAATCATAAAATTCGGGATGACGCGATGGAAAACCAATCCATCGTAAAACGGACGCTTGGCTTTGGCGCCGGTCTTCGGATCGATAAATTCTTTGGTTCCCTTGGCCAATCCGATGAAATTTTCGACGGTTTTCGGCGCATCTTCTGGGAACAACTGAATCGTGAACTTGCCAAGTGTAGTATCAAAAACGGCGTAGACGGGTTGAGCTTTCGACATGGATGTATTTGTCTCCTTAGTGGTCCCTTCGGCGAAAATTGATGCGGAAACCGAACAAGCCACGAGCGCTGAAAGAACGGCGGCATGCAACTTTTTCATAGTCACTTCCTTTATCAATCTTTATTATTGGATTTAAGAATATAACCGGCCAAGAATCCGAGCCCAACCGCAATGGCCAAGCTGGTCCAAGGTTTCTTCCGGACATAGGACTTCAATTCATCCGGCATTTCACTTAATTCCAAATCGTCGATTTTTTCTTTGAATTTGGCCGCGTGATCGCTGATTACTTCGCGAGCGGACTCTAACCCTTCGTTGATGGCCGTGCGTATTTTTTCGTTTCCATTCTCTTTATTGCTCATACGATCCACCTCTAATTTCGTCGAAAGAAAAATGAGTCTATCTGTTTTTCCAGAGCTATACTATACGCAGAAATTCCATGGAAGACAACGAATCCACTCAAGGTCCTTTGGTAAGCCAATTGCGTCGTGTGATTCACGACGGCATCGATTATGCGGCCAGCGTCTTGCGATTGTTGCAAGCGCAAGCCACGGCGATGGCGCTGTCGACGCTCTCCTTCGTATTAATCATCGCTTTTGCGATTCTATGCGCGCTGACCGCTTTCGTCTTATTAAGCGTAGCGTTCGGCTTCTGGCTGACGCATGTGACCGGTTCGGCCGGATGGGCGTTGTTGATTATCGGCGGAACCTACGCGATTATCGCCGCAGCGTTGGGCGGCTACATGGTGCGCTGGCTGGCCCGGCTAAAGTCATGAATCTTTTCCCCTCCGTGCGCCTATCGGAATTAAAAAATGACGTTCGGCTGAAGAAAAGTCGGCTGGATGGAAGTGCCGCTGCGGTTCGATCCACATTCGCCGAACAAGCGGCTCCCACGAATTTATTGAAACACCCGACTTGGCTGATCGGCGGAATCATCTCGACATTGGCCACGCTGAAAATCGGCGGAAAAGTCGTCGGATTTCTGGCAAAGAGTCAGTTGAAGGGTGGGATTGGCGGAAAAATTGCGGCGGTGGGCGGCGCGATCGTAATGAAGAAAGTATTGCCGATAGCGGCGACGGCGGCCATCAAAGCGATCGAAAGTTTCGTTAAGAAGCGGTCGTAAGTTAAGCGGCGACCACGCGGTTGCGACCGGTCTGCTTCGCTCGATACAACGCACGGTCCGCGCTCGCGATCAAATCCTCTCCGGATTGACCGTCCTTCGGAAAGTGCGACAATCCAATACTGACCGTAATCCGCAACGTTTCGAATCCGGATTGAATGGCCTCGCTCTCAAACCGGCGGCGCAACGCCTCGGCTTTGCGCAACACACCTTCAGCCTCTGCGCGCGGCAACAGCACGATGAATTCCTCGCCGCCGTAACGTCCAACCACGTCGGTCTCATAAAACGATTCCTTCAATAACTGTCCCACGCGCGCAAGCACCGCGTCTCCCGCCGCATGACCATGTCCATCGTTCACCGATTTAAAGTGGTCGATGTCGACCATCAGCAAACTGAACGGCGTGTGAAAGGCGCGCGCGCGCTTCAATTCGTCGTTTAGCCGGTCCATGAACGGCTGACGTCTCAAAGCTCCGGTTAATCCATCCTGCCGCGAATGCATTTCCATTTTGTTGAACAGAAGCGCTTTTGAAAGCGCGACGCCGAGTTGCGCGCCAAACTCATCAGCAGCTTCGAGATGTTCGTCGGTCACCGGCTTGTCCGACTTTAAAAACAACACGCCGCTGCGTACCCGTTGTCCGCCCGTTTCGGAGAATACGAGCACCGATTGAATCGGCACGGTCTCTTGGATTTGCGGCGGCTGCAACACGCCCGATTGAACGATTCCCACGTCGTCGACCGGCGGCTCCTTCGCCCAATTTCCGCGGCGCTGCAGTTGCGTCCATGCGCCCGATTCATCCAGCGCGTACAACAAAAACTCATAAGCGCCAAAAATTTTCTGGATGCCTTGCCCGAGCCGCGGCGCCATGTCTTTCCACGAGATGGATTCGGCCAACGCTTTGGCCACACCATAAATTTGCAGTGACCTCTGTTCCTCACGATCCGCTTTCGCGACCGAATCTTTCAGCAACGCGTGGCGTTTCTTCAATGCTTCGAGGGCCGCCTGTTGCCCTTCGGTCATTTGCCGACGAATGTCGCTCATTTCGCGAAGAATCATCGCCAGAGTAATGCTGGCCGCAATGAGAATGACCGGAACTCCCATCCAAAAAAGATTCATGCGGCCCTCGCCTGAACGCGGTTTCGGCCGCTTGCTTTTGCTTTGTACAACCGTTGATCGGCTTGACGGAACAACTGCTGGCCGCTCGTGGCGTCTTCAGGAAATGTGGCCACGCCGAAGCTGGCCGTGATCGCGATCGTGCGGCGACCGACGTCGAATGTCTGTTCAGACAGATCGCGCCGGATCTGTTCGGCCAAAGCAGCCGCCTCGACGTTCGTGGTTTGGCGCAACAAAATCGCAAATTCCTCACCGCCGTAACGAGCCAAGATGTCGATGGACCGCGCGTTGCGATCCATCACATGCGACACTCCTTGCAGAGCGACGTCGCCGGCTTGGTGCCCGTACGTATCGTTGATCGATTTGAAATGGTCGACGTCCACGAGAATGATCGACAACGGCTGATTGAACCGGCTCGCTTCCAACACCGCTTCCTCAAGTTGATCCTGAAAAGCCCGATGCGTAAGGAGACCGGTCAAATTATCGCGCAGCGCGGTTTGCTGCACTTGATGAAACAGCATGCAATTGTCCATCGCCAGCGACGCGAGACTGGCGAGAATTTCGAGCAACCGCAGATCGTCGCGCGTGAACGCGGCGGCGTTGCCATCGGCACCCACGCGCAACACGCCGACCACCGATTGTTGCGCCGAAATGGGAACGGCCAACATCGGCGGCCCTTTCATGAGATCGCTCGGCACCAGTAACGGCTGACGGCGCTGACCGACGAACGTATCCACGGCGTCGGGCCGCTGGCCATAGGAAATCGTCACTGCGCGCGACGGAAACAACAGTTGAGAAATTTGAATCAGTTTCTGCTGAATCTGCATCGGATCAAGCAACGCACCGAGCCCGCGGGCGGCCTCGGACAACAAACGGCGTTGTCCCGCGTGTTTGGCTAAAGTGAATTTGCGCTCTTCGTAGAAAGAAATTTCTTGATTCAACAACCGCGATTGCTCGCTCGAATCGGCTTTAATCGCCTCTGATTCGCGCTTGAGCATATTCAGTTTCGAGCGGAAAACGCCGATCGCCGAAACGGCGCCGACGGCGGCGACCGCGTTCATCGCGAGCGCGAATGTGTTATCGGTGAGAAGACTCATGAAGAATGGCACTCGCCAGAGTACGCATCAGCCGTTTCAACGCCCCATCCGAAATAATGGGAGGCGGCATGATCACGACCACGCTTCCGAGCGGCCGCAACCAAACTCCAGACGCGAGCAACCGTTTGCAAACGGCACGCGCAACGGACGGAGCGGACAACTCGACGCCGGCCATGAGTCCGGTTTGCCGGACGCTGAGCACGGGCGCGAACGAGCAGAGGCTGAGCAGTTCATTCTTCAAAAGATGGGCTTTCCGACGCGTTTTTTCAAGGAGTTTGCTGCGTTCGATAAGCCTTAAATTGGCACGGGCCACTGCACAACCCAACGGGTGCGCGGTGTAACTGTGCCCATGGAAAAAGGTGCGACCCTGTTCGACGGGCGCCCGGAACGCGCGGAACACGCGTTCGGTGGTCATGGTGACGGCCAGCGGAGAATAGCCGCCCGTCAATGCTTTTGCGAGGCAAAGGAAGTCAGGCAAAACGCGTTCTTGCTGCACCGCGAACAACGACCCCGTTCGACAAAAGCCGGTCGCCACCTCATCGGCGATCATCAGCACGTTCGAGCGCGTGATCAGCCGCCGGACACCCGCCACATAACCCGGCGGCATCGCGATCATACCGCCGGCCGCCTGCATCACGGGCTCCACAATGGCCGCCGCGATGCGGCCGCGCCGCTGTTTCAAAATTTTCTCGACATTGCCCAAACATTCCCACCGGCATCCGGTCTCGGCTCGCGTCTCCCCCGGCTTCGGTACATGCGAAATCGTTTCGCCCACACGAAAGCGATGCGCAACTTTCTTTTTGTTGAACGGGCAGCGAAAACAATGCGGCGCCATCGCGAATTGCGCTTTGAACAACAACGGTTTGAACTTCGAATGGAACGCGCCGATACTGCCGACCGAAACCGCGCCCAACGTGTCGCCGTGATAGGACCCTTTCAGCGCGAGAAACTCGGTGCGCTTCGGCTCGCCTTTCTCGATCCAATATTGAAATGCCATTTTGAGCGCCGCTTCAACGGCGGTCGCGCCGTTGTCCGAGTAAAAAGTGCGTGCCAATCCTTTCGGCGCGACACGCGTGAGTTCGCGCGCGAGTTCGATAGCCGGAACGTGAGAGAGACCGAGGAAGGTGGAATGCGCAATCTTCGCGAGCTGCGCGCGTATCGCGCGGTCGAGTGCCGGATGGCGATGACCGTGAAGATTCACCCACAACGACGAAACGCCGTCAATGAACCGACGGCCTTGAATATCGCGGAACACGGGACCGCGTCCCGACTCAACGATGAGCGCCGGTTCTTTTTCCCACGCATGCTGCTGAGTGAACGGGTGCCACAGGAATTTTTTGTCCCAGCGGTCGTATTGACGGGCTAACGAAGTTTTTCGAACCACTGACAAAGCCGTCCGAGTAAATCAGGTTCAAACATTTGCGCGCCGTGGCCGGGCTTTTTACTGGTCCAAAATTGCGCGTCGGACGCCAATGGCGTCAATTGCATTGAACTCTTATAAGCGTAAGCGTCCGCCGGATGCGCGACGATCAAAACCGGAACTTTCACTTTCGGCAGCGCGTCCGCCGTGGTCAACCCTTGATAATCGAGTCCGGGCGACAGCAACAAAACCGCTTTCCCATTGGCGGTCAACGCCGCGTATTTCAAACACACATTTGCACCGAGGCTCGCGCCCGCGAGAATTACGGTTTTGCGGTCCACATGATGATGGGTTTCGAGATCGCGCAAAACGGCGCCCAAATCATCGACGAGCTTGGACCACGGCGTTCCGGGCGGACGAGAATCGTACGCGAGCGCGCCGATTCCTTTCGACGCGCAGGCATCAATCAATGGCTGCCACTCGGCTTTGTTCGACGCGAGACCATGCAACATGATGACGGTGGGTTTTCCAACGGACGGCGGTGAGTAAACGGCGACCAGCACGGTTCCATCCGGGGTTTTTATTGAAATGTTTTGGCTCGACGCGGCAAACGCGGCCCGCGCGACGCTCAGAAGCAGAAGAAAAGCGATCCTCTTCAAGGCAGGTGCGGCCAGTTAAACAATCCCGCTTTTGTCATGACCCGCGCCAACGAATCGAATTCGGACGGATAGTTCGGATTGCGCGGGAGCACCATGACTTTGCGGTCGAGAATTTTCCGCAACACTTGAGGATTCGTCTGCTCGGCACGGGATTTTCCTTCGTAATTGTTGATGATGACGCCGGCAAGTGGAATCCCTTCGCGCTTCAACGTGTTGATCGTGAGCAACGTGTGATTGAGCGTTCCAAGACTCGGATAGGTCACGACAATCGCGGCCAGCTTCATGCGAGCGATCAAATCGAGCACAAAGAAATCGCGCTTGATCGGCACCATCAGTCCGCCCACGCCTTCAACGACCATGAAATCATGACGACGGCAAAGTTCGCGGTACGCGTTCATCACATGATTGATGTCGATGTTTTTTCGTTCGAGGCGGGCGGCCGGCCATGGGGCCATGGCGGCTTTGAAACAAACGGGGTTGATCAAATCGAGGGAATCACTGGTGGCGGCGGCTTGACGCAAATGCAACGCATCATCGGAAATCCAATGTTTGCGGCCGCCGGGCTCGCGACGCGGGTCTCCCCAGGTCGCGATCGGTTTCATCACACCGACGTTGTAGCCTTTGTGCAAAAGCGCGCGTGCAATGCCGCCGGCGATGATGGTTTTACCGCAATCGGTGTCGGTGCCGGTGACGAAAACACCATTAACTAGCTTTGACAACTCTGCCTCCTTCGAAGGCATTCAACAACGAATTTAAATGTTCGATCACAGGCGTCGAAACCGAAAGCCGGACCCGCCCTTCTCCGACCGGAACTGTCGGCGGGCGAATGGAAGGTACAAAAAAACCTCGTGACAATAAATATTCGGACAAAGCTTTCGTCGCTTCGACCGAACCGGTCAAAACCGGAATGATCGGCGAATCGCTGCGCAAACAATCGTAGCCGAGCGCGCGTAAACCCGAACGCAACGCCGACGACGCATCGATCAACCGACGCCGTTCGCTTTCGATCGACGGTAATAATCGCAGCGCTTCGAGCGCGGCCGCCGCGGACGCGGGCGCGAGCGCGGTCGTATACGCGAACGAACGGCAACGCGTGATCAACAAATCGATTAACTCCCTCGAACCGGCCACGAACCCGCCTTGGCTCGCGAGCGTTTTCGAAAGCGTGCCCACGTGAATGTCGATGTCGCTCAACACGCCGCTCTCGGCGGCCCAACCGCGACCGTCGGGTCCAACGACGCCGAGCGAATGCGCCTCATCGAGATACACCCACGCGTTATGCGCACGAGCGACGCGCACGATGTCGGCGAGAGGCGGCCGGTCGCCGTCCATCGAAAAAATTCCTTCGGTGATCACCAGCGCGCGCCGACCTTTCGCGCGCCGTTTTTTAAGCGCGACTTCAAGATCCAAAACGTCGTTATGATCGAACGCCGAAAACGGAGCGCCGGACAACCGCACGCCGTCGATGATCGACGCATGCGCGAGCCGGTCAAAAAAAACAAAGTCTTGCGACGACACGAGCGCCGGAATAATGCCGGTGTTCGCGTGATAACCGGAACTGAACGCGAGCGCCGCCTCTTTCGATAAAAACGCGGCCAACGTTTGTTCAAGATCCGTATGCGCGGCCGTGGTTCCGGCCAGCAACCGCGAAGCGCCGCCGCCAGTTCCATATTTCTCGAGCGCAGCAATGCCTGCCGCAACGACGCGTGGATGCCGCGTCAAACCGAGATAATCGTTCGACGAAAAATTGATAAGACCGGCCGCGTCTTTCACACGCAACGAGCGCGCGAGGCCTTTCGCTTTTAAATCGTCCAATTCGTCCTGTAATTCGCGTTTCATTTCAATCGACCGAACAGCACGGCGCCCATTTGCCCGCCGAATCCATACGACAATGACATCGACGACGCGATCGGCATTCGCCACGCTTGATTCGGCACGTAATCGAGATCGCATTCGCGGTCGCGCTTTTCGAAATTCAACGTGGGTGGCGCAATTTGATCGCGCAACGCGAGCACCGCGAACGCAGCCTCGACCGCGCCGGCCGCGCCGAGCAAATGACCGGTCGCCGCTTTCGTCGAACTCACGGCCAGCGCGCCGGCCTTTTCGCCGAACGCTTTCTTGATGCCGCGCGTTTCAACCAAATCATTGAACACAGTGGCCGTCCCATGCGCGTTTAAATAATCGGGCATCGGACGATCACCGACCGTCGTATCAATCAAACGAGCGACGGCGCCTCCGTCCAAATCAAAACGAAGCAAATCGGTCGCGCTCTGACGCAAGGTGTGCTTCAATAATTTCGCAAGCGGCTTGCGGCCGCGCGATAAAATCGATGAGACGCTTTCGAGCACGAGCACGGCCGCGCCTTCGCCCATCACGAATCCATTACGGTGGCGGTCGAATGGACGTGGAAGATCGTCGGTCAAAACGCCCATCTGCTGAAAACCGGCGCGGTACAACGACGTGAGACTCGACTCGGACGCTCCAACCAGCGCGATATCGCACAGGCCGGATTGAATCCATCGAACGCCGGCATCGATCGATGCAACCCCGGTCGCGCACGCAGCTACAAGATTTGCAGAAGGCCCCTCCAATCCGAATTCGCGCTGAACCACGGATTCCGACGACCAGCCGAAGAAAGAAGACATCACGAGCGTGGGATCCCATGACTGCAACAACGGCTTGCTTTGACTGACCGCGCATCCGATATTTGCCCCGCGTAAGTGGTCGAGATCAAATCCCGCATGCCGCAACGCTTCGGCGGCCGCAAGAATCGCAAAATCGCCCATGCGCGACCGCGCGCCGTTCGGAGAAAAATCATTGATGCGCGCTTCCCATCCCGCCTCGCCTTTGTGGATGCCGGACTTTCCGGCCAACAATGCACTCCACGTTTTTTCACGTGACGCGCCGAGCGGCGTGACGAGTCCGATTCCCGAAACGACGATCTCACTCATAAAATTCTCGATTCGAACGCGAACGTTTGACCGGTGACCGACGACAACTCCGCGACCGACACCGCGAACCGCGCCATCTCATCGCGGTCGTGCAACATCGGCAACAAATGCTGCGCGCGGATCTGCGCTTCGTTTTTTTCCCAGTAAGCGCGATTAATATCGGTCGGATGAAAACCGGGCAAAAGCACGTTCGCGCGTATTTTGTTCGCGCCCTCTTCGATCGCAGTCGATTGCGTCAACGAAACGAGCGCCGCTTTCGCGGCCGCGTAGTTGGCCGCGCCTTTGGCGCCGCGCAGCGCCAAGTACGAAGCGATATTGAGAATGGATCCGCCGCCTTGCTTGCGCATAAGCGGCAACACGGCGCGCGTGCAGAAAAAAGAACCGTCGAGATTCGAAGCGATCACATCGCGCCATTCGTCATCGCTCATTTTGATCAAGGTACGGTCGCGCGTGTGCCCGGCATTGTTCACAAGCACATCGATGCGGCCCCACTCGACGGAAATCTGCGTGACCATCGCGTTCACATCGGCGGACGAACGCACGTCGGCGGGCAGAACAAGAACGTGCACGCCGGCTTTGCGAATCGCATCGGCGGTTTTGCCGGCTTCGTTTTTGTTTTCGCGGTAATTGAGCGCGATCGCATAACCGCGTTTCGCGAATGCGAGGGCGAGAGAGCGTCCAAGTCCGCGACTGGCGCCGGTGATGAGGGCGACGGGCGAATCCACAGGCTAGGCGACGGGCTGCGCCGCCTTCAGTTCGGCATCGTGTCGCGGCGCTCCTAAGACGCGCTCAAGGAAATCATCGGGCTGACCTTCGACCTGAAAGCCGAGATCGCGAATCATTTCCAAATCGGCGCGCGGTGACTGGCCTTGCGTGGTCAAATAATCGCCGATGAAAATCGAATTGGCGATTTGAAGACCGAGCGGCTGCAGATGCCGCAAATGAACTTCGCGTCCGCCTGAGATGCGGATCTCGGGCGTCGGATTTACGAATCGATACATCGCGAGGATTTTCAGACAACGCAACGGCGAAAGGTTGTTCACGCCGGCGAGCGGCGTTTTGTCGATCGAAACGAGAAAGTTGACCGGAATCGAATCGACGTTTTTCGACCGCAACGCAAACGCGGTGTCCACCAAATCCGCATCGGTTTCGCCCATGCCGGCCAAAACGCCGCTGCAGGACGACAGTCCCGCGCACTGCGCTTTCGAAACGGTTTCCATGCGGTCATTGTACGTGTGCGTGTCGCAGATTTTTTCGTAATGCGCTTCGCTGGTGTTGATGTTGTGGTTGTACGCGTGCACGCCGGCCGACTTTAATTTATCGGCCTGCCCTTCGGACAAAAGTCCCAGGCAAGCGCACACTTCAAGATGCGGATATTTTTGTTTGAGCGTTTCGACCGATGAACAAAATTCGGCCATCTCGCGGTTGCTGGGCCCGCGTCCGCTCGCGACCAAACACGCGCGCTTGGCGCCGACGGCCATGCCGCGCTCGGCCTGCGCGATGATCTCCGCGTGCGACATCAACGGATATTTCTCGATCGGCGCCTCGGACACTTTCGACTGCGAGCAATAGTTGCAATCTTCAGGACACAAACCGCTCTTCACGTTCACAAGATAATTAAGCTTCACGCGTCGCCCGAAATATTTTTGCCGGACTTCGGCGGCCGCAGCCACGATCGCCATCACGTCCGAATCGGGCGCCGTCAATATCGCCATCGCGTCTTCGCGCGCGATCGGTTCGTTCTTAAGCGCTTTCTGTTTGATCGTTTCGAGATTTTTCATTTTGCATTTCTCCTCATTCGTAGGGGCGGGCCTCTGCGCCCGCCCGACAGCACGATTCCTAATGTTCCCGTGGGCTCGGGCCGGCACGGAGGCCGGCCCCTACAACTGCTCGGGGGCTCCAACGCCCAACAAATCTAATCCCTGCGCCACCCGGCGGCGGATCGCGTCGACGAGACCCAGCCGGAACGAACGCGTGGCCCCATCGTCGACGAGCACATGGCACTTCTCGTAGAAGCTGTGAAATTTTCCGGCCAGCTCCTGCAAGTACGACGTTAAATGATGGTTCGAATTATCGTTCGCGCAAGTGGCCACCACGCGGTCGAAACTCGCGAGATGAATCAGAGTTTCCCTCTCGATCGGCGTGAGCGCTTCTTTCAACGACTGCGGTTTCCATGCGGCCCCGTCGAACGTTACGCCTTTCTTCAGCGCTTCGCGGAAAATCGAGCAGCAGCGCGCGTGCACGTATTGCACGTAGAAAACCGGATTATCGTTCGCCTGCTTCTTCGCGAGATCCAAATCAAATTCAAAATGCGCGCCGGGGCTGCGCAGCGCGAAGAAAAAGCGCGTCGCGTCTCGGCCGACTTCGTCGACTACTTCCTGCAGCGTGACCACGTTGCCCGAGCGCTTCGACATGCGGCCGCCCTTGATCGAAATCATCTGATTGAAAATGATTTCAAGCTTCGCCACGTCGAGCCCGAACGCCTGCAACGCACCCTTGAGCCGCTGCGCGTAACCGTGATGGTCGGCGCCCCAAATATTGATATAGCGGTCATAACCGCGTGAAAATTTATCGGTGTGATAGGCGATGTCCGATGCGAAATACGTGGGAGCTTCATTCGCCTTCTGCAACACGCGATCTTTTTCATCGCCATAATCGGTCGCGCGGAACCACGCGGCGCCGTCTTGATCGTAGACGAGCCCTTTCTGCCGCAACTCGCCGATTAATTTCTGCACCGTATCTTTCTTGTGCAGTGACGACTCGCTGTACCAATTGTCGAAATGAACGCCGAAATTCTTGAGCGTATCTTGGATAACCTTCAAATTACGCACGCTCGCATAACCAGCAGCGTCGTCTTCGGTGAACAACATTTGCGTTGGCTCGACCGGCTTGAACGTTTTCCCGTTAGCGATGGATTCCTTCGCGATATCAACAATGTACTCGCCCTTATAACCTTGTTCGGGAAAATCAAACGGCTGGCCTTTCAATTCTTTGATCCGCGCCTCGACGGAAAGCCCGAGGTTGCGCAGCTGTCCGCCCGCATCGTTGATGTAAAACTCGGCTGTCACCTCGTGTCCGAGATAACGGAGAATCCGCACGAGCGAATCGCCCAGCGCGGCGCCGCGTCCATGGCCCACGTGCAACGGACCAGTCGGGTTCGCGGACACGAATTCTATCAGCGTCTTACCGGCGCCATTCTTCGCTGTGTTTCGCGAAGTCAATACATGGGCCAACTCCGACTGGAAACCGCGTTCGGTCAGAGAAAAATTTAAGAAGCCGGCGCCGGCGATGTCGATTTTATCGACGAGATCGCTTTTCGGAAACGTCTTGATCATTTGCTCGGCCAGCTGTCGCGGCGAGGCGCCGACCTGTTTGGCCAGCATCAGCGGCACATTCGAGGCGAGATCGCCGGGCACGCGCGGCGGCGGAATCGAAAGATCAAAATCAGGCACCGGCACCGCTTTGCCTTTCTCTTTCAATAATTCGGACGTGCAGTCCGCAATGAGCGTTTTCAATTCGTCAAAAATCATTTTTGTCGTCATTCCCGCGAAAGCGGGAATCCAGTCCTCCAACTCGCATTTAAAACAGGTCTAAGACCTGGATCCCCGCTTTCGCGGGGATGACGACTTGGCGCGTTTGCGGGCGATCGCTTTTTTACGAGCAGGGGATTTTTTACGCGAAGCGGTTTTCACAGGAGTTTTGTCGGCCCAATCGACGATTTTGCCGCGCTCCCACAATTTCTCCATCGCGTAAAACTCGCGCGTCTTGTGGTCCATGATGTGCACGATCAACGAGCCGTAATCGAGCGCGCGCCACAAATGCCCACGCTGACCGTCGGTACGGCGTAATTGCGCGCCGCTGTCGCGAAGCGCGTCGCGTACCGCGTCTTCAAGCGCTCGAATGTGGATATGGGACGTGCCCGTGATCAACAAGTAACAATCGGCGAGACTCGACTCTTTACGGACGTCGAACACCATGATGTCTTCGCCGATCTTGTCGTCGGCCGCGCGCGCGGCTTGCCGCGCGAATTGAAATGCATCCACCTTCGTCATAACGAATACCCCGTTTGTTTGCTGCGCTCCAATCGGCGCCGCGCTTCTTCTTCTTCCTGATGCAACACCGACGCAATCGCCGGCGCCAAGACCGCCGAAACCGTCTCCATCATCTGGCGCTCACTGGAGCCGAATTCGAGAGGCCCCTCGGCTTTCACGACCAGCGCGCCTTGCTTCTCATGCGCCATCGCAATCGGAGAAACCGCGAACTGACCGGCCGGAAACGGCGGCGTCAGCGATGGTTCGAGTGTCGACGGAAAATCGGAGGCGGGCCCCTGCGCTTTTATAAGCGAATATTCGTCATTAAACATGTTCCATCGATAAAAAGCCACGGAAACGGTGGACCCAAAATCGAGCTGAATTTGACCGATCACGTGCGCGGCCAAGGCCTCAATTCCATCGGAAATGCCGACCGCGCGCGCCACTTCGTACACGCTGACCAACTCGCGCGTGGTCGAACGCAACCGACCGCTCAAACCCATGGCCACCGTCATCAATTGTTCGAGCGCAAGAGCAGGGTCTTTGCGTGCGAGCGCATCCAAAGCGTCGCGCGATAACAAAAACAACGTGGTATCGTCTCCCGCCACCACCGTAGCCGAATGCGGCAAGCCTTGCAGGAACGCCATTTCGCCGAAAAAGTCGCCGGCGTCGAGCCGCGCCACGACTTTGGAAGTTGCTTCGGCCTCAAACGCCTTCTTTTCGATGGCCACGGCGCCGGTTTCGATCAAATAGAGAGCGCCGCCCGCCTCGCCTTCTTTGCAAATGACGGCGCCCGCGTCGAATTTCTTCTGATCCATGACACGCCCAAGCTTTTCCAGCAACGCATCGGGCGTCTCCCGAAAGAACTTGAACCGTTTAAGACGGTCCGCCGAAATCATCAATAGGCTCCGCCGGAAGCGGCCTGTCGAACCTTGACCGGGTCTTTCGCTTTGATCACGGCGTCGTCGATGTTGACCTTTCGCGCCTTCACAAGATCTTCGAGCGATTTATCAAGCGACATCATGCCGAATTTCGCGCCGGTGTCGATCGCGCCATAAATCATATGCGTCTTTCCCTCGCGGATAAGATTCGAGATGGCCGGCGTCACGACCATAAACTCGCGCGCGGCCACGCGGCTTTTTCCATCGCTGGTCGGGACCAACGTTTGGCAGATCACGGCCGAAAGCACGGTCGACAACTGCACGCGCACTTGCTGTTGCTGATGCGGCGGGAACACATCGACGACACGGTCGATCGTCTGCGGCGCGTCGGTCGTGTGCAGGGTGGCGAACACCAAGTGACCGGTTTCGGCCGCCGTGATCGCCAACGAAATCGTCTCAAGATCGCGCAATTCGCCGACGAGAATCACATCCGGGTCTTCGCGCAACGCGGCTTTCAACGCGTTCGCGAATGACATTGTGGTGGTCCCCACTTCACGTTGGCGGACGATGCACGACTTCGATTCATAAACGAATTCGATCGGATCTTCGATCGTTAAAATGTGGTCTTTGCGCGTCGAGTTGACGATGTCGATCATCGCGGCGAGTGTGGTGGTTTTACCGGAACCGGTCGGTCCCGTGACGAGCACGAGGCCGCGCGGCAATTTCGCCAATTCTTCCATGGCCGGCGTGAGACCCAATGAACTGGCGGTCGGGATCACTGAATTAATGACGCGCAGCACCGCTTCGATGCCTTGGCGCCCCATCAACACGTTGACGCGAAACCGCGACACACCTGGAATCGCGAACGAACAATCGAGCTCTTGTTTTTCTTCGAATTTGCGGCGTTGCTGATCGAACAAGATCGAATAAATGAGCGGCTGCGTTTCGTCGGCCTTAAGCGGTGGATACCCTTCGAGCGCCATGATTTCACCGCGCACGCGCAACATCGGCGGTTTTCCGACGACGATATGAATATCCGACGCATTCTTCTGAACCGCCGATTTCAAAACTTCGACGAAGTTAATGGCCATTTAATTCTCCTATCGTCATTCCCGCGAAGGCGGGAATCCAAGCAATGTGCAGCGAATCCG
>CAYXDS010000011.1:0-23613 GCA_964463805.1 uncultured Elusimicrobia bacterium | reverse complement strand
AGCGAGCGGCATTCCGGCGTTCGACGAAGTCGAGTTGATCGTGTCCGATGCGAACACGCCGATCGGCGTGTTCAACACGGCGATAGGGCGTTTGCGGAAACTTCAAGCGGCCGGTGCGCGTGTCGGATTGATCGTGAAAGGCCCGATCCCGAAAGATTTTTCGGCGCCCGGCATCCACATTTATTCGGATTCGGAAGCGATGTTGCCGTTGGGGCTTTCCTGCGAAATCGCGCGCACCAAACTAAGCGTTCTCTTGGGAAGCGGCGTGCCCGACGAAAAGATCGACGGTTTCATGAAAATGAATTTGGCCGGCGAAATCGACGAGACAGCCTTGCAGCGCCCCGGCGTACCGTCCGATCTGTTGCCGGCGAATGACCCGGCGAATGGCAGCGCGGTGCTTTTCGTGTACCCAGGCATCCGAACCGAAGTGGTGTCCGTCGCCATCGCCGCGTTGCGAATGAGCGGTAAGGCCGAATTGAAACTGTATGTTTACGGATTCGGTGACGGTCACATTCCTGAATCATTGTTCGATGCCATTCGCACAGCCGCGCAAGACTCGCACATGAAGATCATGATAAGGAGCCTCGCTCCGTGGAACCGCACGAATCTCGACCTGTATGAACAGGGAGAATATTTGAAACGAATCGGCGTTATTGATGAAACAAACGGCGACAACGATGACGAAGCAGTGGATTTTGATTCGACGAAAACATTGGAGTTCAGCGCGGATGCTGCCGCCAGCTTGTCGGGCAGAATCATCAGCGGGCTCGGCCGCGCGCGCGCCGAATTCATGTCCGCGTTGAATCACTATCGGCAGCGGCCGATTCGGTTCACGCCCGATTACGGTTTTCCCGCCGACAATCCGGATGAACCAGGCCGTCCCCAACAAAAATTGAAATTGATGGAAATGCGCACGTTCGTTCAGGCGAACGTCACGCGCATCAAAAATCGCAACGAACTCGGGAAAATGCTGCGTGACGCCGGATTGTTCGAAGAAGCGGCGCTTTTGGCGTACGGCACGCTGCAATTATTGAGCGCGGGGCATGCCTCGAGTGTGCAGCCGCACGTTCTGACCGCTTTCGAACGTACGGCTCGCCAAGTTCTCATCCATTCGTTGACCGGCCTCGGCCTTTTGGGACTGGCCCAACGGGAAGCCGAAGAACTGGTCCGTGCACTTCCGGACGATTCATCGTCGTATGTGACGTATGCGTCGTTGTTGTTGGAAATGGGCCGCATCGACGAGGCAAGGCGTGAAATCGAACGGGCCGAAAATTTATTGATCCAACAAATCGAGTACGGTCTCGGCGCGGACCAGGGGTCGCTTCCGGACATCGATAGCATTGTTGATGCGTTGCAGCAGGCGCGTCGCGATCCGTCGTTGTCCGAGAAAGAAGCGACGTGGATCCGTCAGCAACTGGAGCAGGTCGGCCGTGTATCGAATACGAAAGCGATTGTATTGTTCGAAGCGGCGAACGTCGCTTATCAATTGGTTGGCGAGGCGACGCCGGAAGTATTCCAGTTGATCGATCAAGCGCGCGCAGCTTCGTTCTCGCCGAGTTTCAGCGATCAAATCAAGTTTCGCCGTCAGTACATCAATGATATTTCGCTGCGAATGGGCGCGCCGCGCAAACGACTCAACGTGACGCCCGATACGATTCTTCATTCCGAAGAACGGCACGTTTATCCGTATCCGGACAAAGGCGGGCGGAATTTCACGTTCGCAAAAGAGGCTCAGCCCTTTATCCGACAATTGATCGCGGTCGGCGCCGAAGAAGTTACATCGTTCCCGATGTTTCCCTGGTGGCCGAAAGATCATTTTCTGGCCGATATTCGCAAACTGAATCCGTTGCTCGCGGAAAAATCCGGTATCGATGTAATTTTATTCTTGGCCGATCCGTTTACCGGCGAAGCGAAATCGGCGATTCCTTTGTTCGGTCGCAACGTGCGAAGTTTCAGCCCAAGCGGTGTCGAGCAGGCGCTCGATCATGTGAATGTGTTTTGGCCAGGCATCCGTACCTTGCAAAACAACCGTTTGAAAAAACCGCTGCCGATGCGATCGAACGCCGGCGCGTTCAAACGGATTTTTAAAGATCCGGAATTGATCAAGCAAGGCTTATCGATGGTCGACATCTTGCAGGTCATCATAGAAACATGGGTCTACGGCAAACCGATCGATTCCACGCGCGTGCGTTTGACGCAACCGCGTTCGGAAGTCTCGCGCGCGTTATACGCTAAGCAATTGTTGCCGATCGTCGAAATTAATCCGTTGAGTGCCGAGATTGAGAAATTGTCGCTGGTGGACGCGAAACCGAAAGCGAGAGAGACAATGCGCGCTGCCGCGTTTGCCGCGCCTGTGTTTGCGACGGTGACACTTTATTACATCGAACCGATCCTTTCATGGATTGCAAATTTGTCTGTAGTCGACTGGAGTTGGTTGATGATGGGGCCGTTGATGGGCGTGGCCATCTCGCGACGCGCGTTTTTCTGGCCGATGCTTCAAATCATGAATGGTTGGCTCTTCCAATCGCAGACTGTCGAAACGGTCGAACACACGCTGCCGGTGGCAAACAAGACCGACGCGTTGAATCGGTTTTTATCGGCGAAGCTTGAAATGATTAAAAACGATCCTGAACGGTTCGTTGCGTTCGTTTCTGATCCGGCGCATAGCGCACAGCTGGCCGGTCTCGTGACATGGGCCGAAGAGAACGGTTATTCGCTGCGCTTCCCGACCACGCCATTGATTCGTTATGTTGTCGAACAAAATCTTCGAGAACCCGTGAACCTTCGTCTCGAAACGTCGTTGGCCGATAACTCGCAGGCGCTCCTAAAAACATCGGCGGTGTTGTTGGCAAACGAAGACATGGTTCGCACGATGCGCGAGAATCCGACGTTTGTGAGCGAAGTGATCGGCGCGCGCGCGGACCGTTCGCCTTTGTTGATCGTGGTGAAACCTCGGTTGATGAAAGCTGTCGCATCATTGTTAACGGCCGCGCGAATCGAAGCATCTGCTTATAGACTGCAGCCGGGTGCGCTCGTATTCGGTGAGGGCCGCAGCTTGAACGATGTCTCGGCCGACGAGCTCGAAGAATTGTTGCGGAAAAACAAAATCAGTTTGAGAGACGCGCTGCTGCTAAAGTCGAAGAACACGCAGCTGTTCGCAAAAGATGAAGGACTGAAGAAACTGCTCGAAGACTGGAACCGCCTGGGCCGCCTCGTACTGGCGTCTGCTTAACACCTGCCAGAGCCTATCCAATACTCACAGAGCTTCAGCCCAAAAGTCGTCGTCCCGGCCATGAGAAAGCTGCAATGGCGAAGAAACAATGTAAGCCGGGATCCAGCCGTTCCCTTAAACGGGTGTTATGCGAGAACAACGCAGCCTTATCGTAGGGTTACTTCTGTCTCATGAAAGGATGGGTCCCGGCTTACATTGCTTCCGGTCGGTCACACCGGTCATCGGGCCGGGACGACGATGTTTTGGATGAGTCGGTATCGAACGATTACGCCGACCGAAACACCGCGAACATATCGGCGATCGCACTCTTCCACCGGCGTTGCGTTTGCTCGACGGCGCGGACGAAATCCGAACGTCGCAACAACAATCCTTCCGAATTTATTTCCGAGACGCGCTGCTCGGTGCCTTCCAAAGCTTTGGTGATCGTTTGAAGGTCGATGCGTTTGGCCGCGTTGATTGTCGCGTGACCGACACCGCCGCCGATCCAATAAACGAATAATAATTGGAGCCAAGCATTTTGAAACACCATCGGAACGATCGCGTTCGCGATCATAACGCCGATTGGGATCAGCAGCCACGCCCAGTGATCGCGTTCTTTCGCCTCCGGATGAGCGGCGACAAAGAAATACGGAACCCAGTGAACGAGCCATTCAACGAAGAACGGCGCGACGATCAGGTGCATCCACCAGGCCGTGCTGATCGCGCTCAGCCACGGCAACGTGAGTGCATCGTCCGGCAGATCCGGTAGATTTTCTTGGACGGGCCCCAGGTTTTCCAGATAACGCTCAAGCCGAATCAGCGAGAACGGATAGGCATTATCAATGGGACTGGCGATGGCCGGTGCATGATGCGCTCCTCGGTTCAAGATATACATTGTGTTTCTTTCGGTGCCGAACAAAAGTCGGCGACTGTCGGGGCTGTAGGCGATCGACGTTATCGGAAATTGGTGCAGTGTCGGTTGGCGGACCAAGTCCCGGGTGCTGACGTTCCACTCATAAACAAAACCGTTTTGGTCGCCGGCCGCAAGGTGAGTTCCTCCGGGGCTGAACGCAATTCTTGTGATATAGCCGCGACCGGCATTGAACGAGCTTACTTGTTGAAGATTATTAACCGAATGTAAATAGACCGTTGAAAAATCAGTTTGTACGCCGACCGCGAGCGTCAAGCCGTCGGGGGAAAATGCCAGCGCGCTCGCGAGACCTGTCTCCGGCAGTCCATAAACCGTTGTTGGAACTGCTTGTCTCGATAAGTCACGCATCATCAATTCACCGAAAGAATTGATCCATGCCAAATGGGAACCGCTTGGACTAAACGCCAACGTGGCGATGTCGTTGATTTGTTCATGCGTCCGCATATTCCAAGCAAAAAAGTTGCTGCGGCCAAAAATTAACCAGTCTGCTTCACGTCCTCCGACGGCGATCGGATTCCCGGCATGGGCAATTGTTTGCGCTTGTTCAGTTTCCAAGTCCATAGCGACGTAGTTGAATCCGCGTAGCGCGATAAGGTGCCGTCCATTGGTGTTAAAGAAAAGCGTGTTGATGGGAAGAGTGCGCGTTGTGGCGGTCGGTTTTATTTCCCGCAACAGCGTTTCATCGGATAACCGCCACACGCAAATGTTTGCGCTGCTGTCGGCAGCGGCAAACACGCCTTGGCCGGGGCTGAACGCCGCTTGGCGCGCAACGCCGTTTAGTCCCGTCAATCGATGGATCACCTGCGCTGTGTCAGCGTCAATAATGGTCAGATGTTGCTTGTTTTCGACCGCGGCGATCAGTGTGCCATCCAAATTTACGGCAATCGGAAAATATTCGTTGTTGTTTGAGTAAAAAGGTTGAGGAAGGTGAGGCAGATGAAATCGGGGTCGGTCCTGGCCGATTCCAACTGTGTTTTGAATCCTCAAATAATCATGTGGGTACCAAAAACCAATGGACGCTTCGATCTGATTTGGAATGATTTCCTGTACAAGCTTTTTTATCCGTCTATCTTTATTGCCGAATGAAAAATCACGCAACGTTTCCACGTCCTGCAGCGATGCGTGACGACGGAAATCATCGGCTGATGCATCGCGGCGAAACTCATCGGCACGACTCGCAAGAGAGTCGAAATATGGCCGAATCAATTCGGCCGGCAACCCATTGTTACGCAACAGAATTCCAGCGATGACTCGAGCTTGCCGAATGAACAAGAGCAAAGATGGGGTGAAAAACGAAGCGGTGGCGTTGATTGCTTTCTCGGCAAGATTCCGGCGTACGGTCTTGTCGGACAGTGCCGATATCACGTTCAACAATAGATCCGAGATCGTCGTTAAATCGGCCGGCGACAAATACGACAAGAGTTTTTCCGCCAAAGCCCCGCGCAACTTTGAGGGAAGATTTCCCAATAGATACTCAAGAAACTCTGCATGTGTGAGAACTCCTTCATCGGCGAGCGGTAAAAACCCAAATTCGATAAGCAATTGATCCTGTTCGTCGTTGTCGAGTTGCCATTCAGCGAGATCGGGTTCAAGTAAATAGTGCGCGTTCAACAATTCGATCATGCGGTCTACGGACATCGGCTCGGGGAGAGCGGTCGATGGCGGAAGCGTCGTTGTTGGAGGGTGAGTCTCGATTCTTTTTGCCGAGCCGACGCGCGGTCGATAAACGGAATTCATCGGCTCGTTCGAACCTTGGAGCCTGAAAACCCCGCCTTTCAACAGCGGAGTATTTTGTCCCGCTTCGTGCCGAATGGTGACGAGATCCGCATGTGCGAGTTCGGCCAAAATCTCATCCGTGAGCCGAATCGTCGTCGATGCATCGGATCTATTCGCAGCGCCTTTCAACGCATCCACCGTTTTCACTCGCCGCCACGCTTGCGCGCGCTCATGATCGTTCATGTCGTTTAAAGCAACAACCGACCGTTCGCTGTCGGCCAATTGCCATATTTGGCGTATCGTGTAATTAACAAGGTCGACAAAAAGAGTGCCCGGCGTTTCCGGTGCGAAAAAATCCCGTCGATAGATCGTCAAATAACGTCGCGTCGAAGAGAGCGCAAGCAGATAAGCGGCATACGCGCGATCCAAATACCCGATATACAATGTCGGATCGACGAATTCCTTCAACTCTTTTTCGGAGATCCCGAAATATTCTTCAATCGGGTGCCTGATGTCCACCGGTAGCATCGCGCCGAGCAAAGGAATCGGTAACGCCCACAACGGTCCCGCCAAAAAATAAATCGCGGCCGCAACGGCGATCGATGCTGCCGCCGCCAATTGATGGCGCCATTCGTAAAATACGCGCGTCCACGTTCGTTTTTCCGAAAACGATGTGATGCCGCTTGCCGTGAATGCGGCAAAGAACTCATTGCCGTTGATCCGCGCAAGCGTACCCCCCGTCGAAGTTTGTAAATGAATTTTTGCGGTCGAGGGAATGAGAGGGAATTTCCACGCGTGGCGCATCATCGTGAGCAATGCGGCGAGAAACCGCGTGGACGCTTGAAACTGCTCTTTAGCGAGAAACAGTTTGTCGCCGTCGAACATCCGCTCGAGCGGCGTTTTCTTCTGCGAGAACGCGGTCAAATATGCGGACGCGCCGCCGATATCGACTTTCGAAATTTTCGGAACAAACGTGATAACGGTGTATCCAGCATCCACAAGTCGCCGATCAATACCGGCCGAGTGAAAGCCGCCCGTGACCAATGCGATATTCGTTCCGCTCGCTCGAATTAGATTCGCGGCCATCTTCTCATCGCGAATTTCCGCTTCACGGTAAAAATCTCCAAATCTCGAATTCTGATTTCCGGGATTCATTTGTTTGTACTCGTTCCACTCATCATTGGTCAGCGCGAATATCACGAGCTTCGCTTGCAATCTCTGCAGGCGCACCGCTTTGACCGCTTTTTTCTCATCGGGCGTCGCCGCCAACGATTCATAAATCTCACGTTCGAGCGATTTGATTTCGGCGAGCGTGCTTTCGACGTCGAGGTCATCGGAAACGCGCGCGTAGGTCGCGTACGCGTTCAGCGTCGGAAATTTTTCGAGCGCAAAGCCGTAGCGCCGGCAAAGTCCGGCGAGTCGTTCGCAAAATTCGGTTTGGCCGATCCGATCGTCGCGCAGCGCAAGGCTTGCATCGGTGAGGTTCGCGGTTTCATTTGGCGTCAATTTCGGAAGTAACCGCGCAAGCAGCGCTGAGCGCTCGATTTCAACACGATGGAAATCGATCGACTTCTCGAGCGCCAGCGTGTCGCGAAACGTTCGCACGTGCGGAGTGCGGATGAACGCCGTGTATTGGGCGAGTGTGTCGACAAACTCGGCCAATGTGATCTTGTTCGAATGGAACGCGGCAGCGCGGTCGTCAAATGTTTTGAGGTCGCCGTGGAAAGGCGGCGCCTTCGGCGCATCGACTGGCGGCTGGCGACTAGCTACTAGATAAGCATTCACATTGGCGGCGTGATGTTGGGCGTCGTCGATGCCGTATACGCGGATAGGTTTGTCGCTGGTGAGTGCTGCGTGAATAGAGCCGGAGATCTTGTTCTCGTGGAGCATCCAATCGGCGGTCGCGCGCACCGATTCTTGGTCATCGAACGCGTGAAACGCGTTAAACGATAACGGCGCGAACGCGCCTTCAAGCGCGATCGCGTCGATTTTTCCATCGGCCATCATTCGGCGCAGCGCCGAGCTGATGTTTTTCTGCGCTTCGAAATTGCCGTGAACGTCCTGAATGTGAAACACGGTTCCTTTGGAGGTTGGACCCTGCGGACGCAACGTTTTCCGGAACGTACCGAACGAAGACAGCGGTTCGTCGGCGGTTTTAATGGGAGTGGCACATGATGCTTTTTGAGATGAAATAACAGGGAGTTTTTGCTGCCGGCTTTCCCAAAAGGACAGTTCGACTTGGTGAGCGAAAAGAACCTGAGTGAACAGTAAGCAAACGGAAAGAGAAAAAAGAATAAGGCGAGAAACCGCATGATCCCGATTCAACATCTGACCATAATAATAAGGAGGGGTTAAATTCCGGTTTAAAACCGGTAAACAACCTGTAAATCTTTTACAAATAACTTACACCCGTCTTACACAGGATCGACGCGGTCCAGGTTACGATGCCGCCGCATCACAAACGATTCACGAACCATTAGGAGGTTTTTCATGCGCGGCATGAAATTTACGTGGACCCTGGTTTTTATTTTGGCGGCCGGAATTATTTCTTTCAGTGCACCGGCGCGCGCGGCGGTCCCGGTCAGCTTCACGTATCAAGGAAGTCTCAAACAAAACGGTTCGCCGGTGAACGGCACCTATTCGATCGAAATTCGTTTAACGAGCGCCGACGGCAATGTGCTGTATTGGTCAAGCGGCCCTGTATCGGTACCGGTCAAAGACGGTCTTTATCGCGTCGAGCTCACGCCGACCGGCATCGATTGGGCGACCGCAACACCATACGTCGAAACGCGTGTGGCCAACACAATATTGTTGCCGCGAGAAAAACTCACCAGCACACCCTATGCACAACTTGCAAAAGATCTCGATGCGAATGCGGTGGCCAAAGGAAACTTTCAGGTGACCGGTACCGTCGCGATCGGAACGGGAACAACGGCCGCACGTTTCCATTTGTACGACAGCACGGCAGCCGCAAATCAAGAAGAAGCGATTTTTTCAGCCGCCGCTCCATCGGGGCAAGTGAACCAGTTAAAACTCGGTTACCGAAACGCAACCCCGTCGCTTCAGAGTTTCAAATCAGGCTATGGCCCGAACCGATTGTTATTGAATCCTGAGGGCGGCAATGTCGGAGTCAATACCAACAATCCATCAGCGCCGTTCACGCTCGTGAAACGCGGCAATCCCGTGCCGGGCTTGGGCGATATTACGCATTTGTTCGCGGCCGGCTACAACATCCCGAGCATTAACGGCGATCGTCAGATTCTAATGACGCAATACTTGAACACGGCTGGTTCGTTGGCCACTTATTTTTGCGGCAACGGTTATTTGAAAGGACCAGGGCCGTTCGACGTTAGTGATGGTCCCGCCACAAAATTCATGGGGTTAGTTTTTTATGATGACCGGTTTGGTTTCCGTTGGAACAACGGTGGAATCGCTGCGCCAGCCGTAATCGTCGAAGCCGACACGGGCAACGTGGGCATTGGAATGGAACCTCCTTCGAGCAAACTGGATGTAAAGGGCACAATTACAGTCCACGGTGCAATCCGAAACGAGGAATATTTGCCTGCATTTTTCGTGAACGTCGACTACGACGAAGGGAGCACTGCCCATGATTATTTAGGTTGCCCATCGGGTTACGCCAAGGCGGGACGATGGTATGTGGGGGCCACCGGCGGCGGAGCCAAAGGATTTGGTTACACAAATGGTTCGATGACGGGCGGTTGGATGTGCCTGTGTGTTGCGCAATAAATACGGAAGGAGAAGAAAATGAGTTTTAAGATCAAATCCATAGTTCTTAGTTTCACTCTAAGCACAGTTCTTTGTCTTATGTCCGAGCTCCGTGCGGAAGAACCTATTTCTTACAGCGCGGTCCCAAAACTTAAATGGTCGTCCACGAGCGACAAATTTGTGTTGCTCAATCTAAATGGAGATTGCGAAATTTTTGATTCTTCAGGAAATTCACTGTGGAAACCTTCGGGAAAAGTCGATACGGCGGAATTTTCCCCGGATGGTGAAAAAATCGCGTTCAGTTCGGCCAATGGTTTAAGTGTGTATGTTTTTAAAACGAGCAGGTCTGTGGTTTTGTCCGCCCTCAATACGGGAGATCTAATTGCTGATTTGCAATGGTCGCCGAACGGGCAAACAGTTTCATATTGGAAACGCTCATTAGTTTCCGATACGCAAGCATCGGCGGAACTATGCTTGGTGCGCACAAGCGATGGTAATAAGAAGTCGCTCGTTTCAATGAGCCAGCCTCAATTGAATGGTTTCCCACTCGAGCCGGAAAAACAAGCGCCTTTAATTCGCGCACAGGAAGAGGCGGAGAGAGCCGCGCGGGCAAAACCAAGTTCAATCTCGCAATAGAGTGATTCGTCTATTGATCGATTGAAGTACAATCCGATCAATGGCGAAAAAGCCTACTCCCGTGGCGGCGGTGCAGCCGCTTTCAATTCGCCGGCGATGGATGGTGGCCGCCGGAATTTTTCTTCTGGCGTTGTCGGCGCGCATCGTTTCAAATGCGTCGCACTTCTTCCGTACAATCGATCCGGGCTCGCGCAACTTCGAGATATGCGACAGCTGCTATCAGATCCGCCGCACCGAAATGATTATCGATAACTACCCACACGTGCCGTTTACCGATACCTACCATTATTATCCGGACAATCCGACGATCCCTTGGCCTGCCGGTTACAATTTTTTCCTGGCCACGATCGCGAAGCCGGTGCAGATGTTCGGCGGATCGCGACTCGCGCAAGAGACGGTGATTGGTCTCGTGCCGTGCTTGGTGGACGCGGTGACGGTCATGTTGTTTTTATTTTTGTTCGCGCGATATGCGCCGTTCGGTGTGGCCGTGCTGGCCGCTTTTTTACTGGCGTTGTCCAATCAGAACGTCGGTTACTCGGAAGTCGGTTACGTCGACCATCATTACTTCATTACGTTTTTAACGGCGTTGCTCGCCTGGGCGCTCGAACTCTACGAGCGCAAACGCACGGCCGCGGCGGCGGTCGCTCTGGGCGTGTTGGTCGGTTCGATCACATTTTTCAACGTATCGGCGATTCAATACGCGTTGCTGACGCTGCTCGCGGTCGGCGTGCTCGCGTGGCGTCGGCGCGCGGAGGTCCCATTGCCGGGAAACGCCGGAATCGTTTTCGTCGCGTCGGTCGTCGTTTCGTTTTTTGCGTCGATCAGCACGCCGGTCGGACGCGCGTGGCAATGGCGGTACGATCAGACATCTCTGTTCCAGTTTGGATTGATCGCATGCGCGGCGCTCGGATACGCTGCGTTATCCTACGGTCGAAAAGCGGCATTCGGCATCGGCGCGCTGATGGTGGCGGCCGGAATCTTTCTATTCAAAGATTTTGCCGAAGGCGCGCGCTTTTTGTTCGTCGGGAATCGCCTTAATTACGTGCAAGGAGAGGAAGTGTCGATCCGTGGATACGGACCGATATGGGCCACGGTGTTCACATGGTTTGCGGTGTTTGCGCCGATCGGGGTGTGGCGCGCGCGCCATTGGTTCCGTGAGCATCCGGGATTCGCGGCGATGTTTTTCCTGTTTTTCTTTCATGGCCTTGCGGCCGGGCTGTCTCATTTCCTTTACGTGCAGTATTTCTTCCCGTGGTACGCGCTTGCGGCCGCGCTTGGATTCGACGTCGTGATGCGCGAACGTGCTCGTTGGCTCGGCGTGCTGCGTCCGCTCGTCGCAATTATTTTTCTTTGCCAAGCCGGTTATGTCGCCTATGCGGAGATTCTGAACGTCAATAACGGCGAACGCGAGGCGCGCGAAGCGATCAAGCAAACGATCGACGCGTTCGCGTGGTTGCGCGAGAATTCGCCTCCCACGTCGCACTTCGAACGCGGAGACGGTCCACCCGAATATTCGGTGATGGCGCATCGCGATCACGGGCATATGATCGTGCGGATCGCGCATCGTCCGGTGGTCGTCAGTCCGTTTTCGACGCCGGATTTCGCCGCGCACATGAAAGATTACGCGCGGCTGTCGCTGTCGCGCAACGAAGACGAGGTGGTTTCGATTATGCGCAAATACAACTCGCGCTATTTGGTGCTGGACCACCGCGACAACACGATGACCGAATTTCTATCGAATGTATTGGCCGGCGAAAGCGACAGTCGCCAATTCGAAAAAAATGCCAACCGCTCAAAAATGTTTTTATTCCGCAACAATCTGCTGTATTTCGATGGGGAGTTGCGTTGGAGAAAAACGCCGTCGGTGAAACACTTCCGCCTGATTTACGAAACGCCGAAACTCGTCGAAGTGCCGTTGCGAACCAAGACGGGCGTGACGCGTCACCGCTACAATGGACTGAAAATATTCGAACTCACTCCCGGCGCGACGGTGTCCGGAAAAGGATACCGACCCGGTGAGCGCGTGGTGTTCCGGCTGCCGTTAAAGACGAATTCGGATCGAGCGACCGCTTATACCGCGTACACGGAGGCCGACGACAAAGGCCACATCGAAACAACGCTCGCTTATTCGTGCGATCGGAGGCCGATGACCGGCGTCGAGCCGACTGCGAGTTCGTACGAAATCGAACGGCAAACCGGCGGCAAGAAAACACTTGTCGTCACCGAACAAGCGGTGGAGACGGGCGCCGCGCTCACCGTCAACGCGTTTTAATGAATCGAACGACCGGCGATATGCTGATAATGTGCGGACTCGGCGCGCTCACGCTTTTTCTTTTCGCGCTCGGTTATATTTTTCATTTCCATGGCGGTTTCACGTATGAGTTCTGTCATTACGCGGAGATCGCGTCGAATATTCTAAGCGGCGTCGGTTACCGAACGCGCATATTTTTTCCGGCGGAACTGGCGTTCCTTGAACACACGCAAGTTCCCTTCTCAGCGACGATCACAGCGCCGGTGGCGTTTCGCTTTCCGTTTTTCGCGTTCTGGCTCGCAGCGGTGATGCGGCTGGTCGGTTCAACCGATATCGCGGTGGCGCTGGCCAACGGTCTTCTGCACGCGTTGTGGGTCGCCTGCATTTTTGAAATCGGCCGAAGAATTTTTGACCGGCGCGTTGCGTTCGCCGCCGCCTTTTTATGGGCGTGCCAGCCGGTTATGCTCACCGGCTTCGATTTGTCCGGACACCCGGACGTGCTGTTCGGCGTTTTATTTCTTATTCACGGATATTTGTTCTGGCGTTCGCTTGAAAGGGTCGAATTCGGCCCGGTGGCGCTAAGCGGCGCACTCGGCGGTTTGTGTTTCCTCACGCGACAAAACTTCGCATTTTGGCTGCCTGTGTTTTTATTCCTGATCGCGTTCCTCTCTCCCGCCAACAAAGCGGCCCGCTCGGCCGTCTATTTGTTGTGTTTTTCGGCGGTGTCGGCGCTATGGTTCACCTATTACGTTCGCACATTTCATCGATGGGGAAATCCTTTGCTGTTCCACGAATTGGCGGACAGCACGATCGTGTTTCGCATGCCGTGGATGGAGTATCGTTCGTTCGGTCCGGAAATTTTCCGCGCGACCGGTTTTTTTACGGCGTTGATCGCTAAGTTTCGCGTTTATCTGACACGTTCGATCGTCGATTTATTCACGATGTGGCTGATGCCGTTGGTCTTTCCTCTCTTTCTCATTTCATTGACGCGGAAATCCGAGCCGAAGTTGTCGTTCCCAAGGTTCATGACGCTTTTGTTGGCCGTACAAGTCCTGATTTTCTCGTTCTTGCGCCACGAGAGTTTCGGTTTGTTGAACGGCCGTTATTTCTTGTGGTTCGCTCCGATCATGTTGTTGGGCGCGCTCGCGTGGATCGATTCGCTGAGCAAGCGGTTCGCGTTGGCGATCGTCGGCGCGCTTGCACTGGCCTATTGGACGTTCGCGTTTCGCTATTTACCGAGCCGTCATTCGGGCTATCCGGGTGGCGCCGATATCGAAGCGTGGGAGGAAATAAATTATTTGAAGGAAAATACGCGCGCCGATGAATGGATCATCAGCAACATCCCCGCGCAAATCACCTGGTACGCGAAGCGGCCGTCGATCAACATCCCGAACACACTCGACGATTTCAAACGGATCGTCGATACGTATCCGGTGAACCGTCTGTTCCTATCGAAACATCTGGCCGGTGAACGGTTCAATTATCCGGAGTGGAGCGCTGCCTTCGAGAACGGGGCGGACGCTCCGCCCGACTTGCAGCGAATGAATTTCACCGTCGAAAAATCATTCGTGGCCGGAACGCTTTACAAACGCGTGTTGCCCGAAAAACTTACAGAAAACTTACATTGACCTTACGCTGATCTGACGCCAGGTTCTTATTCTCCCGCCGTTAAATATATTCGGGAGGATTCAATGAACCGTCGATTAATTAGTCTTATCACCGCCGCCGCATGCTTCGTTTCGGGATGCACGCATCCGCTGGAAATAAAGAATCTGTCGCAATATCGTCCTTCATCGATTAGCCCTCTAGTGAAACGTCTTTCGATCGGCGTCGCAAGCTCCGACGATGATCCGAATTCAAAACTTCTTGTGCAAGGAATTGCAGCGGAACTCAAGAAATATTCCGGTGAAGTGCACGTTCCTTATACCTACAACAAAATGCAGCCGGTCGACGTCGTCGCCGACGTGCGCATCACGCCCGAGTACAAAGGGTCCGGCGCGAACTTTTTCGTGAATTGGCCCGGATTTCTGGTATTTGCGCCCGCGTGGAACGGATATGTATACAAAGTGAATTACAAAATCGACGTGGCGCTGATCGACGGAGCGAAGAATGAAAAAGTGGATGAATTCTCATTGCCGATCAGCCTCGACGTACGTCACGCAGCGATGAACCGCACGTGGACCGAACTCAGTTGGTTGGAAGTGAGCGTCATCGCGTTTGTTGGCGGAATAGCGTTTACGAATTACGATCCGAAAATCACCCCGAAGGTGGCCGAAACGGCGGGCTCAACGATAGGAGAATACGTGGGCACCGAAATCATTCAGCGGCTCAACAACTCGCAGCGTTTTTCGAGTGTGTTCGATCGTTTGTTGGAAATGCCTTTGACAAAAGAAGGCTAGTCTTCGGATTATTTCAGCAGTTGAAGCGCAAGTTTAACTTCGGGATCTTCTTCATCATCGATGCGCTTCTTTGCCTCGGCGATCAATTTATCGCGGTCGGGGCGCAGGCAATCGGGTAAGTTGTCGAGCGCGGTCAGCGCGACGAGCCGCACCATCGGGTCGTTGTCGGCCCAGCCGTGTTTGATCAATGCGGCCGCTTTCGGCGATACGTCTTGCGTGGCCGCGACGAGCACGAGACAGCGCGTGCGCGGTTCTTTCGAAGATTGAAGTCCGGATAAAATCGCCAACGCGGGTTCGCCGAAACGGCCGAGCGCGACGGCGGCCGCCTCGCGCACGCGCGCGGCGTCGTGCACGAGCAAAGGTTCGACGTGCTTCGCGTCGTCGGCGTTGCCGATTTGGCCGAGACCGATCACGCCCGAGGCCACGGTGGCCGCTCGCGTACTCGTGAGAAGTTCGGTGAGTTGTTGGCGGGCCGGCGCTTCAAAACTTTCGAGGCGTTTCAGTTGTTCGCTGACGATGCGCAAGTTTTCCCTTCGATTGCCGAGCAAAATATTCAAAAGCGCGTTCGCCGTTTTTTCTCCAAGCTGTGACGTGATGTCCTCGGGCGCCGCCTCGAAGAACTTCATCCTTTTTTCGACGTCGAGGTCGGCGGCCGATGCGAGCACGCCAAACCCTTCGCCGAACCGCAGGCGCGCCAGCAAGTCCACCGTTTGTTTGCGTTGCTTCTTATTGCCGGGTTTTTTTAATACGCGTTCGATCGCTTCAAACGCGGCGCGCGGGCCGGGTTCGTTGCCGGTGTCTTTATTCAAAAGTTGAGCGACCGTACGCAGCGCGCCGTTGCGCACGTCTTCTTGCGGATCGCGCGCGGCAAGATCCAGCAATCGCGAGCCGACCGTCGCGGGGCGACCCATGCGCAAGAAATTGATCATCGTCATTTTTTTCTGCAGCGGCGCGTTCGCAAGTCGATTGAAAATTGCGTTGGAGGTCGCGTCGCCGTGCGCGGGAAGCGCCACGCTCAACTGAATCAACTGGTCGACGGCTGCCGGTTCGAGCGCGTCGACGATGAATGGCGTCTGATCGTCCGGTAAAGTAATCAATTCCTTCAGCGCTTGCCGCGGCGACGTTTTGTCGAGACTGAACGCGGCGGCCACATCCACGAGATCGGTTATTCGCTCAAGCGGCGTTTTTTGTTTCGCGTCCGCTAAGTGTTGCTGTAGGTCGACCATCGCGCGCTCCACTGCTTCTTCGCGCGGCATATCCGGCCATTCGGGCGGAGTGAGGCCGAGATTGTCGGCAAGTTGGACGCCGGTCATTTGAAACAACGCCCAGGGAGACCGTAAACGTCGCATCGTTGCTCCGCCGGTTTCCGCTTGTCCGTGACATTGCAGACGGTTGTCCATTCCTTCAATCACTTGAGCGGAATATGCGGGTTCGTCGTGCACGAAATTGTCGGTGCCGAAATCGCAAAGTTTCATTTTGTTGCGGTTTCCTTTGATGTACGAGAACGACACGCTGCCGATCGACGCGGTGCCGGCGCCCCATTCGGTCTGCATTTCGTTATCGTCGCCGACGATCAAACTCGATCCGGCCGCGTGATCCCAACCGTACGACGGACCCACGCCCCAATTCAAAATGCGGTTCGCGTTGCCGAAAACGTCGAAATGACCGAACGCGCTGTGCACGCCGGAGCCCATATCGTAACGCCGCGCCTGCAACGTGTTTTGGTCGCCGCGCAGCCGGAACACGCCCATGCCGTGCCAGTACCCGACGCCTTGCGAAAAATAACTGCCTTTGACCGACACGCTCGTGCCGTGCACGACCGCGATGCCGACGCCGCCGCCCGCGTACGCGCGCGGACCGAACCCGACGCCTTGGCACATGCTGACCGATCCAAGCGGTTCGCGCGGATCCGGTTGGACGAGGCCGCCGCGAATATCCGCGTCATCGCCTTCATGAAGGAACAAACCGATGCCACGCGTGAGCGCCGAGCCTTGACCGCTGCGCACGGCCGTCACTTTCGAAGATTTTCCATTTCGCGCCCACAGCACGCCGACGCCCGAGGCCCCGAATCCCTGCGTGTAGCGGTCGCCGGAAAAAATAGTGGTGCCGTTCACGGCCAATATTCCGACGCCGCCGAGTCCGGCCCCTTGAGAAAACGGCCCCGTCGAAAATTCTTTTTCGCCGTCTTCATTCGGACACACCATGATGCCGATGCCGAACGCGCCGGTGCCCGCGTTGCCGTGCAAATCGTCGACGCCTTTGACCGTGATGTCCGATCCGAAATCGATCGCGATGCGGATTTCATTCTCGTGCGCGGCCGCCACCGGCGCCGTGTACGTGTTGCTCCCGCCCATATCGATCAACAGCGCCACGTTTTTCAGCGCGGCGGCATCATAAGTGTCGTCGCCGGAACCGCCGATCAAAACGGCGCCGTGCGGTGTATTCCATCGCACGCGTTTTTTCACCGAGGCCGACTTCGCCAACTGCGGCAGCGCACCGTCGACGCCTTTCAGGATGATTTGCGCGGCTGTGTACAGATCCGTATCCGAAAACGCTTTCATCGACTCGTATTGCCGTTTGATCCGTTGCGCGGAAATTTCCTGTTCGACCGCTCCGGTTCCGGCGTTGGCCCAGTCGTTCTGGCGCAGGAATTCGGAGCGCGCGGCGGCCGGCAGTGAATTCACGGCCTTATTTAAATAAGGAACGGCGGCGTCGAGCGCGGTCAAAATTTGACGGATCGGTTTTTGCAGCGAGGCTGGCACGGCGGCGCTTTCAGGGATTTCGGTCGGCGGTGATTTCTTTTTATCGATTGGCGCATTGCGGGGTCCGTCCAGGACGGTCATCGCTACGGTAAACAATTGAGCGAGGGACTCGGCTTTTTCAACGCTGTCGGCCCAACCGGTCGCCGTGGAGGGGATATCCAACGGTTTCGCGAAGAAATTTTCGACCGAACGGATCGTGAGCGGCAACGGCCAGCCGGGCGGCAACTTGAAATCTTTTTCGGCGATGCGTAACGTATCGAATTGAGCGGTTATTTTTGCGGTGGCTTCGGCCGCCGTCGCGTTGACATCAACCGCCGCGTGGTAATCGGCCTCGGGCGTTTCGAGCGCGGCCGGTTCGGATTTGCCGGTTTCCTCGGTGGCCTGCAAAGGTCCGATCGCTGAAAAAACCATCATCATCAAGGCTATCGACGAGAAGTTCCGCATAAAGCAAAGTATAATGCTTTATGGCCGAATCTCCCATCCAGAATCCAGGAAGTGTGTTGTTGATTGAGGACAATGCCGCGTTGACCGAATCCATCACGACCACGCTCAAACAGGCGAACTACACGGTTCACCACGTGGCATCGTCGCAACTGGCGTTCGCGCAGGTGTACAAAACGCCGCCGGACGTGATCATTCTCGACATCAACTTGCCCGACCTCGACGGTTTTCACATCGCGCGCGAATTGAAACGCAACATGATGTTCCGCCACATTCCGCTGATCGTGTTGTCGAACCGAATCGACTTTCTCGACAAAATGCGCAGCCTTGACGTAATCATGGACGAGTACATCGTGAAGCCGATCGAAGGAAAAGATTTGTTGTTGCGCACGCAACTCGTGATTCAGCGTTCGCAGGCGAACCTCGACGCGAGCCCGTTGACCCATCTGCCGGGTAACATGGCGATCATGCGCGCCATTTCAAACCGAATGGCGAAAAAGAAATCCTACGCGGTCGGCTACGCGGACCTCAATAATTTTAAGGCTTACAACGACAAGTACGGGTTCTCCAACGGCGACCTCGTGATTCAATTCACGGCGAAAACGATCGTCGGCGTGGTCGAAAAGATGTCGCCGAACGATTCGTTCATCGGCCACGTCGGCGGCGACGACTTTGTGTTTATCTGTGACTACGACAACGCGACCGAAGTGTGTCAGAAAATCACCGAGGAATTCGACAAAGGCGCGCCGGCTTTTTACACCGAGGAAGACCGTCAAAAGGGTTTCATCATGGTCGAAGATCGCCGGGGCGTGGTTTCACAATTTCCGATCGTGTCGGTGGCCATCGGCATGCTGTCGGACGAAGGCGGGAAATTCTCGAACCTGGGCCAAATCAACCATTCGCTGACGCAACTGAAGAAATACGCGAAATCGTTTCTGGGCAGCGCGTTCGTTCGCGACCGCCGCAGTTTGAATACGCCGTCGGCCGAACAAACGTGGGGGCCGGGATCGGCGGCCGCTTCATCGAAGCTCATCGACGATCTGACCAACGCGATCGGATCGTACATGCCGGGCCAGTTGAACGAAATTTTGAAAAACGAGTCGATCTCGGTGGTGTTTCAACCGATCGTCGACATGAAAGTCGACGAAGTGATCGGACACGAAAGCCTCGTGCGCGGACCGGCGGGCACGTTGCTCGAATATCCGGACGCGTTGTTTCAAACCGCGCGCACGTCGAACATGGTGTTGCAGCTCGACCGGTTGTGCATGAAGAAGATCGTCGCCGCTTCGGGCCTGTTGCACAAAAACATGAAACTATTCGTAAATGTTTTTCCTGAAACGTTTTTGGGGCGCGACGCGATCAGCGAGCAGTTGTTCAAAGATCTGCTCGAGCGGATGTCCGACGTGGTGCTCGAGTTGACCGGCGCGCATCGCGCGAACGATCCATTGCTGTTGTTCGCGGAACTCGCGCGCTACAAGAGCAAAGGATTCAAGATTTGCATCGACTCGACGGTGCTGCCGCCCGAACAAGGGCTCCAATTTCTCGCGGATCTAAAACCGCAGTTCATCAAACTCGACATGGTCCCGTTCAAGGACATGGTCAACGACTACCAGAAACAAGATGCTTTCCTCAAAACGGTCGGATTCTTACGCCAAACCGGCGCCGAAGTCATCTGCACGCGCCTCGAATCCCGCTCCGACAGCTACCTGGCCCAAAAAGCGGGCGTGCTCTACGGCCAAGGCTTCCTCTTCGCCCGCCCCACCCAAACCCCGCACACCCCGGAGAAAACCGGTAATTAATTTTTCTCTTCGCATGTTCGCAAGGGGGCGGAGCCAATCATTCGGAGAATTCAGCCTGAAATTCAATGACAATGACCAATATTTTCCTGGCTTTATGTATATTATAGACATATACTAAATTTATGGGGCCTATCGACCTTTTACGGGATTGTGAGGGATTTGATTGGGATGTAGGGAATGTTCGAAAAAATCTTCTCAAACATCGTGTCTCAGCAAATGAATCCGAGCAGATTTTCTTTAATCAACCATTCATCGTTGTTGCCGATGATATACATTCAAAAGAAGAGCCACGGTTTTATGCGCTAGGGAAAACTGATTTGGGCAGACTCTTATTTGTAGCTTTTACTATCAGAGAAAAATTGATCCGTGTTATTTCATCCCGAGCTATGAGCCGCCAAGAGAGAAGGAGGTATTTGTCATGAAAAAAAATATTCCAAAATTCAAGAGTGAAGATGAGGAGCGAGAGTTTTGGGCCACTCATGATTCTTCGGAATACATTGATTGGAACAAAGGACAGAATGTTATTTTGCCTGATCTCAAACCATCCGTTGTGCCCATTTCTATTCGCCTTCCTGAGTCTATGGTGGAGGAGCTTAAGCTTTTGGCCAACAAAGCAGACATCCCGTATCAATCGCTCTTAAAAATGTTTATTTCCGAGCGATTAGAAGAGGAATTTTCTCGAGTTCGAAAAAAATTAACAGGAATTCGAGGGCAAACGGTTCGTCTGCGGATGTCTAGCAAGTTATTGCAGCGGTCGCCGTCCCCCGGTCGGCGACACTGAGTTCAATGTGGTAACTGTCTATAATCGGAAAGCCCCTTAATAGTCCTTTCCAATCTCTCCATCGAGAAACATGGGGAGGAGAAAATTTAAAAAATCGATAGGAGTATGTTTGTGAAAAAAGACGCGCTTTATCAGTTCGTCGACAGTGAAGGTTCATTTCGTGTTGACGCAGCCACCGAACAAGGGATTTTGTATTTCCCGCTCGTGAACGAGCAGGGGTTGATGTCGTCGATTGCGCCGGATTTGGGCGGTGACATCAAGATGGATCAGCATACGTTCTTGACGTTGCCGGTGTCGTATGAAGATTTGAACTTGAGTCGCGCCACGCGTAATTTTTGGCTGTCGATCGATGGAAAAAAACAACCTTGGGCCGTCAATGGCCGTTCGGTGTGGCAGCGGGCGGATGGAGTGGAGGAAACGTCCACGCTTGATGCGGGTTTATTGTGGCAACGCCTGACGCGCACGAACAAAGCGCTCGGCGTAAACGCGCAAACGCTGAATTTCGTTCCGGCGGGGCCCTACGGTTTCGAAGTGATGCAGGTCACCGTAAAAAACGTTTCGAAGAAACCTCTGACGTTCACGGCGACCTCGGCGGTACCGTTGTACGGCCGCTCCGCCGATAATCTGCGCGACCATCGGCATGTGACCTCATTGCTGCACCGGATCAAAATCGAAAAATTCGGCGTGAGCGTTTGTCCGACGATGACGTTCAATGAGCGTGGCCATTTGGTGAACCGAACCTCCTATTATGTGATCGGGGCTGATGAAAAAGGCCAGGCTCCGGTCGGCGTCTTTCCGACGATCGAATCGTTCACCGGTATCGGCGGTGATTTGGAGAGACCAAAGTCGCTGATGGAGAAACGGAAACCCGTTTCGAAAATCGCATCGACCGATCAAGGAAAAGAGGCGATGGGCGCGCTGCAATTCAAGCCGGTCAAGCTAAAACCGGGCCAAAGCACCTCCTTCGTCCTATTATTAGGCATCGACAAAGAAGCTGCTTCGCACGATTCATTGATCGGTTCGTTTGCTTCACCCGAACAGATCGGCGAGCAATTGAAGCGCACGCAGCAGTACTGGGACAAAAAACTTTCGACGATCCGTTTCGAAACCGGCGATAACGCGTTCAACGGTTGGGTTCGCTGGGTGCAGACCCAGCCGACGCTGCGCAAATTGTTCGGCTGCTCGTTCTTGCCCGACTTCGACTACGGTCGCGGCGGCCGAGGTTGGCGCGATTTGTGGCAAGACTGCCTCGCGTTGTTGCTGCAGAGCCCCGAAGAGGTGCGCGACGACATCGTGCACAATTACGGTGGCGTCCGTATCGACGGGTCAAACGCGACGATTATCGGCCGGAAAAAAGTCGGCGAAAAATGGATGCCCGAATTCATTGCCGACCGCAACAACATCTCACGTACGTGGATGGACCACGGTGTTTGGCCTTTCTTGACGACGTTGCTTTATTTAAACCAAACCGGCGATTGGAAATTATTGACCGAGAAGGTGCCGTATTTCCGCGACGCGCTGATTCACCGAGCAAAAAAAGTCGACGAGGCGTGGCGCGCCGCTCAAAACGTCAGCACTCAGCCAAAATTATTGACGAAGGACAGCCGCGTCTACGAAGGGTCTGTCATCGAGCACATGCTGGTCGAGATGCTTGTGCAATTCTTTAACGTCGGCGAACACAACATCATTAAGCTCGAAGATGCGGACTGGAACGACGGGCTCGACATGGCGCATCATCGCGGCGAAAGCGTGGCGTTCACGAACATGTACGGCGGAAATTTAGGCGCGCTCGCGCATCTGCTCGAGCGGCTGTCGGCGAAACAAGGATGGCGCGACGTGTCGGTCGCCGAAGAGTTGCTGTTGTTGCTCGATCGCGTGAAAGATACGGTGGATTACGACAGCGTCGATGAAAAACGCAAAAGGCTCGAACGCTATTTTGAAGCGGTGTCAAAAAGCGTGTCCGGAAAACAGGTGGCGGTACCGATTGAGAAACTCATCCATGATTTGCGCGACAAGTCCGGCTGGATCAAGCAACGGATCAACTCGGGCGAGTGGGTCGAAAAAGAAGGCCAGGCGTTTTACAACGGTTACTACGACGACCACGGTCGCCGCGTCGAGGGCGTCGATGAAAAAGGGCGTTTGCGTATGACGTTGTCGGGGCAGGTCTATCCGATCATGGCCGGCATCGCTGACGACGCGAGGATCCATTCGGTTATCAAAGCGGTCGACGCGTTTTTATTCGACAAAAAACTCGGCGGTGTGCGTCTCAATACCGATTTCGGCGCGATTCAACCCGAACTTGGCCGCGCTTTTTCATTTGCGTTCGGCGAAAAGGAAAACGGCGCGGTGTTCAGCCATATGGCGGTCATGTACGCGAACGCGTTGTATCAACGCGGGTTCGCGAAGGACGGCTACCGCGTGCTGAACTCGTTGTTCGAAATGGCAAAAAATAGCGCGAGAAGTAGAATTTTTCCGGGACTCCCTGAATACTTCAACAATGAAGGTCGTGGCCGGTACATGTATCTGACCGGTTCCGCGAGTTGGTACGTGCTCACGTTGCTCACGCAGGCGTTCGGCGTGCGAGGTCTCGAAGGCGATCTGTTGTTGGCGCCGAAGCTCGAGCCTGAGCAGTTCGACAAGAAAGGTCGCGCGTCGGTTTCGGTGCGGTTTGCCGGTGCGACGTTGCACGTCACGTACGTAAACCCGCGCCGCGTTCCGTACGAGAAGATGCGGATCAAGAACGTGACTGCGGGGCAAACAAAACTCGCGTTTGAAAAGTTGTCGGACCGGGAGGTCCTCGTGAAACGAAGCGCCATTTTTGAAAGACAGGAATGGAACATTGAAGTGGAACTTGCTTAAAGCCAAATTGGGTTTTGTTGTCATTGCGAGGAGCGTTTTATGCGACGTGGCAATCTCATAAATCGAATTCATGAGATTGCCGCGGCCAAACGACGGCCTCG
>CAYXDS010000010.1:0-24766 GCA_964463805.1 uncultured Elusimicrobia bacterium | reverse complement strand
GGACGAACCCTACCGCTTGTTGACGAGCCGCGCCGAATACCGCATGCACCTGCGCTGGGACAACGCAGACATTCGTCTGCTCGAGATGGGGAATCGCGCTGGACTTATTTCCGAGGCAGCGTTTAGAGAATTTGAATTGTATCGTGATCGCGTGAATGAGATTTTGTCGCGGCCGGAATTGCTTGGGTCACCGATGGATCCGTTTGAGTCCGAGGATCCGATCGCCGCGTTTGATATCGAGCGCGGGGCGTGGTCCGATCGTCAGCAGGCCTATCAAGTCTGGGTCCAGCACAAGTACAATGGATACATGGCGCGCCAACAAGCGGAGATCGGCCGGTTTCAAAAATTGGAAGCGAAAAAGATTCCGCACAATTTCGATTTCAAAAATATTCCGGGGTTGCTGCTCGAGGCGCGCGAGAAACTCGGCCGCGTTCGACCGGCGTCGCTCGGACAAGCGTCACGAATCCCCGGCGTCACGCCGGCTGATATTAGTGTGTTGTTGGTTTTTCTAAAACGTTTTCAACCGGAGACCTATGCCCGAAACTACTGACGATTGGTACGCACTGCTTAAAAAAACGCTGGCCCGCTGGGAAGTGACGTTGCCGAGCGACGGCATCGACTATTTCCGCATCTACCTGCACGAGCTTTCGCACTGGAACGAAAAAATCAATTTGACCGCGCTGAAAGAGCCGAAGCACATCGCGCTCGGCCATTTCGCGGATTCGCTTGCGCCGATGGTGATTGACCAAGTGTTCTCGATGAAACACGCGCACGCGATCGACATCGGCACCGGCGCCGGTTTCCCGGGGTTGCCGCTCAAAGTCGCGAACCCCGATTGGCGCATGGCGCTCGTCGACTCGATCGGCAAGAAGTGCGAATTTCTGCGGGCCGTGGTCGGCGCGATGGAGATGAACCGCGTCGAAGTTCACATGAAACGCTCCGAGGAACTCGGACACGACAAAGAACATCGCGAGAAATACGACTTCGCATTCGCGCGCGCGTTGTCGAGCTTGTCCACATTGATCGAATACGGACTCCCCTTTCTGAAAATCGGCGGATTGTTGATCGCGCACCGTGGACGCACCGCCGCCGAAGAAGCGTCGCGCGTGAACGTGGCGCTCGAACAACTTGGCGGCGAAATCGCCGAGGTGCGTCATTATGAGATTGCCGAACTCGGCGGCTCGCGTGCGCTGGTCGTCGTAAAAAAAGTCGCGCCCACTTCCAAGCATTACCCACGCCGCACCGGCGTCGCATCGAAGCGTCCGTTATAATTCGTCGTCCCGGCCAGTCGGATATCCTGATTCATCCGAAACAATGTAAGCCGGGACCTCGACCAGAAACGCACGCTCCAGAGAAATCGAGGTCCCGGCTTATGTTGAACTTTATGAACCGCAGCAAAAGACGGGCCGGGACGACGAATTAGATGTTTCCTCTTCGGGACAGCGTTCGTTCACGATCGTTTCCGTTCGTTAATTATTTTTTGATCGCGACGAACATGCTCGTGTTCTTTAAAGAAGTGCAGTTGGCCAACGCGGGGCTCATCGAGCCGTTCATGGCCGCGCATTCGTTGATCCCGGCCCGGTTCGTCGCGGATCCGGTGGCGCACTTGGGCAATGTGCTCACGTCGATGTTCATGCACGGCAGTTGGGGACACGTGATCGGCAACATGTGGTTTCTGTACATCTTCGGCGACAACGTCGAAGACAACTTGGGTCACGTTCGCTACCTCATTTATTATTTGTTGATGGGCCTCGGCGCTGCCACCGCGCAAATCGCGTTCAATCCGCACAGCACGGTGCCGATGGTCGGCGCATCGGGCGCGATCGCCGGTATTCTCGGCAGTTATATCGTGCTCTATCCAACCGCGCGAATTCTCACGTTCTTCATTCTGATCATCTTCGTGCGGTTCATCGAAGTGCCCGCGTTTCTGTTCCTTGGTTTCTGGTTCCTCATGCAAGCGGCGAACGGCCTCGGTTCGATCTCAGCGGTCGCCGCGCGCGGCGAAATGGGCGGCATCGCCTGGTGGGCGCACGCGGGCGGCTTCGCCGCTGGTTTTATTTTTATTCCTTTCTTTAAACGCCGTCGTTGATTTTAAATCCCAGCGATACCACCCCAATTTCTGCGGAACGACCATCGGCACATCCTCCCACGGTGGAACACTCGGCCGGAAGTCGCTCACGTTGTTGGTCTCGACCACCAGCTTTGGTTTGAAACGCGTAAGAAATTCTTCGCGCCATCGCCAATTTCGTGGGAAGTGCGATTGGATCAGCACCGTTCTCTTGATTGGAAGCGACAACAAATAATCCTGCTCGGCGAGTTTGAGCGGCTCGCAAAAAATCAGCGTGTCGTTACCCGACGTTATTTGCAACAACGACGATCCACAATAAATCACGGTGCTCACGTTTACCCATTTCATGAGCGACGCAACGCTAGCGGTACGGTCAGGATTTCGATCGGTAAGAAATACCGCATCGATCGACCGAATACCGCGTCGCGTGAGGAACGGCATCAAGATTCGTTCGGTGGTGTCGTACGGCTCGAGCGGCCCCGGATTGATCAGCACGCGTTTTCCGTCGGTGGTTTCGATAAGCGCGGTCAGACGTTTGCCGGTATCGATCCAGGTAACCGTCAGCGTGTCGGGTCGCTTCATCTGACGAAGGTTCGAAACAAATCCGATGGCGATCAGCACCAACCCGCCGCCGAAAATAATTCGACAGGCAAGCGACCTTCTTAATCCGACAACGCTGAAACATCCGAGATAAAAGCCGATGACCGCGACCATCGGAAACGGCGCGACCCACAGTCCGTTGCCCCAATGGTCGGAGAAGAACCGCACGATTCCGATCAATGCGTGCAAATACATTTTTACGGTCCACACCACGCCGGGAATTTTCGAGGCGGCGGCCAGCAGCGCGCCGGCGCTTAAACCGAGGCCGGCCAGCGGAACGACGATCACGTTTGAAACGAGTCCGATCGGAAAGAACCGTTGAAACGTGGCGGCCGTGATCGGCACGAGCCAAATCTGAGCGGTCAGCGTCGCGGCCAGCAATCGAATCGGCCAACGCGTCCAGATCGGCGCTTTGGAAATCAAAGTTTCGAGAGGCGTCAAAAAATAAATCAACCCAAACACGGTCACGAACGACATTTGAAAACCGATATCGAACAGCGCGCGCGGCGAAGCGATGAGAATCACGAGCGCGGTGACACCGAGCGCGTGCGCGGCGCTGTTTTCACGATCCAACAAGAATGCAAGCACGCCGATCGTTCCCATCACGCCTGCGCGCGCGATCGGCGCGTCGGCGCCGGCGAGCCACACATAAACCCACACGCAGGGCAGTGTGAGCGCGAGCGACCAGCGCGGCGGAATCAACAACACACGCAACATCAAGAAACACAATGCGATCACGAACGCGACGTTCGATCCGGACGCGACCAGCACGTGCATCGTTCCCGATTCGATGAAGATCCTCCGCAAGTCCGGATAAAACCGCGGCCGATTCCCGACCGCCAGCCCGGAGAGCACCGTCGCTTGTTCGCCGTCCAGCGTGCGCTCAAACACGGCCACCGCTTTTTGTTTGACGCGCCAACCGAATCGCGTAAACGGATTGCGTCCGCTGTCACCGAGATTGTCGACCGAGCGCGAGCTCGTGTAGACCGTCGTATGGATTCCTTTGTCCGAGAGATAATCTTGATAATCGAACACGCCGGGGACGAGTGCCGCACGCGGCCGCTGAAGTCGGCCGATCATGCGCAAACGATCGCCGGGCGCGGCGATGGGAGCGGTTGAGTTCAGGATTTGAAGTAGTAGTTGTCCTTGGGAACTGTGCCTATCCACGGGCCTCACCCTCGGTCCCTCTCCACTTCGTGGAGAGGGATTTAGGGTGAGGAATGCCTCTATTGTTTCAACGTCGATCAAATAAACGCATCCGCTCGGCCGCGGATCCGGTTGAGCGGATACCGTACCGACGACCACGCATCGCTGTCCGGCCCAATGCGACGGGTCATCGTCGGCGACACGATCCAGCACGCCAAAATATTTGAACGCGACAAGGACGATCACATAGCCGACGAGTGCCAACAACAACGGACGTCTAAAAATAAAAAACCAATTCGGCATTCATGAGGAGGGGAAATAAAAGATCGCCGCAGCGATCGGGAGGGAACGCGCTTAACTTACAAAATTACGCGGCGACGAGCGTTTTCCGCGCTTCACGCCAATCCGGCAACAGCGATTTGCGCAGCTGAATCACCATGTCCATCGACTCAAGGACGAGATCGACCACAATCGCACGCGCGATCGGCGCGTCGATGCCGGACAAATCGAAATAGTTTTCGGGCACATCTGATTTTTCAAGCACGACGAAACGGTAGCGCACGCCTTCGCGCTTCTCGGAAATCGTATCGATGAATTTTGCGGCCGTCTCATGGCGCCGTTGGACGAAGATGCGATCGGCCGTCAACGAGGCAACGGCTTCAGCGACGGCCACGTTGTTGGCCGCCAGCAGCACTCGTTTCGATGAAGGAATCGCGCCTTGTTCGTTCCGTTTAAGGTTGCCGATCCAGTCTTCGGCTTGTTTCCGGGCGATTTGCGGATCATTGTCGAGCATGATGACCACATCTTCGGGTTGGTTATATTTTTGGACCGTGTCCAAATACCCGTTAATTGAACCGACAAAATCCCTGTATTCGTCGGACGAAAGCACCGATTTCAACGCGAAGATGAAATCGGCGAGCCGCCGCCGTTCGTCTATCGTACGATAGGCGCCGTGTTTGACGGCGACGTCGATCCCTTTAGCGAGGTTCGCGCGCATATCAATCCATGACAACGGCGTTTGCGCGCCGAGATTGTCATTTTCAAAAAGCGGTTTCGCTTGCACCCAGTCGGTCACTTGCCGAATCGTCACATCCGGATCGTTTTGCGAGAGCGCGCGGGCCAGCGGCACGGCCGGATTCGGCCTTTTTTGAAGAAGGTGAAAGTTTTTGGGCATCCCTTCGACGGCGATGAACCGACGGTTTCCCAGCACCGTTAGCACGGCCAACGGCAATCCGTAAACCGACGCGTTTGCGCTTACGTTGAACAACAAATAGCCGCCTTCTTCGAGGGCCGAGAGAATATGCTTCAGCGCTTGAGCCGCATCCGGCGCCACGCTCGTATCAAAGAGGCCGAACGCCGAAACCCACGGCAGCGTCCCCGGATGTTCGGCCGCAACGGTTGCGATGTTCTCGACGGAAAACGGCTCAGCCATCGCTGGATGTTTTTCAATGTACTCCAAAATCTTGTCGCGTTTGATTTCGGGCAACTTCGCCGCGAAGCGATGCAGCAGCGCCGCGGTCGGCGGCATCGCGGCAATCCGGCCCGCTTTGGCCTCCAACAATCGAAGGATCAAAATGAAAGCGATCACACGTTCGTATTGAGAGCTTAAGTGGAACGACGGCTTAAGCGCGTGTTTCGTTTTATCGACCGAATATTCGATGAGCCGCGCATGACTCAAATATTCGAATCCAATATGGGGCGTCGGCGCGCCCCATTTATAAGGAACATCGTTTTTGGTCGGCATCACGACCTCGACTTTCGCCGAAGGCTTGCCGTTGATCAACGCTTTGCGTAGCAGCAGCGCCAATTTCCCGCCCTGGCTGCAGACGATTTGAATTGTCTTATCCTCGAGCGGAAAGCGTTCCGAAAAATCGTAATACAAACGGTTCATAATTGGATTCAACGCTTCCGCGGCCGGGGTTTTTGTTTCGCGGTCGTAGACTCGATCGAATTCGTCGATGAACGCGCCATTTTCGAGCGTCGCGGGGATCTCGTCGAAAATTCGATCCAAAGCGGTGCGGCCGGCGCTGTGTTGCAAATGCGCTTCGTCGCGGAACAACGTCATGTCCCTTCTTTCTTCATCGTTCATCAGAGAATAAGCGTTGATGAAATACGCATGCGCGGGAGCGGCATCGGGATGCAGGATACGGTCCAACATCAACCACAATGGAGCGTCCGGACCGACATAGACGCGCTGAAGGTCGGATCCCGTCGCATCTAACTTTTTCAGAAAATTAACCATCGCAATGGCTTCATCGCCGACGAACGCGCGATCGTCAAGTAAATGAAACGATTCCAAATATTCATCGAGACCCTGGGGCCGCAACTCTTCGGCGTCCTCGATCAGCGCATCGAGAACCGATTTGACGGGCACGGTTTCGTCTCCCTGTTGGTATTCGACGAGCGCATGCGCCAGGGCGTTGAACGCGGCCACGAAATCCAAATCACCGGACGTGTCGTGTGCGTGCGCGTCGCCGCGTAGTTCCTTTTTGGCGGCGTCGATAAATCTTTGGGCGTGATCGCGGTTGATGATCAACGAAGGTTTGCGGACAAACGCTTCCAACGAGCGGAACCGCTCGTTCGCGTGCGTGAACCATGTTGAGGAGGGAACATCGATCCTGTGCGGGCTGTCAGGCCCCTCGTTGTAATCCGACGATTTTGCGACGCCCTCTCCATTTAAATACATCGGTGATTCGGCGACGACGACTTTAAATGGATGAAGGTCGTTTGCGGTCAGCACGTTCCGAATCAAATCCAGTCGCGCTTCAAACTGTTCCGGTTGTTTGACCGAGTCGAAATGATATTTCTGAATTGTGCCGGTTTCCGTGGTAACGCTCGCGCCGAGTGAAAACGAGTCGGCGTCGATCGTTAAAAACAACTCCCGGTCTTTAAAAATGGCGGCCAACTCGGACGCATTCACTTTGCGGTGAATCAATTTACCGCCGGCGGCGGTTTCGTATACGATGAATTGCGGCGATTGATCGACATCGGTCGGCGACGGAAGGATCATTTGGACGGCCACCTCGGCCAATCCGTCGTGTAACGCGTGCGCCATCCAATTCGCGTCATGGACAACGTCCACGAGTCTTCCGTGTTTATCCATGACATCGGTGTGCGGATCCACATTGAGGATCGCGATGCTCTGTCCGTCTCGTTCCCGTTGGGCCACGGCGAGCGCCGAATAAGCGCCGTCGTGAAATTCGTAGGTGCTGAACGGTGAAGCCGCCTCAGCGAGAGCTTTATCGTAATAGTGAGGCACCGACAACGAACGTCCCTCATAAACGGACGGTTCAACACGTGGCGGTGAGGGCTCCAGCTGGTAGTTCTCGTCGTGTTTCACGAGATTCAAACCGGCGTCCGCACGACTGAGAAGCTCATTAATCCAGCGAACATTTCCTTCGGGGCCGTCCAACGCTTTCTCGAGATCGGCCGCGTAACGCTCATCGCCGTATTTGCGCGCCTGCTGGAGCGCGCTCACGCGTCGCAACAAATTCGAAACGGTGCCTTGGAATTCAGGGATTTTTCCTTCGATGGTTTGAGCCAACGTGAGAACCATCGCGATTCTTTTTTGATGCGATGTATTGTCGGAATCGTACAGATCTTCGATACCTTCATCTTCAAAGTGGGAAATGTCGGGGGCTTCCTGCTGGGAACCGGACAGCACGTCGTTTAGCAGAGAGGGCAGCAACGTTAACGCTTGCTGCGGGGAAATAATCCTCAAGAAAATATCGGACGGAACATCTTCACCCCTTGGTGAATATTTGACGCGAAGATCCACCAATGATTGAAGCTCTTCCGTCGATAATGTATCGGGCTTGGAATGTTTGGTCAAAACAAGTTCTAATTTTTTGACCGCTTGTTGCTGCTCGGGCGTGAATCGGGCGATGCTGGCCAACGGCGCCCACCGTGGGCCAAGCCACAATGCGAACGCATTGTAGGCGGCATGAATGGCAACGGTGGTGAGAATCGCGTAAGGCAGGGAATCAAAGTAAGAGAATGGCCATGAGAACAATAATGACAGCAACGCGCGCGCAACGAAATTCCAAGTTTCTTGCTTGCCGTTTTCCAACGCACCCGCACGCCACGCGACGATCGTGTGCGTGGCCGAGAATAAAATTGCCGTGATGAATATCGAAAAAGGACCGATGAACGGCATCAGGCTGAGGAATGAAGCCAACCCCCAATGAAACGCGCCGGTTTCCCAGGCTGAAGAGAAGAAAACGGTGAGGCCGCGGTAGGTCCAGGCGTTTGTTTTAAATTTGGAGCGAAGTAGAGGATCGATGATGGAGCCGGTCGGCAAAGATCCCCGTGGTTGATCCATTGCGTCTGAGAATTCGCGATAAGAGATAGGCAACGCCACATTCGCGGATTGAATCGAAGTGGCGACCAGCGCCCGCAACATCTCAAAATCATTCGACATCACCTGGGCATGATAAGTGCGTTTAAGCCGGTCGATGTCTCCGACGTGACGAACCATTGAATCGAAAATTTTTCGGATATCATTGTTCGCCTGCCCTGATTCATAAAGGCTCCAGTAGCTGGCAAAATCATAAGCAAACAGTGGAGAGAGCAGCATTCGGTAGAAATAAACGGGAGCGAGCGGCGCCGTGCCTGAAAGATTGCGGGTCAGATTGGCGAAGTGGAACGCATCGACGAACTTGAAAACGATCCGATTCATCACCTCCGGGACGGTGCCCATCCGTTTGGCTCTCACCGCTTCAATCAAACGTTGACTTTCCGACGGGCCGAGAAAATTCCATAGGTCGCGCTTAACAAACTCCCACCTTTGGGGTTCCTCAGTCGATTGGACGATCGTTGCGTTTGCGAAAGCGTCCACTTGATTGATCCATACCACCGATCTTTTGTTGTCGACACTTACAATCGGCGCTTTTTCTTTCGCGTTCAATGCCAGGGTGGACACCGTCAATAGTTCCATCCCATGGAACGTGCGGACTTGCAGAATGGTGCCGATCGTAAATTTTCCTTCGGAAAAATCTGCAAGATCGATGTAGGCGCCGTGTTGGATCAATTCATCGTTAAGTTTGGGCAGCAGCGCTTTCATTTTTTCTCTGCCGTTGGTTTCTTCCAACACGCGCGCCGCTTCCAGCGCGATTTGTTTTAAAGGAGGCGAACCATATACCAATGAAGTCGCATAGGTACGCAGCAAGTTTGCTCGGGACGGATTTAAAAATGCGGTTTCAAACAGTGCCAACAAGTGGCTTAATTCTGTCTGCTGTTCCTTCAACGATTTGAATTCGACGGCGCGCTTCTGCTGGGGTTCGGTCGTGGCCGCTGCTTTTTTCACGTTTAACTCTCGAAGAAATTCTTGTGGAGATAAAGTTACAACCACGCCGGCGTCCTGGAGAGAAGCGTAAATCCATTCGCCCAAACGGTTAAACGCAGCTGAACTCATCCCGTTGTAATGGGTCATAAAGAACTGAAACATGTCTTTCGGCTGCCCGCCGGCTTTGTTGATCATTTGCTTCATTACGAGCGCATCGGTGGTCGTAAGATAAGATTCTCTGCGGCCGGCGGTGCGATTCAATTCGAGAAATTCGAATCCGACCAACGGTGTCATTAGCAGTCGTTCCCAAACGGATCGAAGGTCGCTCCGGCCGGATAATATTTCATTCACATTAACGAAATGAGCGGTTCGTAAAATCGCGGTCAAGAACTGCAGATATGCATCATCGGACTGAAGATCGCGTTTGTTTTTTATGTCTTCCAGCAGCTTGCGTGCCATGTGCGCATTGCCGAAAAATACGCTGATATCACGCACCATCAACTTTAGGAGATTTGCATCTTGCGGGCTTCTTTGATCTTCTTCAAATGCGATTTGAACGTTATGCTGCAAATCCGCCAAGGCCAGGTCCGACCAAGCGAGTGAGCGTTTCCCATCGCTGCGGTAAGTCGCCATCTCGCCTTCGCCCGCGAACTTTTTCAGCGTAAGCATTTCGACGCCGCGAACCGTTTCAACCTTTTCGATAAGACCGATCGCGTAAGAATGTTCGATATCATGGACGTCCATATAAATACCGAACGTGACGAGCACGTCGTTCACGCGCGATTCCATCGCTTTCAACTTTTGCGCATCCGATCTGGCCAAGACCGGAACCAACTCGGTCATCACGGAGGCCAGGCGCGGATTGTTTTTCAGTGCGACGTGCCCCAAAACCATTGCTTCGTCTTTACCCCCGCCGGTTAGTAACGCAAGAAAAGACACCAACTCGTCGCGTGTTTCTTGTTCGAACGATCCAAATGCAACGGCTTTAGACGTTGGTGGTTGAACGGGAGGTAGCGGTTTGCCCAACACGCCGATCTCTTGAAGCGCAGATTCAATCCAACGACGCAGTTCGGCAATCTCGCTTTTTTGCAACCGTTGGATCATGAGTCGGAAGGCCTCTTCCCGTCCGTCTGTAAACAATGCATTGAACAGCGCCGCGAGCCCTGCGTCTTTAGAAGCGTTGCTGTGGAAATATGTTAGGAGCCGGTAAAAATCGAGCGCGAACAGCGGCGTGGTAAGCAACTGCAAAGCCGACAACAAATTAATCGCGGATCCGGGCCAATGAGCTTGTGATGTGCGCAAGTTTGCCGAATGGAACGACGCAGTCATCGCATCAACAATTTTCTGAAAATCCGCGCTTTCCTTAACTCCTCTATTGTCTTCTATGGCCTTTATAAGTTGAGTTGCTTTGAACGCATCACCCAAAAAGGAAGTGAAGTCGGCTGTGATCACCGTTTTCAAATTTTCATTTCCTTTCGATTGTTCCATTTTCGCAACATGAACTTGTGAAATAATATTTCTCGAAACCAATTCTCTCCAAACGATCGAAAGATTTCCGTCCATATGCGCAATGGGACGATCGGTGGTGCTGGCGGTTGAATACGTTTCAACTGAAAGCAATACCTTGCCCTCGCGTGTTTGCACGTCCCGGATCAATCCAATCTCGTGTTGATGAATTGTATAGTCGCTTAAGTTAACGTAGACGCCGAGCGTCATGAAGAGCGCGTTTAATTTCGGTCCCAAGGCCGCAACAGCTTTCTCGGAATCTTTTCCGCTCGAGGCGTCGAGTATTTGGCGCAACACCGCTTCGAGCCCCGGATGTTGCAGTTCCTTCGCATGAGCGAGAAGAAGTTTCGTATGCGGCGCGCCTTGTCCTCTAAAAATATTGCTCAAGCTGATCAACACGCTCATGACTTTCCCGCCGAGCTCTCGATCAAGAGAATTGAACGTGACGAGTGGAGCCGTTGGTTTGACGACGGGCGTCGGTAATTTCGGAACGACCGTCCGCAAGTCATAAGTCTTCGGCGGTGCAATTGTTTTGCCGGTCGACGTTGCGGCGGTTGAGCGCTCGTCCGACTCAACGAACGTCCATTTCAATCCGCGAACGTCCTTCGGCGCGTTGCCGGTTTTAATCGCGAAAATATATTCGCCGCCGATTTCTATTTTTTCCTTGATTTTTCCAATGTCCTCACTGGCGATGTCCGATTCGCGCAAGATCTTTTCGTAATCTTCATCCATTGAGATGTCTTCATGTTCGAGAATTTCAAATCCCATTTGACGGAGGCTCTCAATGAAATCTGGTGAAAACTTTCGCGCGTTCGTCGACAGCCTCATCAAGCCGCCTTTTGTCAACACTCGGTTCGATTCGCGGATTGTGGTTTCGATATCGTCGGAAAGCGTGATGGATCCGTTTTCGACGCGGCCTACGGACTCATCCGCGTATTTCGAGAGGTTTTCCATAACGCCCACTTCTTGAGTGGACCACAATTCCTTCGGGATACGCTCAACTTCCTTTTCGTATCGTTCCCGCGTGAGGCGCAACATCTCGGGTTCTTTGTCGATATCAACGGAAGGGCCGAGCGTTACGTTCAAAGCCAACAACACCGTGCGCAACAGAAGCCACGCACGATGGCTGATTGACGGACCTGATCCTAAGTGAAGCGTCAAACCTGATAACAGTCCGAGTCGATTCGTCGACGCCAACAATTTCGTTAATCGTAAATTGATCGCCCAGCTTTGCCAGAACGCCGAAAGGTTTTCCAGGTTTTCGGTCGCAATCGGCGCCGCGGCGGCCCAATCTTTATTGGCCGCGTGGCGTCGATAGGTTTGAGCCGGCGTTTCAACACCCGATTGCCTTGAGTCCATTTTGAGGTTGAGTTCCTCGAATTTTTCGCCGTTCCATTCGATGACCAATGGTTCGGTAGAGTACTCCATCTCGCCTTCTTTTCGTTGGTAAAAGAGGAATTGCAGCCGCACCCCTTCTTGCTTGATGATCTTTAGTCGGGCGGACTCGATGTGTTTGGAAGCGCCGAAATGCGCACTTCCCTCAAGGCTTTTTCCATTGGGCAAAAGAAAACGGGGGGAAAGGGCCACGCTGCTCAGCAAGCCGTAGATTCGCGGCACGATTTCTTCATGACCCACTTCCGCCGTCGCCAGTTTGTCGTACGCGCGCTTCAGAAGCATGTTTTCAAACACATGATCGGCGTAGTATTTGCCGTTCTCCGAATACAAATATGATTTCTTTTTGCCGTCGGAAGAATCCGAATCAAAATGCAGAATAAAACCGAACGAGGTCTTTTCGATTTTCAGCGAGGCGGCAAACGCTTCCTCGCCGCGCCCAAACCATAATCTTGAACCGACTCTATCGCCGTTCGATTGCGGAAATTCCGAAGAGAGCGCTCCAACGATCAACAAAGCTGAAATATCACCGACGTCTTCGATTGCGCCGACGTCCGCCGTTTCCAATTTTTTATAAGCAGCGTTGATCGTTTGAATTCGTTTCTGCTTTTCGCGAAGATAAGCGCTGTTTTCCCAATAGACCCGATATGTTTTGGTGAACTCTCTTTCTTCACCCTTGATCACTCTCTTGTCCGGCCATTGAAACACGAGCACAAGTCCGTCCGCGGTTCGTTCAATATCGAGCGTAACTTTCAAAGTGGGTGCTTTTCGAGCACCTGGAATTTCAATCCCCATTGAAGTATCGGTGGCACCTCCGTTTGGTTGAGGGAGCCCCGAACGGATTTGCCGCTGGTTGTTCAATGCGAGATTCGCTTCTCCGATCGAAATTTTGAGTTTTTGCGGATCGGTCTCTCCATCGGGCAAAGCGGATAACACGGTGAAGGCATTTTGAATCCGTTGATAAAGTTGTTCACGGTCGGCGTTGGAGGCGGGGCGAGTTTGCGTGCGCGCTTTTTTGCGAGCGGGCGCGGTTGTGGGCGCGGCCGACGCCGCGGGCGGTCCCGTTTCATGTAAATTAATGCCGAATTCAGCGGCGAGTCGCGGTGTGTCCTCTTCTGAAATCATCGATGATTGATCAGGATCGAGCAGCAGAAGTTCGTTGCTTTCAGGCGACTTTTTCACCACGAGCAAGCGCTTGTTGCCCGCTTCGATTTCTCTGACGATGTAGTAAATACCGACGGACATCGCCTTGTTGTCCGCATCCATTTTTCCAGCGCGAAACGCAACGCCGTGGCGGTTCAGCAAGCCATTTATTTCCCGAGCGATCTTCTCCAACATCGCTACATGACCGACGACATTTTTCGAAAATGGGAGGCTCCATTGCATCGCTTCATAGTTGAGGTCCCTAAGCGCAAGTTCGAGATTGCGAGTCGAATCCAGTTCGCGCAATTGCCTCTCCACCGACCTCATGTCGATGGCCTTTCCTTGATAACCGTCGACGATCGATTTCAATGCCGCGCCGACGTTGGTTTTAACGGCGGGCTCTTGGTTCTCAAACGGAATGATTGAGGCGAGCGTCAGCCCTTTGGCCAATGCAAAGGCATTGTACGCGGCATGAAGGGCAAATGCCACAAACGAAGCCTTAATCGCATCTCCGACAAATAGAAAGGGGACCGTGAATAAAATTGAAAGAGCGAAATGCACGATGAAATTCTTTGTGTCTTGAAGCGCCGGTTCGAAAACTTGTCGTGCGGCGGAATACACGGCGACGCGCAAAAAAGACTCGAACGACAATTCATTGCTGCGCGCAGTGCGATAGCCGATTTTAAATCCTCGATAGGCCCGCACGATCCACGCAACGATCGTGTGCGCAATCGCGAATAAAAATGCGACTTCAAATATATTAAGGTTCGTATTCGCGTAAAGCAGAAATTGAAACACGGCAGTTTCCCAGGCGGCGGCACCGCCGATCGTGGCGGCTTTATAAAGTTTGGGATGAGTTTTCGAAAGTCCGCGTACCACCGGATCAACGATCGATGCGGGATTTTGAGGAGGGCGCTTGTCTCGCTTTCCTTTTCCTTCCCAACGTGAAGTCACGCGGTCGTATTCAACGTCAATCGTTGAAATGGTTTTAGACGTTGGATCTTTCACCATTTGTTGCCCGCTGTCTCTGTCGAAAGCGGCGCCGATTTTAACCATCGCATCCATGAATTGAGTCAAAGCGGTTCTCGACGGGTCTGACGTTATATGATTTGACGTCAACATTGCGTTCAATTGCAGTGAAGCTTCGAGAGGAAGATAAGAAATCATCTCAACAGCGTCTTTGACAATCCAATGGATTTGAGCGCGCCCTTTTTCGTCCAGCGTACATTCAATCGAATGATTTTGACGAAACAGTCGAAATCCGGCGATGGCGCTATACGTTTTGCTGTTGTTGTAGATTTCCGCTTTTCCGTCGCGGATTGCTAAAACCCATGCAGCGCCGTTCTCCTCGAATGCGGTGTGATACAGCAAGATTTTTGAAGAATTGGATTTGCCTGCGAATTTTTCGATGAATTCATCAGGCGTTTGTGCATCGCCGGTGCCCACGATCTCAAACGGCGTTGCATTGATGTCGATGCGGCCAATGGCGACGTGTTCGATCGCGGTAAGTTTGCTCTCTTCCCGGATAAAACGATGCACGGGACCTGCTTTAGCCACCGCTGGTCGGCGGAATATTTTTGCCAATTCATTTAATGCATTGATTTTTTCGGTTTCCGATGCATTGGACGAAACCACGAAATTATTTTCCAAATATGTCTTAAGAAACTGAAGGAATTGTGTTTCTCGTCCCTCGAGCATGCGCACGAGCTGCATCTCGGTCGAGGCCTTGCTTGCCAACCGAGCGATCGCATCCATGAAGAAATCTCCATCGAGCAATGCGCCGAGTCTCTCTGACTTTTCCAAATAGTAGTTGCGCGCGGGCTCTGATAAAGAGGCGAGAGCCCCCATGACGGGAAGAGCCGCTTCTTTTTCTTTTGAGCGATAGCCGCGACCCACGGTCAACTGATCGAATTCCGCCTCAAGCATTAATCTGCGTCGTACAGGGATATCCGTGTTGAGCAGCAGGGTAAGCGAATCTGCAATCATTTTTGAAATGGAATAAACGGCCGGAGGCTCTTCTGGAGATTTCTCTTTCATTGGAATGGATGCCATCATCTTGTCCGTCGGATTCAACGAAAACTGATCATAGGACAGCGGTGCATCGGTGATCGGATCTTTGGTGTCGACATGTTCTCTTCGCAACGTAAGAAGATCCGTCCCTGTTGGAATCGTTTCCGCTCCGCTGATTGTTTTGCCTGTCATCTGTTTTAATTCGATGAAAGAAAACTCGGGATGCAATTTGGTGAATTCGATGATTTGATCGCCCAATTCGATCGTCGGACTCATGAAATTTAGCGCGCTCGAAAAACTACCGCGCGCATCGGCGAGTCCGGTCTTTTCCACCAACGTCTGAAACGATGCAGCGGCGAGTTCTTCGGTACCGGGATCATCTGCAATATAGGCGGCGTGGGCCTGCACAAGTTTGTCCGCATCGGAAACCAACCGATTGAAATCGATCTGCACATCGTTTTGATTCAATTTCGGCAGAGCGTTCACGTCATCGGGCCGCAACAACAAACCGGGCGTATAAAGTTCGCCGATCGCACGCATAAATTTCAGTTGTTCCAAATTCAACTTGAGGTAAGCCTGGGTTCCGGCCGAGGATAAAATGAAAATGCTGGTCGGTTTTTCGGATTCCTCCGGTGCAACAAGCGATGCCGGTGGCAACCATTTGAATCCGAGACTTAGCGCGACACCGTTGTAGAGTGTATGCATCATCATGGCGAGTAAGGACGCCGTTTCACGATCAAATTGAAACCCGGGATGAAACGGCAGCGAAAACGCGACGAACGCGGCGGCGGTAACGACGGCCCGCCACACCACCAATTTAATTGGACGGCCGCGCCAAAGATCGATCGCCGCATGAGTCGCTGCGGACAAAACCGCAATCGCACAGACGGAAACCCAATAGTTTCCGCTCATTATGAATACAACTTGCAAGCCCGTATACTGAAACGCGAACGTTTCAATCGCCGGCAAAACAAGAACGATCACCGAAATGCGCGCGCTCCAACTCAGCGCTTTAAAAATACTCATCCAAAGAGTGCGGCGCGTGCCGGCGTCGGTGATATTCCGATCGGCCGGCGCGAGGAACAGTTTTTCGCCGGCCAACAATTTTTCGAGCGGCGTTTTCTCTCGATCGAACACCGACAAGTAAGCATTCGCGCGCGCTTCATCGACGTGGGTAATTTTCGGCGAGACGACGACATAAGGAATTTTTTTCTCTCGTAGCCGCCGCGTTATTTCAGGCGTATGAAATCCGCCGACGATTAATGCAGCCGCTCCTTTCGCGTGACGCGACATTTGATCGACGATGGCTTGGCTGCGAATGTCCGCTTCCTCATAGAATTGTTCGAAGGGTCGGAGCATTCCCGCGGCCGGATGTTGTTTATAGGCGAGCCATTCGTCGGGTGTTAATGAAAATGACAAAAGTTTTTCGGTCAGCGCCAATTGTTCGCTGCGATTCAACAGCTCTTTTTGCAGCGGAGTTTTCGTGAGCGCGAGTGCGAGCTTTTTCTCTGTCGCGGCGATTTCTTTTAAAAGCGAATGGGCGTGGATTTGTTCGGCGAGCGCCACATAGTCGACATAGCGTTTGAACGCGGGCACGTGCGTGAGCGAAACGCTTTTGCGTTCGAACAGAGCGCCGAGGTCCGAAAAATATTTTCCAAGCGTTATTCGTCCGAGCCGGTACCCGGCGCTTTGCGCGACCAAGTCGTTGATTTCTTTGTCGTTGAGCCGTCGGGCCAGTGATTCGAGCGCCGTTTTCCGTTGGTTCTCGACTTGATTGAAGTCGAGTGATTTTTCGATGTCATACGCTCGAACGAATCTGGCCAGCGTTTCACCGGCGTCGCCTTCCGAAAGATCGGTTAGCGTCTGCGAATATTCGCCGAGGCCGATGCGAGCTTCATGATAACGCGCACGCGCTTCGTCGAATTGCTTAAGCGCGCCGGAAAAAATGCCGGCTTTTTCTTGTTCGAGTTCCTGTCGGTTGCGTTCAATTTCCGCGCGCACCCGGTTTTTTACGGATAGAGTGTCGCGATACGCGCGGACGTTTGCATCGTAATGCACGCGATCATCGACGCCGATGAACAAAGGCGGTTCGTTTGCGCTGGTAATCCCAACGAAAGACGGAGCGGCAAGCCGATTCTCATCAAAATATTTTTGCGTTTGTTTGCGTACGACCGCTTGGTCGGCAAGTTGACGAAACGATGAGAAGTCAAAAACGGTAAACGCGCCTTCGACGCCGACCGAGGCGACTTGACGACGATCGATAAGTCGCTGCAGCACAGTCGCGATGTTCGATTGCGCTTCGATGTTCATATGCACGTCTTGAATGATGGCGATGGGCGATGCGGCGGAACCCGGGTCGTATATCTGTTGAATGGTTCCATGCGTGGTCGGCAGCGCGGCAATCAAACGCCCGAGTGGGTTTTGGGAAACGGGAGGAGGGATTTCTGAAAATTCTTTGGCCGACAAACGCATGGTCGGCCCTACGGATGCGAGAGCGGCGGCCGACAATCGGCGCTCATTCCAGACGCTTAATTCGACTTGATTTCCCAATGCGATTTGCGTGGTCAAATAACATAGAGACAGCGTCGCGGCGATGGTCTTTTTCCAGGGGGAAACGTGCATAGCAGAGTCTATCGAAATGGGGTTAAAACCTCCTTTAAGAAGGATTAAGATTTACGGAAGAATTGACAATCATTGGAAGCTGTTCTAGAAGGGGTTCCTTATGGCAATCAAATTTGGAACATCGGGTTGGCGCGACATTATCGCCGACGGATTTACCTTCCCCAACTTGCGCATTTGCACACAGGCTATTTCCGAGCAAATCTTCAAGGAAAAGAATCACAACAAGCCGGTTGTCGTCGGATACGACACGCGTTTCTTATCGGAAAAATTCGCCGAAGAAGCGGCGAAAATTCTCGCGAACAACGGCATCGAAGTTCGTTTTTCAAACCGCGACGTTCCGACGCCGGTGGTCGCGTTCGAAATTATTCGCTCGCAAGCGGGCGCCGGCATCAATATCACGGCGAGTCACAACCCATTTACCTACAACGGATTGAAATTCTCGACGGCGTGGGGTGGCCCTGCACTGCCGGAAACCACGCACGCGATCGAAGGCCTTTGCAACGTGATCAAAGAACATGAAGTGGCGACGAAACCAAAATCGGAAGACGCGCATCTGACGAACAAATTGATCCACAGTGAAGATTTTCTGCCCGCCTATGTTCAGCACGTGAAATCGTTGCTCGATCCGGCGCCGTTCAAAAAGAAGAAACTGAAAATTATCGTCGATGTTTTTCACGGCACCGGTCGCGGGTACGTTGCTGAGATGCTGCGCGATCTCGGTTGCGAAGTTATGACGCTGCACGAGTCGCGGGACGTGACCTTCGAAGGCCGGGGGCCAGATCCGTCGACGGAAGGCCTCGGCGAGATGATCGCTGCCGTGAAGAAAAACAAAGCGCATTTGGGACTCGCCACCGACGGAGACGCGGACCGTTTCGGCGTCGTCGACGCCGATGGAACGATCATTTCGGCCAACGATATTTTGGCGCTGCTCACGCGGTACTTGCACACTTCTCGCAGTTGGGAAGGCGTTATCGCGAAAAGCGTGATGACCACGCACGCGATCAATGCGGTCGCTCGTAAATACGGTCTGACCGTGAAAGAAACGCCGGTCGGTTTTAAGCATATCGGCGAAGTGATGAAAGAAGCGGATTCGATTATGCCGTCGACCGACGGTGAGTTCGTGGTCGGCGCCGAAGAGTCCGGCGGATTTACGATGCGCGGACATGTGCCCGAGAAAGACGGCATTCTCGCGTGCTTGCTCGTCGCTGAGATGACGGCGGCTACCGAAAAAACAATTCAACAACAGTTGAAAGATTTGCACGCGGACGTCGGCGTTTATCTATCGCGCCGCATCAACATTCAAGCGACGCCCGAGATTGTGGCCATGCTGAAAGATCAATTCGCTACGAAACCACCGGTGCAAATTGATGGGCTGCATGTTCAGCGGATCGTCGACCTGGACGGGTTCAAATTCATCTTCCACGGCGGTAGCTGGCTTGGCGTAAGGTTTTCAGGGACTGAACCGATTGTGCGCGTGTATCTGGAAGGGAATTCCGAAGAGCAGCTGAAAATCCTTCAAAAAGCGGGAGAAAGCCTGATCGGTCCGAAGAAAAAGCTCGCCGCCGCAGCACACTAACGCCTCTCGACCATATATGGTAGTATCCGCGCTTTCGCGGAGGCAATACCCTATGTCTACAGCACTCACCAAACCAAAAGCCGGAGGTTCTCCATCGATGAAAACCTTTACGGTTCGCCAAAAAGGCAAAGGCAAAATGCCCTGGGTTGTCGGGCACCGCGGCGCGATGGGCCATGCGCCGGAGAACACCATGACTTCTTTCGAAGAGGCCATCTCACTCGGCGCCGATATGCTCGAGTTTGATGTTCGTCTGACCAAAGATGGCGTGCCCGTCGTCGTTCACGACGCCAATCTTGATCGTACCTCCAATAAACCTTTAAATCTCACCGATCTTACCGCCGACGATTTGAGTGAACTCGACGCCGGTTCCTGGTTTGATCTTCGCTTCGCCGGCGAACGTATCCCGCGGCTTTCCACGTTGCTGAAATGGGCGCACAACAAGAAAAACAAGGCGGGCGATCTCATTTCATTTTTCGTCGAGTTGAAAGTTGACGGTGATGAGCGTCGCCGCGAAATGTTGATTCATGCGGTGATGAAAGAGCTGAAAGAGTTTAAAGTGATGAACCGTTCGGTATTGATTTCGTTCGACGAGCCGGTGCTGGCGTTGTGCAGCCGGCTTTACCCGACGATGAGCACGGGGTTCCTTTATTCCGATATGTTGTATGACGCGCTCGACCGCGCGAAAAATCTCAAAGTCAATCATCTTCTTCCTCGAAAAGATCGCGTGACCGGAGACCTGGTGCAAGAAGCGCACGATTCCGGCATGGCCGTCATGGCCTGGACCGCCGACCGCTTGGACGAGTTTCGCAAGTTGGTGGTCTGGCAAGTGGACGCGATCGCCACGAACTACCCCGATCGCCTGATCGAATTTTATCAGCGTTAAAAAAAATCGCGTGGGACTTTGGTTTCGACCATTGTTCGCTCGCGCCGCTTAAAATCCCCGAACGCGATCAAGTCGCGTATCTCGATTGGTGCGAAACCGGCGCGGCCGGCGGCATGGCGTACATGACGCGCGATCCGCACAAGCGCACGCACCCGCAAACCGCGTTTCCCGAAGCAAAATCCGTGCTCACGCTCGCGGTCAGTTATTACCAAGAACCTTTTCCAAAAAAACCGGGACCCGGGTATGGGCGCGTCGCGCGTTACGCTTGGGGTGCCGATTATCATCCGATCATTCTTAACCGACTGCAGCAACTGTTGCCTGAAGTTCAACGCGTGCTCGGATCATCGGGCAACGCATTTCTCGCCGTCGACACGAAGCCGTTGCTCGAGCGTTCGCTCGCCGAACAATCGGGAATCGGTTTCGTCGGGAAAAATACCGTATTGATTGTGCCGCGCTCATCCTCTCATCAATTCCACGTCGGTTCCTGGATATTTCTTGCAGAGATTCTTTTGGATATTGAAATTCCTCGCCCCGTGCTTCGCACGTCCCTCTCCACGGAGTGGAGAGGGACACAGGGTGAGGCCCGAGGCAGCTGCGGTTCCTGCACGAAATGCTTAACATCCTGCCCAACGGACGCGTTCGACGGCCCCTATAAACTCCGCGCGAACAAATGCATTTCCTATCTGACGATCGAAAACAAAGAGGCGATTCCGACGGACATGCGCGACCACGTCGGCGATTGGCTGTTCGGCTGCGACATCTGCCAAGACGTCTGTCCGTTCAACAGCCGCGCGTTTGAAACGCGTTGGCCTGAGTTGAAGTCGGACCGTGGCGTCGGCGCGTGGATTGCGCTCGATGAATTGCTTGCGTTGGACGATGCAGCTTTCAAATTAAAATTCGGTCATACGCCTTTGAGTCGTCCGAAGCGTCGCGGATTGTTGCGAAATGCATGCGTGGTTGCCGGCAACAGTGGCGATCGATCCCTTTTGCCGCATCTGAAAAAATTAACCGAAGATCCGGAACCGCTAATCCGCGAGCATGCGGCTTGGGCCGTTGATAAACTTACGCCGCAATGAAAACAAAACAGACACATCCGTCATCGGCCGAAGATTTGATCCGTCAGGAAATTGAACGCCGCGGTCCCATGGATTTCGCGACGTTCGTCGACCTCGCGCTTTATCACCCCACGTACGGCTACTATAACCAACCGTCGCCGCGCCGTGGTCGCGCCGGCGATTATTTTACGTCGCTGCAGGTCGGGGATATCTTTCCCCGAATTTTTGCAGACGCCATTTTACAGATGAAAGAAACGTTGGGCGCCGAACAATTCGCTCTGATCGAAGTGGGCGCCGGCAACGGAGAATTTCTTGAAGGCGTGCTGAAATCGCTGGCCGAAAAACGCGCCGAATCGAAGTCGAGCGCCGGTGGGTTCCGCGTGTGGGCCGTCGAAAGAAGCCGGCCCGCGCGCGATTTGCTGTACAAAAAACTCTCGCGTTTCCCGCGCTGCGAAGTTGTGGCGTCGATGGATGACATCGATTGGATGGGCACGCTCGAGGGCTGCATTTTCTCGAACGAATTTTTCGACGCGCTGCCATTTGAACGCTGGCGCAAAAACGGCAAAGAGTGGAGCGACGTGCGCGTCGACGTGAAAGACGGTCAGCTCCTCGAAGTGGGGGCCGAAGGCCATGAAGTCGAGCGGCGGCCGCAAATCCCGGACATTTATAAGCAGTGGTCCGCGTGGCTCGCGCGCGGTTACGTGATGACGGTCGACTACGGACATCCGCGCGAATCGTTTTTAAGTCCATCGCGCTCGAACGGCACATGGATGTGTTATCACAAGCATCGCGCGAACAAAGAAATCCTTGCGCGGATCGGTGATCAAGACATCACCTCGCATGTCGACTTCACGCAGTTGGTCGAGGAAGGGAAAAAAGCCGGTTTCGATCCGTTGCTTTTTTGTTCGCAGGGAGTTTTCCTGTCGTATCTGGGGCACCGTAGACTGGAAGCGTGGCTGAACGAAGCGTCCGAGGACGAAAAACGCCGGCGCGCGGCAGCCGTCCAGCAACTGATTCATCCGGACGCGATGGGCGAAATTTTTTGGATGTTGCTGCAGGCGAAAGGCGTCGAAATGCCGCCCGCGTTCGCGCAAATTCCGAGCCGCTTGCGTCGTTTGCTATGATGCTCGTCCCTTCACAAAACAAGATCCTCGCGTAATTCTCACCCTCCCACCTCTCTGGTATTGCGTTTCCCTCCGGATCCAAGGAGAGAAACATGCGTTTCAAAAAGAAGACCGAACAAGGTTCGGGAATTGTTGAGTATATCCTCATCACCGCATTGACGGCGCTCGCGACGGTGGCCATCTTCCGCACGTTCCGTTCGGATGTGACGGTTGCCTATGAGAAAGCGGGCGACGCGCTGGTGAAAGGCGTCGAAGACGGCATCGCCGACGGCGGCGGTTCAGGCACGATCACGCCATGAGTCGCGGGCTCGCCGTTGGATTATTCCTGGGTGCGATGCAAAGTTTCGCGTTCGCCGCGCCGTTCGCTCGAAAGGTACCGATTGAAGTCCAAGTGGAAGTGAACGAGGTCGACAACGCGAAAGCGGTTAACCTCGGTGTGGATTGGATCGATTCGGTCACTTTCGGCGAACGAGCGCCGGCGGGCCTCGTCGCGCTCGGGTCGTTTGAGCGATCGACACCGTTGCAAGCGGACTTGCATTTCTTGATCGAAGAAGGCGCCGCTGAGCTTTTGGCGAACCCGAACCTCGTGACCGATTCGGGAACGCCGGCCACATTTCACGCAGGAGGTGAAATTCCGTACATCACAAGTTCCTCGCTTGGAACCACGCATGTCGAGTTCAAATCGTACGGCGTAAAGTTGAACGTGCGCCCGACGTTGATGCCGGACGGGCGCATTCGGTTGAATTTGTGCGCCGGTGTGAGCGCGCCGGACGCTTCCAGCGGCGTTTCATTATCCGGAAACACGGTTCCGGCGTTGTTGTCTCGCGACGTTACCTCCATCGTGACGGTAACGCCGGGACTTACGATGACCTTGGCCGGCCTCGTGCAGACGCAAAAAACCGAAGCGGTTCGAGGCGTGCCGATTTTGCGGAAGATTCCGCTGCTCGGCGCTTTGTTTCGTTGGCGTAGGACAAATTTACGCCGAACATCTATAATCATGTTCGTTACTCCGCGCGTGGTCCCACCCCCGGAGTAAAACATCAAAGGAGAGGATAATCTCATGTCGCAGCCAAACGAATCGCAACGCCGCCCGCTGATCGCGGCCAACTGGAAAATGTACAAGACCAACGCCGATACCGAGACTTTTCTTAAGGAATTCGTTCCGAAGGTGAAAAGCCACACCGATGTGGATATCGTGATTTGCCCGCCGTTTACCTCTCTCTCCTCAGCGGCGCCGCTGTTGCGCGATTCGCATGTGGCGCTGGGAGCGCAAAATCTCAACGAAAATTCGGAAGGCGCTTTCACCGGAGAGATTTCACCATCGATGTTGGCGGCCGTCGGTTGTTCGTACGTGGTAATCGGGCATTCGGAACGCCGACAACTTTTTGGCGAAACCGACGCGAGCGTGAACAAGAAAATCAGCACCGCTTTGAAGAACAACTTGATTCCGATTGTTTGTGTGGGCGAGACCTTGGCCGAGCGTGAAGCAAACGCGACGTTGAGCGTGGTGGCCCGGCAAGTGAAAGCGGCGCTCGCGAATATCCCATCGGCCGATACGAAAAAAATCATTCTCGCCTACGAACCGATCTGGGCGATTGGAACCGGTAAGACCGCGACGCCGGCGCAGGCTCAAGAAGTTCACTTGGCGATTCGCGATATCTTAAAGGACCAGTACGGTTCGCTCACCTCATTGGCGATTCGCATTTTGTACGGCGGTTCGGTCAAACCGGAAAATATGGCTGAGCTGATGGCTTGTGAAGATATTGACGGTGGTTTGGTCGGCGGAGCGAGTCTAAAAGCCGATTCTTTTTACACGATCGTGAATTACAAAGCGCAGAAAGCCGCCGCCCGTTAAAAAGAATCCGAAAAGACAACGCAAAGTCGTTATTTGACGAATTTGCCACATTCGTAGCCCGTAATTGATTCGACTTGTTAATTCAAGTCGAATCCTGTTTCGTTTTCTAGAGATAGTCCTTGAAACGACAGGTCCTTCCGAGCATATTAATGAGAAGGAAAACTGCTCGAAAAAACATGGACAATCACGAACCGGCATCGGATCCAAAGAAGGATATTTCAATGGATCATGTGTTGGACGAATTGCGAAACGTGTTGGCGGGTTTGAACCAAAAAGAACCGGCGCCGCCTCCACCGCCGCCTCCGTCTGAGCCGGCCTCTTTTTTTTCGCCGATGTCGAACGATCCCTTGGAAGCGCGCACGCCCCCGTCTCCAATCCCTTTCGTTCCACCGATAGCGTCGGAGCCCTTACCGCCTCCGCCGCCAACTCCTCCGGCGATCGAGCCGCCGGCGAAAAACACAACCGCTACCGATGCTGATTGTTGGAGCGGAAACGTGTAGGG